>NZ_BTHG01000007.1:0-192258 GCF_045862875.1 Francisella sciaenopsi
TAATCGCCATCTTATTACATTAAAGACTTATCGTGATAAGCATTCTAGAAGCCTCATAGAAATATGGGGCTTTTTGCATTTATATACATCATAATTTTTAAAACTATTACTGCTATATTAAATAGCAAATTTAATCTATAATCTCCTGATATTTATATCTATCACTTATATCTATCACTTATATCTATCACTTATATCTATCACTTATATCTATCACTTATATCTATCACTTATATCTAACATGACTCTAGCAAAAATGTTTTAAGTAAATTCGTTAATTAGCATGTCTAACAACTACATTATTATACATAACAAATGAATCTTGACTGTTTTGATTATCTTGATCTTTTTGATTAATTAATCCTTGTGTTTCAGTTTCTGCTGCTATCAGCTCTTTTTGTATAGACTGTATAATAGTTGCGTTTGTATTTTTATCTAAATTAATATCTGTTGTTGCATATATAGATGTGCAAGAGAATAATAAAAAAATAAAAGTAATAATCTTCTTTTTAGTCATTTCACTTCCTCAAATTGCTCTACTAAATAAATTATAACTCAAAAGTGTATAAATAGTTCTTCTTAAAAAATAAATCAAATACTGTATATGATTTTTTAATTTTGATTATTTAAAATATAATAATTTAAGAAAATCCATCATTAGTTAGTAATTTGATATTATTAAATGTTTTACTAATTTTTAAAATCTAGATTTGCTTTTATTTTGTTAAGAGATATTATTGATATTAAATACCATAAAGATGAGAATATAGTCATTAAAATGAAAGGGTTTTTACAGTCTACTATTATATTTTGATAAAATATAAATTTAATTAGGAGTAATCTTATGAAACGAAAAGCATGTTTCTATTCAGATGGTAATAAAATAAGTGCAGAAATATATTTTCCTAATAATATATCTAAAGAAGGTGCTCCAGCTATAGTCATGTGTCATGGTTTCGCTGAGATAAAGGAACATAAACTACCTCCTATTGCAGAATTTTTTTCATCTAATGGTTATATTGTAGCTACATTTGATCATCGTGGTTTTGGTGAGAGTGAAGGCATTAAAAGTTATCTTGTTCCACAAGAGCAAGTTAATGATATTAGAAATATGATTACATACTTACAAACCTTGCCAGAAGTGAATCATGAAAGAATTGGACTTTGGGGCTCATCTTTTGGAGGTGCTAATTCTATTGTAACAACAGGAATAGATAAACGAGTTAAATGTTTATGTGCTCAAGTAACATTTGGAAATGGTGAGCGAGTTTTTAAAAAAGTAAAAGATGAAAAAAAATTACAGATGTTCAATGAAATGGTTTCTAAAGCTTCGAGACTTGCTGTATTGGAAAATAGTCTATTGCGCATATCAGCAAATCAAATTTTAGCAGATAAGCAATCTATTGATTTTTATAATTCTGAAGTTGTTAATTTTCCCCATTTTGATGTTGATATCCCTTTGCTTTCTATTGAAAAAATCACAGAATATTTTCCTGAAGACTATGTATCAAAGATAAAAATTCCTATATTTATAGTATCTGCTAAAAATGATACAGTCGTTCCTGTACAAGAATCAGAAATTTTATTTGAAAAGGCAAATGAACCAAAACAATATCATTGCGTTGATACTGGGCATTATGATGTTTATGTTGGAGATTGTCTTAAAGAGATATCAAATAAACAACTAGAATGGTTTAACAAATATTTATAATTTAAAAAAAGAGAAATTAATTGTGAAATTACAAAAAGTTAGTGATAGTTGTTATGCAATATTAAATGAAAAAAATAGGATGTGTGATGCAAATTCAGGTTTTATAAATCTAGGAGATGGAGTATTAATAGATACTCAGTCTGATGTTAAGCATGCTCAGATGATGATAGATTTACTATCTCCTATTTCAGAAGGGCATCCTAAGTTCATTATAAATACACATGAAGATTGTGATCATGTTTTTGGTAATCAATTATTTAGAAATTCTGAAATTATTGCTCATAAATCAGTACCTGAAAGAATGAAATTAGTAGCAAATCCAGAACATATGAAAGAATCTTCAGCAAATGATGATAATCATCCAGGTTTGAAAGCAGTTGAGAGGCAGCTTGCTGAAGATTATAATTTCAGTGATATACAACTTGTCTTACCGACAAAGTTATTTGATGAAAAATATACTTTAAAAATTGAAGGTTATAATATTGAGCTTATTTATGTAGGTCCATGTCATCAAGTTGGAGATACTATCGTTTATTTTTCACAAGAAAAAGTTGTTTTTGCTGGTGATGTGGTTTTTCAAAATAGTATACCAGTTGGCTGGGTAGGTTCTTATAAAAATTGGTTTAAGGCTTTAGATTATATCATCTCTTTAAATCCAGATGTTGTAGTACCAGGCCATGGACCTGTTTGTGATAAAAAGGGTGTTTTACATTTTAAAAATTTATTAAAACATATTTTATCAGAATCAAAAAAATATTATGATCAAGGAATCACATCAATTGAAGCAGCTAAGATTATAGATCTTAAAGAATATAAAGAATGGAAAGGTGCAAATAGAGTATATATGTGTATAGAAAGAGCATATAGAGAGTTTAAAGAAATGCCAGAAGATACTCCTTGGAGTGTTACAGATTTATTCGATATTTTTTATGATACGGCTAAATGTAGAAATATTGATATAGAGTTTTAATAAATATAATAGAATATTATTGCTTTAAATATCTCCACAGTAGTTTATAACTCGTTGATTTGTTTTTTAGTATTTATATTATGATTATTTTGTTAGAAGTAGATAACTAGTAGGATCGTCTGGACACTCATGTATACCACATTCAATAAATGTTGAAGCAACGTTAGTGAAAATAGCTATTAAGAATATTACAAATACAATATGAGTTAGTGCACGAACCTTATTATTTTTAGCCTCTTTTATTTCGTTTGGATCTTTATTTATTTTGTATTGATCTGGATATGACATGACAATGGCTATATAAATTATTGCAATCATTGATATTACAAATACCCATGTATACATGTGTAGTCCAAAGACAGTTGATCCAAAACCAACAGGATCTGAAACATGAAGAGCAATTTGTCTTAATGAAATGAATGATGTTAATACTGCAGCCAATAATGATAAAGCATAATGACTAGGCCTAACGTTATAGCGCATATTTAATAGAAATCCAAATCCTATTGCTAGTAGTCCTAATCTTTGTAAAAGACATAGTGGACAAGGAATTTCTCCCATTATAAATTGAAAGTAAAATGCAGAAATAATAGTAATCGTTATACCTGTAAGTTCTATAGCACTTAGAAATTTAATTAAATCATCTTTAAAATATTTCTTCATATATAAAAACCTCTAAGTTATAAATATATTGTTAAGTGATCAGTTGCATGATGGAGAAAAACAAGTCCAGCTACAATAAGGAATATGCTAAACATTATAATACCTAAGCGCCAACTAAACCAAGCAAAAGAAACGGAAATAAAAAGCAGTATGAAACTTATTAATATACCTGGCATTTGAAATACTCCTATATATTGATACACAAATTTAATGATAACAGTAATTCAATATCATTTCATTTTATATTTTCCTAAGACTAGTCAAAATTATATTTCATACCATTATCTAAAATCATAATTAAGATATTGTAGTTTTTATCTTTAGGTAGTTTTTCAATTAGCTTCTTCGCTATAAAATAATTTGCACCACTACTATGACCAGCGTAAATTCCTTGTTCTTCTGCTAATTCATTACATCCTAGTATAGCTTCATCATCAGTAAACTGAATTATTTCATCGATGTATGACATGTCCATAGATTTACAAAATACGGGATTACCAGGACCTTCAACCTTATAGCTATAAATATTTTCTTGTATTGATCTACCATGATAAAAAATATCATAATAAATAGATCCTTTGGGATCTGGCATAACAACTTTAGTTTTTGTATATATTTCTTTTATTTTTTTTGCACAACCAGTAATAGTTCCACCAGATCCTCCGACTGTTATAAAATAATCAATATTTTGAGAGTGAGTTAAAAAATAATTAACTATTTCTTGCCCGGTGGTTTTGTAATGACACTCTGTATTAAGTAGATTATCGTATTGATTAATTAATATACCATTTAAATTTTTTGCTAATTCTTTAGCTTTATTGACATAAAAATCAATATCTGTGTGATCAGCGGTATTTTTACATATTGTTATGTTAGCACCAAAACTCTTGATCATTTTTCTTTTTACTTTTCCAGTTTTTCCTGGGCATGTAATATATACGGGATGATCATATAATTTTCCAATTGCAGCGAGAGAAGTTCCCATATTACCAGAGCTTGCTTCAATGATTGCTTGTTTAGGATTTATTTTTTTGTTTTTAATCAAGTTTTCTAAAATATATTTTGCAACTCGATCTTTTATACTTCCGGTGGGATTAAGCCATTCGCATTTGGCGTATATATTGTGATTATTATTAGTTTTTAGTTTAATAATAGGAGTCTTACCTATTAGAGATATCATAATATTTTGGGGTATATTTTAAATTAGATAATTTTAACAAAATGTTTGCTGTAGAACTGTTTTATTAGTTATGATGTGTATAGTAGTGAGTTGCCTTTTGGACATTATCTGATTGGGTTAACAATGTGTGATAGCGTTTAACCCCAATTGAATATGATCTTAATTTTGTTGGGTTTGCATTCACAATAGATGTAGTACCAACTAAAATCAAAACTAATATGAGTATCTTTTTCATTATTTATTCCTTGTTTTTTACTATATATTCTATTTATTTCTAGTGTATATATGGTGTAATACTAAGTCTGTACCATAATTTACATACCAGCTATGCATAAACGAAATATAAAGGTAAATTAGATATTTAGATGAATTTTTATTTACTTTTGAGGTTCTAGTTTGCTAGTTACATCACCAGTTAAAGTTTTATCCATAATAGATACACTCTTTATGGGTTGTCCTTTATCTAAGTTAACTTCATTAAGATTAACATAAACTCTATTACCAACTAAAGTATCAGAAACATAGATAGTGTTTTGAGACAAAGATGTTACTGATTTCCATTGAGTTGGCCATTTATCTTCAAGAGCTGGATTATCTAAACTCTCATCTCTATAACCTTTTATAAATGGAACAGATACTGAATCAGCAGCTGCAAACATATAATTTATAGCTTGGTTCATAGATTCAGCTTTTGGTAAGTTTTCACTAATGAAATTTGCTCTAACAAATCTATATCCAGAATTTGCACCACCAGGTAGTTTATCAATATTATAAAAACCTAATTTCTTAGCCTCTTTTAAAGTTTTTAACTGTTGATCATAACTAGGCTCATTGCTAATTGCTTTTACATTTCTATGTACAGTTAGCTTTCCATTTATATATTCAATAAGAGCACTATCCCCAGTTTTATCTTCAATCATATAATGTATAGGCAGATAACTATCTTTACCATTAACTTTTACTGGTGGCATATAGATTTGATACTTGTCTAAATTTTCTAAAACTTCTTTGACAGTAGTATAGTTTCCTAATACATAATTAACCCAATTAAGTCCATTTACACCAGGTTTATTTAAGTCTCTTTTAGGTTGAATAGTACCTCCAAGATATAATAAATGTGCGGCTAAACCTTTTTCATTTACACCTTCTGCAGCTAAAGTTACAGGGACTGTCTCTTCCACGGTAACATAACCATATTTATCAGTCCAATTTAAAGGGTTATCTTTAAGGTTTCCTAATTCTTTTGTTCCTCTTGGATATACTGTTAATTTTGGCTTAAGATCAATAAAGACATCCATCGTTCTAGCAGTGTAAATCCCCAGATCTTTGCCAAAATTATGATTAAGTTCAGAGCATGCCATAACAGGTACTGAAGTAGCTAATATAGCACTAGTTAATAGGATTTTTGATAATATTTTTTTCATGTTCATTTTCCTTATTGATGATTTAAAATGTTTAAAGTCTGTGCTGTAACTTACAAAGTTATTATACTTATAATAGTATTAACGTGTCTGTAGCAAAAAATGCATAGCAGCTATGTATAAATAGAATAGAGATTCTTGAAGTGAAAATTTATATAAATTAATATAGGAGTCTTTGATTATTTTATTAATTAGAGAAAAAAATTAAATTTAATAGTATCAATATGAATGTTTTTTTAGAAGTAATAATGTTTAACCGTTACTGAATTTAATTTAAAAGTATTATGATTTAGGAAATTATGTAGAGAGTTATGGGAATAAAACTTAAAGGATATAAATAGTATTCTCAAGGAATATTTTCATCCTTTTTGAAGAAACATTCATTCAAATTTAACTACTAGAAAAAATTTTATATTATTTATTTTTAGGAGTTAATTTACTTGTTACATCACCAGTTAAAGATTCATCCATAACAGATATGCTTCTAATAGGTTGTCCTTTATCTAGATCTACTTTGTTTAGATTAACAGAAATTCGGTTACCAACTAGAGTATCTGTTATATATATTGTAGCGTTTGATAAAGATGTTACTGATTTCCATTGAGTTGGCCATTTATCATCTAGGCTTGGATTGTTAAAGCTCTCATTTTTATAGCCTTTTATAAATGGAACGGATACTGAGTCAGCAGCTGCAAACATATAGTTAACAGCTTGATCCATAGATTCCGCTTCAGGTAAGTTTTCATTAATAAAGCTGCCTCTGACGAATCTATATCCAGAATTTGCGCCACCAGGTAGTTTATCAATATTATAAAAACCTAATTTCTTAGCCTCTTTAACAGTTTTTAATTGTTGATCATAACTTGGTTCATTACTAAGAGTTTTTACATTTCTATGTACAGTTAATTTTCCATTTATATATTCAATAAGAGCACTATCTCCAGTTTTATCCTCAACTAAATAATGTACAGGTAAATAGCTATCATGACCATTTATTTTTACAGGAGGATTATATATTTGATATTTATCTAAGTTCTTTAAAACTTCCTTGACTGTAGCATAATTTCCTAATACATATCTAACCCAATTTACACCATTTACTCCAGGCTTATTTAAGTCTCTTTTGGGTTGGATAGTATCACCAAGATATAATAGATGTGCAGCTAAACCTTTTTCATTTACACCTTCACCAGTCAAGTTCTCTAAGTTTGTTTCATCAACAGAAACATAACCATATTTATCTGTCCAGTTTAATGAATTTTCATCTAAGCCACCATTTTCTTCAGTGCCTCTTGGATATACTGTTAAGTTTGGTTTCAAATCAATAAAAATATCCATAGTTCTAGTAGTATAAATTCCTAAATCTTTGCCAAAATTATGATTAAGTTCAGAACATGCCATGGCAGGTACTGAAGTGGCTAATACTGTACTAGTTAGTAGAATGTTTGATAATATTTTTTTCATTTTTTACTCTCCTATTGATTCTTTTAAAAAGTTAAAGTTAGTTTGTTAACTTACACAGCTATTATATTTGTAGTAGTATTAATATGTCTGTAGCAAATAATGCATAAGAGCTATGCATAAATGAGGGTGATGATGAACTTTGATGATATTTTTATTTTTATAAAGCTTATTGATGTAGGTACTTTTACAGAGTTAGCAAAGCACTTAAATGTTTCGCAAAGTACTGTTTCTCGTAGAATTCAAAACTTAGAAGAGTCTGTGAATATGAAACTAATAAAGCGAAACTCAAGAGGCTTAATAGAAATGACTGAGGATGGAGAGTCATTTTATAGAAGTTTTAAAGATATTGAGAAGCAAGCTAATACGACACTCCAACAGATAGTGAACAAATCTAAAGAAATTAGTGGTACTCTAAAGATAGGTATGCCAAAACTTTTTCTCGATAATATACTTGCTGATAAGCTAGGCATTTTTTATGCGCGTTATCCTAACGTTAAATTAGTATTTAGTTACACAGCAGGAATTGTAGATTTGGTTAAAGATGATATTGATATAGCAATTACTATAAAAAAACCTATAACTAGTAGTTGTACTATAAAAACTCTCGTAAGAGCAAAAAATAAACTTTATGCTAGTCAAGATTATATTCAAACATATGGACAGCCAAATTTACTAGAAGATCTTGAAAGTCATGATGTAGTTGGATTTTTGCATAATGATAAATTTCAGACCATATTGATAGCTTTCTCTGAGAAAGATGATTCTAAAAAAGAGGTCTGTATTAATCCAAATATGTTTCTTAATAACTCTATATGTGATATTAATATAGCAACTAAATGTAATAAGATTATTAACACCTTAGATATTTTTGCTAATAGTAAATTAAATGTATTACCGGTACTTGATGATTATTATTTTGGCAGGACTGATTTCTATTTGGTAAGAGCAACAGGAGTCAGAAATAATTTAGAACAAGAGTTTGTTAAATTTATTGATGTATGTTTACAGGAATATTAGATGAAAAAGATATTAACAACTTTTATTATGCTAGCTATTAGTATTAATTTATATGCGATTGTAGCTGGTAATTCGCTCAATGTAACGAGTAGTAAAGTTAAAACAGTCGCAATTAATAAACATACTGATGAACCTATTACTAGTGATCAGTTTGAAGATGGTATTACTATGGCTAAGAATAAATAGTATGCGATAAAAAATTTTATTTGCCAATACAGAAACTTGAGAAGATTTCTCCTAATAAATCATCAGAACTAAATTCTCCTGTAATAGAGTTAAGATACTCTTGAACTATTAATAACTCTTCAGCTAAAAGCTCGCCATTACCAAGCTCTAATTGCTCCATAGCAAGCTTGATATGATCAAACGCATTATCTATGGCTGTGACGTGCCTTTCACGAGCTGTATAAATACTCTCATTCTGAGTAGTATATCCAACTTTAGCAAGTATGTGATCTTTTAGTTTATCAATACCAATGTTACTTTCAGCTGATATGTAGATATGATTATCATGATTTAGAGGTATTTCTTTAAGAAGATCTATTTTATTATGGACATAAGTAATATCTATATCTTTGGGTATTTGATGGTAAAATTCAGGAATTATATCTTTTATATCACTAAATTTAACCTGGCTATTTGTATAGTCATCAGTTACAAATAATATTTGATCTGCCTCTTGAATTTTTTTGATAGCTCTTTTAATTCCTTCGCTTTCGATAATATCGTCACTGCTACGTAATCCAGCAGTATCGATAATATGCATTGGAACACCATTTATTTGGATATGCTCTTTAACGATATCACGAGTTGTACCTGCTATAGATGTCACAATAGCAGACTCTTTACCAGCTAAGGCATTTAAAAGACTAGATTTACCAGCATTGGGTTTACCCACTAGTATTAGTGTTATACCTTCAACAAGAATTGCTCCTTGTTTGCAGCTATTTTTGACATTGAGAATTGTTTTATATATATCTTGTAAGCTATTGTGGATTTTTTGATCTTCTAAAAAGTTAATTTCTTCTTCTGGAAAATCAATAGATGCTTCTACGTACATTCGTAAATAAATAAGTTTTTCTAGAAGATTATTAATTTCTTTAGAAAAATCTCCTTGAAGAGATTTAGCTGCTGATTTAGCTGCTGTTTCTGAAGATGCATTAATAATATCCACTACAGCTTCAGCTTGAGTCAAATCAAGTTTATTGTTTAGAAAGGCTCTTTCAGTAAATTCACCGGCATTAGCCATTCTAGCACCATATTCTAATGCAGCTTTAATTATTAAATTAAGTATAAAAGGATTGCCGTGTGCTTGTATTTCAACGACATCTTCACCTGTGTATGAGTTAGGGGAGTTAAAGAATATTACAATACCATGATCTATAATTTCATTAGTGTTATAAATATTACAAAATGTGGCATACCTAGGTTTGAGTCGCTTTTTTGTGAGCTTTTCGGCTATTGGCAAAGCATCAACACCAGAAATACGTATTATACCTATGCCACCATTACCTTGAGGAGTTGCAATTGCAACTATAGTGTCTTTTGTGTACATTTTATTTTAATTTGTGATTTGAGTTATTTTCGTTATTTTCTTCTTGATCTATTATTCGCCCTTTTTTGCTAGTGTATTGTCTAAAAAAATCAGGATTTTCTTTAATTATTTTTCTACGTACAAAAAATGAAAAAATCATCAGGAAAACAATCAGAAAAACAAATAAAGGTGCAAAAATAATAAACGATATAACCGCTATTGCAATAAGACTTATAGAGGCTAAAATTTGTTTTACATTATTGTTCATTGCTTTGCTTTATAGTATTTAGCTTGTATAATATGAATACAAGTATATCACTTAGGTGGTTATTAAAATAGGGCTCTACAAAATTCTGTGGGCGTGGTATTCAAAATCCGGAGGTTTATATGAATATTCAAATTACTGGTAGACATGTTGAAGTTACTGATGCAATCAGAAACTATGTAAATGAGAAAGTTGGAAAGGTAGGGCATTATTTTGACAATATTACTTCAACAAAAGTGATCTTAGATGTTGAAAAAGATCATCAAGTTGCAGAAGCTATAGTTACGGTTCCTGGTAGCGAATTTGTTGCAAAAGCTGAAGATAAGGATTTGTATGCAGCTATAGACATGCTTGAAGATAAATTAGCTCGTCAAATTAAGAAGCATAAAAACAAATTAAGAGATAACCATGCTACTGGTCATTCTGAATAAATATTCTACTATATAATCTTTCTATCTAGTTCATGAACTTAAAAGCTCTAATAAACAAAAAAGATATAATTTTGAATCTTAATATTGAATCAAAAAAACGTTTGATTGAATTTTTTGCAAATAGAATATCTGATTATCCTGATATAGATGAGGATCTTGTTCTAAAAAATATCTATAAACGTGAAAGAATGGGTAATACATATATAGGTAAGAATATTTATATTCCTCATTGTCGAGTTGAAAATCTTATGACTACTAGATTGATAATAGTCACATTAAAAAATAGTTATTATGATGACTCCATTGATGATGATATTAAAATAGCAGTTGGTGTTTTTTTCCCTGATAAAATATCTGCTATTCATATGGAGCTTTTAAAGCAATTAGCACTATACTTGAAAGAAGATCGTACCCAGCAATATTTTCAACAAGCTGAAAGTTCTGAGGATTTATATAATTTAATTATTAATACGAGCAATGACTAATTTATTTGATAATATACGCATAGTTCTAGTTGAGCCATCTCATAGTGGCAATGTAGGTTCTACAGCTAGAGCAATGCTGAATATGGGATTAACAAATTTATGGCTAGTTAACCCTAAAAAAGGTATAGATGATGAAGCTATAGCGTTATCATGTCATGCTACAGAAGTAGTCAAAAGTGCTAGGATTGTGACTAATCTTCAAGAAGCGCTTGACGGTATAGATTATGTAGTAGGTACTAGTGCAAGAGTGCGTAGAGTATCTCTGCCTATAGAGCCTATATCCAAAGTAGCTACAAACATACTTAATAAAATCCAAAAATCTGATGAAAAAATAGCAATATTATTTGGCAGAGAAAGAACGGGACTCTTAAATGAGGAACTTTTGATGAGTAATGTGCACGCGTATATCCCGTCAAATGAAGGATATACTTCACTTAATCTAGCTCAAGCGGTACAACTAGTAGCCTATGAGATTTATAAGCAAGTTGTCGAGATTAGTGATTTAAAAGAAGTGCCTGAATATAATCATTTGCATAAGAAAGCTTCTGTCAAAGAGTTGCAAGGGTTATATCAACATTTTGAAAATAGTATGCTTCAATCTAGATTTTTGGATAAAGATAAACCTGGCCATGTGATGGATAAAGTACGCAGACTTTTTCAAAGATCTGAATTAGAGAGTCAAGAGGTTAATATTTTGAGGGGGTTTTTGACATCATTGGATAATTTGGATAAGTTAAAATGATTATACTAGGTATAGATGAAGCAGGGCGTGGACCATTATCTGGTTCTGTAGTTGCCGCTGGAGTAATATTAGATCCTGAAAAAATTATTTATGGTCTTAAAGACTCTAAAAAATTAACAGAAAAAAAACGTCAATCACTATATGAACAAATAATTGCTCATGCAAAAGCATATACAATAGTTGAAGTTTCACCTCAGCAAATTGATGAATTAAATATCCTTCAAGCAACGCTCAAAGCTATGAATCAAGTTGCAGATAATTTAAAAAGACAATTTGATAAAGTGCTGGTTGATGGTAATAAATTACCAAACTGGGATTATAAATCAGAAGCTATTGTGAAAGGTGATTCAAAAATTCAAGAAATATCTGCAGCTTCGATATTAGCAAAAGTACATAGAGATAATATTTGTCTTGAGCATGATAGATTATATCCACAATATGGTTTTGCCAAGCATAAAGGTTATCCAACAAAAGAGCATCTTGAAAATATAAGAAAATATGGTGTATTAGATATCCATAGAAAAAGCTATAAACCAATTCAACTATTGTTATAAATGAATAACTCTGAAAATTACTATACAGCAGGAAAGAGTTTAGGGCTTTTTGCACTTACAGCTACTCTTGTAATGACGGAGCTAAATGTATCAACTCTGATAGGCTTCTCGAGCTTGGGATATTTATATGGATTCTCAGCACTATCTCTAGGAATTGTGTTTTTAGTTGGATTATTATTTTATTCTTTTAGTGTCGCTAAAAAGTGGAAAAACTTTGATGCAATTAGTGTGTCTGAATTTTTTTCTCAACGTTATAATCCAGTATTTGGATTGGTAGTAGCATTATGTTTATTAACTGCAATGGCAGGATTTGGAGCTAACTTTATATACTCTACTACAATTTATCTACAACAGATTTTTCCTGCTTATAATCATTGGTTAATAAGTGGGGTTGCTTGTAGTTTAATGTTGTTATTTACCATAAGAGATGGGCTACTAATAATAGTAAAAATAGATAAATTGAGCTTTTTATTATCTATAGTTCTATTTATATATTTATGGTATTCAGCATATAATGCCGATGCTTCTGCATTCGGACGTATTAATAATGCACAAATACCAACCTTACCATTTTCTTTTTCTATATCTCTAGCAATTCTTACAGCATTTACATATATACTTTCACCATGGTATGGACAAAAAATATTTGCTGCCAAATCTAAGAAAGTAGCATTTTATGCAGTGCTAATTACATCATTTATTGTGAGTTTGATTTATCTAATAGCTGTCTATACTACAGCTAAATATGCAGATGTGATTAGCTCCACTAATCCTGATGAAGCTTTTTCGTATATTGTACGAAATCTTTTCAATAGACCTATGTTAATGATATTTTATTTTATGATGTTTATGATAGCTTTAACAACTATAGCAGCATTATGGAATACTATGGCATCGATGTGTTCTGTACATTTTCAAGATAATAAAAGCGAGCAGAAAAGTATCCTTACCGTAATTATTATTGCAATTTTTAGCTATATACTTGCTAATACTTTTATAGATCAGGTTCTTGATAAAATGTTACTTTTCAATATTCCTATAGCTGCCTTAGCATTTAGTTTGCTATATGGCTTTTATGGTAGTAAGACTAATTTATTAGGAGCTATTCTAAGTACTGTTATAGGTGTAATAAGTGCTTTATGTTGTTATTTTGTTTTTAATCAATATGATTTTGTTTTCTATTGGGCAACTGTGTGTATACCTTTGAGTTTTATGATTGGGTATTTACCTGTGGTATTAGGATATTTAAAAAAAATTATAGTTTATCGTTTCTGAGTTTCTTAAATAGTATGAATTCAGCAAATATTCCAAGACCTATACCTATTAGAGTGTCAAAAATTCGTGCTATAGTAAACCTGATTACTGTCATATCTGATTTGAGAAAATAAAATACTGCAATTAACCAAATTGTTGCAAAAACAATGCCAACTCCATAATTATGATTAATCATAAAATATGTAAGAAAAATGAAAATAAAACAAGAGTATATTGCTAACGGATACTTATCAAAAATAAAGTGTGATAATACAATGCCTATAGCAGCTCCAATGAGAGTGCCAATTAGTCGATGCAGAGATGTTTTTATCGATATTATATAATTTCCTGTAGATACTATAACTATAGAATAGCAAATCCAAGCAGGATTGGTTATATGTATAAATCTAGCAGTTATATAAACAGAGACCATAAGGATAGTAATAATAGCTTGTTTAAAAACAAAAGAATCCTTATCAATAGTAGGAGTTTTGATATCAACACTTGGCATAATTATTGTAAATAATGAAGTTGATATGAAGCCTATTAGTAGTCCAGTTAGGCAGGAATTAAGAGAAGGTAATAAGGTATTCTCATATAGAATTGGATCAAGATAGAAAAAAAGTAGTACATATACTATCAAGAATATGATTAAAATACGTCCACCATTGAAATATCGTTGTGAACATAGACAACAAAAAACTAAAATTCCACGAGCTAGTTCTTGCAATATTGGTGAATTTATCAAACTAACAAAAGATGCTAGAAGCATCATTATTAGAACTAGAATTGTATTTGTAGTTAGGCTTTTGATTTGTTCAAGCTTAGTATTTCCAAAGCGATAAAAAGGTAGAAATATTCCAAAAACAAAAGCCCAAATCATAAGTAGAGTTTTATGATTGTAAAGGTAAGATGCGCTTAAGCTAGAAAAAAATACAGAAGCTGTAATTGTCGAAGCAAAAATATAACTACTTTTATCTGTGAAAATATTTTTTGTCATATAAGCTAAATTTTGATTGCTGCAATCTTATCTATGAAGTTAGTTATGTCAGCTCTAATTCCAGATACTCCGATAACTTTATCCTTATCATAGATAGGTTGTCTTAATATGAAATATGCTCTTGTAACACCTTTTTTATCAGTGAAAATATCAATAGGATTAACATCTTTACCAGCAATAATATCTTGATCTTTTTTTCGATATATAGCCCCAATTTCAGCCCCAAAAATTTCTGAGTCATCAAAATCAATAAAATCTTCTGGAGTTAAGTCTGCTAATGCGGCTGCTTGATGATTTATATAAATATATTTGCCATCAATATTTTTTATAAAAAAAGGTGATTTCTGTTGCATGATAGCTTTGTCAAGTAAGATTTGTTTTTGATTTAATGTGATCATATTTTAAGACTAGTTAGAAAATTACGAAAGACATATTATCACCTGTTGAAATATAACGCAATGCTTCATATAATTGTAAGTAAAAAATATATTCTTTTATGCCACTAGATAAATTTACAAGTTTAAGTCAGCAATGGAGAAGAATTAATGCTCTATGGTATAAAATATTCATGAACTATTTAGAAAAAAAACATTTTACTTACACTGAGGCTATTGTTTTATTAGCTGCTTTGGGACTAAATAGACCTTCGAAATCTGATATTTCTAATTATATGAGATGTGAGCCTCAGAGTATTACTAGAGCTATTAACAGTTTAGTATCTAAAAAATTATTGCAACGTTACATTGACTCACAAGATAAGAGAGTTGTACGTTTTACTTTAACACAGTTAGGAAAGGAGTTTTCGGTTAGGACTCAAGATTTTATAAATATAAATTGGCAAAAATCTTTAGGACATATCGATAATAAAGATTTAGATATTTTCACTAAGCAGCTAGATGAGATAATTAGTAATCTAGAGCATATGGTAGATAATGATAAAAGAAAAGATTAATCTAGAGAAAGAACATTGTCTGAGTTTGCTTCGCCTAATTTTTTAGGATTAACGGCTTCATCATCTTCACCTTCATTAATATTGATTCCGTAACCGAATTCACGAGCATACATTCCTTGCTCAGTTTCTTTAGAGAAAACTTCTAAAACAGATTCTATAGGAATATTAATGGATATTGGTTCACCATCAAAAGTAGCATCGAAGCTAATATGGTTATCATCAATATCTAAGTTCTGTATAGCTTGAGGAGACAAGTCTAGTAGTATTTTGTTATCTTCATCAATATAGTTGTTAGGTACGACTACACCTTCATACTCAGTATCAACCAAAATATATGGTGTAAATCCGTGATCAACTAGCCAGTTGTATGTAGCTTTGACTACATATGCTCTAAGCATAGCCATATCAAGCTCCTTGTGCTTTAATCGTTTTTATAAAATTAGCTTCACTCAAAAGTTCTTTGATTTCTTTGATAATGTTCTTATCTTTCGTAGGAATTGAAATCTTAAGCTTAATAAAGTAATAAAAAACAAAAGTTATAATAAGAGTTAAAACATTAATGTTTTGTGCATCTGGATTACTTTCTGCATTTACCTCTCTTTCACTGACAATTGTCTTATAAGTACTAATAATATCTTTTTGCATTTTTACTTTTATCTCAGATGCTTCTTCTTCTGTCAAATTTGAGTCTTGCAATTTTATGATATTTTGTAGAAATGTTTTATTAACATATTCTAATAATATTCTTGCATTAGCTCTTTGCTTTGGAAAAACTGGGAACATTGGAGGAAAAGGATACAAATCTTCTATAGCTTCTATAATAATACTTAGTCTATAAACAGCAAAATCATCAGTACTAAGCGTAGGAATATTGCCATTAGGCGTTATTATATTTAGTTCTTCTAAGTGTTTTGAGTTTTCTTCTTTAGAAACATCTATAATCTTCGCATTAGCTCCTTTGATAAGAAGAATCATACGAACTATGTCGCTATAGATATCATCCTTTTTTGTATATAATAACAAGATTTTATCCTCCTAGTGATAAAAATAAAAAGAATAATAGAAAGGTAATAAAACGTATTAACGCTTAGAGAACTGTCTTCTTCTACGAGCTTTTCTAAGACCAAACTTTTTACGCTCAACTTTACGTGAATCACGAGTAACGAAACCTGCTTCACGAAGAGCAGGTTTTAAATCTTCATCAAACTCGATAAGAGCTCTAGTAACACCTAAACGTATAGCACCAGCTTGACCAGTAGTACCACCACCTTTTACTGTTACTTTAAAGTCAAAGTTTTCAGTGTTGTTAGTTAATTCTAAAGGCTGTTTTACAACCATACAATCTGTTTCACGACATAAATACTGCTCTAATGGAAGACCATTAACGATAAATTGACCAGTACCTTTTTTCATAAATACACGAGCTACAGAACTTTTGCGACGACCTGTACCATAATTATATTCTGACATTTTTACCATCCTTTATTAAATATTGTGAGCTTGAGGTTGTTGAGCTGTATGTGGGTGATTTTCACCAGCATAAACTTTTAACTTTTTGTACATAGCACGTCCTAGTGGAGTTCTAGGAAGCATACCTTTAACAGCTTTTTCAATAGCTCTTTCTGGATGAGTTGCAATTAGCTTCTCAAAAGAGATTGATTTGATACCGCCAATATATCCAGTGTGGTGGTGGTAAATTTTGTCTTTTCTTTTGTTACCAGTTACAGCTATTTTTTCAGCATTAATGATAACAACATAATCACCAGTGTCCATAGAAGGAGTATATTCTGGTTTGTTTTTACCTCTTAGGATCATTGCCACTTCAGTAGCTAGACGACCTAAAGTTTTATCTGTAGCATCAATCAAAAGCCATTGTCTTTTGATATCTGATGGTTTTGCAGTAAACGTTTTCATCTTTTTTCCTTTATTTATTGTTGTCAATTACTCAGTTTTTGCAAAAAATTCTTAATCATGCAAACCTATACAGCTCGCCGTACTTTAAAAATTTAAGCAGTCTATATAGTACACTGTCTATGTAAGATAAGCAAATAAAATTAATGAAGAAAATTTATAGTATGAGTTATTTTGTATCTGGCCACCTCCAATTTGGAGTGTTTAGAAGATTTTGACCAATAACTTTGGTTTGTCCTAGCTCTTTTTCTATTTCAATTAGGTTGTGATTTGGTAGTTGTTGTAGACATTTTATCAGTTCTTTAGAGTGTGAGATAACCCAAATTTGAGTTTTAGTAGATGCTTTAGCAATCAATCTTGCAAGCGGTGCTATCAAGTCAGAATGTAGGCTTGTCTCAGGCTCGTTTAGAACCATAAGTTCTGGAGGTCTTGGGGTAAATAGAGCAGCTGCTAACAATAAGTATCGCAGTGTTCCATCAGAGAATTCACGAGCTGATAATGGGCGTAATAGCCCATGTTGACTTAGTTCTGTGATGAATTGCCCATCAGAGTGTTTTTTGATATTTAGACTACTACCTGGGAAAGCATCTTCAATAGCTTCATTTAAGGCTTGGTGGTCACCAATATCAATAATTGTCTGTAATGCTGAAGCAAGATCGTGGCCATCATGACTTAGTACTGTTGTAAGAGTACCTAATTGATTAGCTCGTGCTGGAGCGTCAATATCTGTGCGAAAATGATCATAAAAACGCCATTGTTTGATTTTCTCACGCAAGGCTACAATTTCGGGTGTTTTATCTATATACGAAGCTTGAGTAAAAATACTTTCATAGTTAGGACAGTGTTGTTCGATGATCTGCCATTGTCTTTGCTCTCGGACTTTTATAATATGACTATCTCTATCAACTAGAGCGCTTGGATGTTTATAGGTTTTGCCCGCCCAAATTGTTTCACGTTTGATTTCAGCATCTAAAGAAAAAGAAGTTGCAGTTAGCGGGCCGGGATAGCCGAGAGAAATCGTATAGCCAAATGTTTCATCACTAAATCCTAGGCGTAGACGAGGCTCTTTTTGTTTAGGTCCTCCTTGTATTGGAACTTTACCCTCACGCATTTCTTTGGAAATTTTTTCAGGACCTGCCCAGAATGTTGTGGTTAGTCCACCTTCTTTAGCAAGTGAGTTTACCACACCACCTTGAGCTGTTTCTGCTAGTAGTCTCAAAGCTTTATAAAGATTTGACTTACCGCTTGCATTAGCACCAGTTATAATATTTAGTTGCGATAGAGGTATTACTAGATTTAGTAATGAGCGGTAGTTATTAACTGCAAGGGTTTTTATCATTGAATTATGCTCCTAGAATTAAGTATATTTGAGCCAGTTTATTTAGAGAGATTTGATTAGTCTACAGGCTTCTTTGCTTGATCTTCTAATACAGTTTTCAATTGCTAATCTATCAAAAAAATTGCCAGTAATATATAAGTTAGGTATTTCTAAAAGCTCTTTTTCTAAATCTTGTAGGAAAATATGATGATTACGATGGTAGCAGGGTAATGTGTTTTGTTTTATGTAGATATGAAGAATATCTTCCTCAGTTATATTCAAAAGCTTTGTTATTTTATGCATTAATTCTTTTTGAGAATAATTATCTTTACAATGAAATGCTATAGCTCTATATCTCGGATTATCAACAACATCACGAGAGACAGCTGAGTAAAAGAACTGATCTTTACCAATTAAGCCAGCAATATTTTTAATATGTTTCAATGATTTTTTATTTGCAACAATTCCTATGCTTATTAGATTTGACATTACAGGTCTATACTGATGTTTTGCTATATTTGGTAGTATATCTTCTAGCAAAGACTCCGTTATATTCCATGGTGTTGCAATACATAAGTTCTCACAGTGATAATTGGCATGGTCTGTTTCAATTATCCATTTGTCTTGCTTTGAAATATTGATAACTTTTTCTTTGATAACTATTTGTTTTTGATTAGTAAATAGTTCAGACAAACCATTTTTGAATGTAAAACTTCGAGGTAGAGAGGTATCTCTATCATATTTTTTAAATAAGTATTCCATAGGGAAGTTTTGGCTATTTTGAGATAGCACAGCATCAAAACAAAATCTTAATGTTCGGTAGTAATTTTTTTTGCCAAATAGCTTTATTGCATATTCGCTAACAGTTTTATCTTCTTTTGAGATATTTCTATTCTTTAAGAAACTAAAAGCAGCTGTAAAAGGATTTATATTAGTAAAAATACTTTGAATTTTGTTATTAGGTTGTACAAATAGGAATGGGGCTTTTCTTCTTGGTTGGATGTTTTGCTCGAGAGAGTTGTTGCGGATATAGTCTATAGTTTCATTGTAAGAGTTATATATTGTATGTGCACCCATTTCAAACCAAAAATCTTTGTATTTCTGTGAGTCTATACATCCTCCGATTTTATTTGGTTCAAATAGACAGTGGTCTATATTTGCTTGAGATAGTTTTTGTGCTAGGGATATGCCAGAGATTCCCGCACCAATAATAATAGTGTTAAAATGTTTAGGGTTATTCATTTGGTAACAGAATCCATAGTTTACCTTGATTATTCATATGTCCAGCGTTGAATTCAGCTTGTTGGCCATGACCCCAGAATACATCACCTCGAATAGGTCCTCGAATCGCACCTCCCGTATCTTGAGCTATCATTAATCGATCAAGTGGTTTAGTGTCATGATGATTATCTTCGTAGTAATCAGTTTCTAGCCAAAGAGGAACTCCATATAGATAGTATCTGTCATCAACAGCCAGGGAATAACCAGGAGTTAATTCAACATCTTGAGCACCAACTGCATTTTTGCGATCTACATATCTAAAGAATACAAAAGAGGGATCATAATTTAGAACATCATCTATTTTGTCTTTATTTTTGTTTAGCCAAGCTTTAATTGCTTGCATTGACATTTGATCTCTGCCCATATAGCCATTATCAAGTAGATATCTTCCTATGGGTTTATACTCATGTCCATTTTGACTATCGTAACCAACTAAAATGTCACCACTATCAGTTTCGATCCTTCCCGAGCCTTGTATTTGCAAGAATGTTCTATCAACTTTTGATTTAACCCACACCAATACATCTTTTTTTGTTAGCAGGTTACCATTTGATATTTCTGCACGCGTATAATATGGAACTAATCTACCATCTTTATATCTGCCAAAAGAAAAATTATCATCGCCCTTAGGTCGTTTGACTAAGTCGTTGGGAGTTCTATAAATAGGCACAGTGTATTGTAGAGTTTTGACTAGACTGCCTTTTATGGTAGGTTCATAGTATCCCGTGAATGTTCCTGTATCCTTATTATTGTATATTACTTGATATGGAGAGAAGTTTTGCTCAAAAAAAGTTTTTGCTTGATCTTTTGTTTCTATTTTAGCAGCTATCACTTTATGGCAAATATTTATCCAATTTGTATATTCAGGTTTATTTTCATCAACTATTTTTATACATGATTTTTTAAAGGTATCAAAAGATGTAAATTGATCACTAATATCCCAATTGTTTAGATCTTTGAAACTAGCTTTTTTATAATCAACTTTATCTGAATATTTTTTTGATAAATAGCGTTGAGCAGTTACATTTGTGCAACTACTTATAAGAATAAAAAGCACTATAAAGCTTATTTTTTTTAAATTCTCTTTTATTTTTCTCATATTCATATAAAAAAATGCCAATAATTTCTTGAAAATACAAAAACAATCACTATGTATAAAACATCTAACAGATTGTAGTATTAACAAGATTAAAATAAAAGGTTGTTTTATGGGTAAAAAAGAAAAAAATAATATTGAAGATCAAGTCTTAGATAATGAGCAAGAGATAAATCAAGAGTCTACTAGTAAAGCTATAGAAGAATTATCTGTAGAAGAACAATTAGAAAGAGCAAAAGATACAATCAAAGAATTAGAAGAAACTTGTGACTCTTTTAAAGATGAAGCTCTAAGAGCTAGGGCAGAGATGGAGAATATTCGTAAAAGAGCGGAAAGGGATGTTTCTAATGTACGCAAGTTTGGTGTAGAAAAATTTGCCAAAGAGCTTTTGCCGGTAATTGATAGTATTGAGCAAGCATTAAAGCATGAAGTAAAGCTTGAAGAAGCTATCGCTATGAAGGAAGGTATAGAATTAACTTCTAAAATGCTTGTAGATACACTTAAGAAAAATGGTTTAGAAGAGTTAGATCCAAAAGGTGAGAAGTTTGATCCAAATATTCATGAAGCAATGGCTATGATCCCTAACCCAGAACTTGAAGATAATATTATTTTTGATGTATTTCAGAAAGGTTATATGCTAAATGGTCGTGTGGTTAGAGCAGCTAAAGTGGTTATAGTAAAAAATTAAAAAAATACTTGAAAAACTAATAGAGATACCCATTTATAAGTTGAGATTGAAAAAAAGTTTAAAAATAAAGTTAAAATAATACAGGAGAATTTTCATGGGAAAAATTATAGGAATAGATTTAGGTACTACTAACTCTTGTCTTGCTATTATGGATGGTAAGAGTGCTAAAGTTATAGAAAATGCTGAAGGTCATAGAACTACACCTTCAGTTGTTGCATATACTGATAGTGGTGAAATATTAGTAGGTCAGGCAGCTAAAAGACAGGCGGTAACTAACCCTGATAATACATTCTTTGCTATCAAAAGACTGATTGGTCGCAAGTATGATGATAAAGCTGTTCAAAATGATATTAAAAAGAAAGTGCCTTATGCAGTAGTTAAAGCTGATAATGGTGATGCTTGGGTTGCTACTAAAGATGGTAAGAAAATGGCTCCACCACAAGTATCTGCTGAAATCTTAAGAAAAATGAAAAAGACAGCAGAAGAGTTCTTGGGTGAACCAGTTACAGAAGCTGTAATTACAGTTCCTGCTTATTTTAATGATAGTCAAAGACAAGCAACAAAAGATGCTGGTAAGATTGCAGGTCTTGATGTTAAAAGAATTATCAACGAGCCTACAGCTGCAGCATTAGCTTATGGTGTTGACTCTAAAAAAGGTGAGCAAACAGTAGCAGTATATGATTTGGGAGGTGGTACTTTTGATATCTCCATTATTGAAATTGCTGATGTTGATGGTGATAGCCAAATCGAAGTCTTATCTACAAATGGTGATACATTCTTGGGTGGTGAAGATTTTGACTTAGCTTTAATGGACTACTTAATTGATGAGTTCAAAAAAGAGCAAGGCATAGATCTTCATAATGATAAGTTAGCTCTGCAAAGAGTTAGAGAAGCAGCTGAAAAAGCTAAAGTAGAATTATCTTCAGCTCAACAAACTGATGTTAACCTACCTTATATTACAGCTGATGCTACAGGACCTAAGCATTTAAATATTAAAATCACTAGAGCTAAATTTGAATCTTTAGTTGGTGATTTAGTAGCTAGATCTTTAGAGCCTTGTAAAAAAGCTCTTGAAGATGCTGGTTTAAGCAAGTCTGATATTACGGAAGTACTGTTAGTAGGTGGACAAACTCGTATGCCTCTAGTACAAGAAAAAGTAAAAGAGTTCTTTGGTAAAGAACCGCGCAAAGATGTAAACCCTGATGAAGCTGTAGCGGTTGGCGCAGCTATTCAAGGTGGTGTATTAGCAGGAGATGTTAAAGATGTACTTTTACTAGATGTGACTCCACTTTCTCTAGGTATTGAGACTATGGGTGGCGTTATGACTAAGCTTATCGAGAGAAATACTACGATTCCTACTAAAAAATCACAAGTATTCTCAACTGCAGAAGATAACCAACCAGCAGTTACTATTCATGTACTTCAAGGTGAACGTGAAATGGCTTCTGCAAATAAATCTTTAGGTAGATTTGATTTGGCAGATATTCCACCATCACCGCGTGGTATGCCACAAATCGAAGTTACATTTGATATAGATGCTAATGGTATCTTAAATGTATCTGCTAAAGATAAAGCTACTGGAAAAGAGCAAAATATTGTGATTAAGTCATCTAGCGGTATATCTGAAGAAGATATCGAAAAAATGGTACAAGATGCGGAAGCTAATGCTGAGTCAGATAAGAAGTTCCATGAATTAGTATCTGCAAGAAATACAGCTGATAACTTAATTCATAGCTCTAGAAAGGCTATAGCTGAGTTAGGCGATAAAGTAACTGCAGAAGAAAAAGAGAAAGTAGAAGAAGCTTGTAAAGATCTAGAATCTGTAGTGAAAGGTGATGATAAAGAAGCAATTGATGCTAAAACAAAAGCTCTAGAAGAAGTGTTCTCACCAATTGCTCAAAAGGCATATGCTGAACAAGCTCAAGCTGCAGGTGCTCAAGGCAGTGCTCAAGCTGAAGAGCCAAAAAAAGATGATGACGTTGTCGATGCAGACTTTGAAGATGTTGAAGACGATAAAAAATAAATAAAATCTGAATAAGTCAACAAAGTGTGGTTTATCCACACTTTTCTTTTTGTTATAATAGTCTGTCCAAAATTTTTAGGTTAGGTAAAATGCAACAGAAATGCTATTATGAAATTTTAAATGTATCTAAAACAGCCTCAGGTGTTGAGATTAAAAGGGCTTATAGAAAGCTTGCGATGAAATACCATCCAGATCGTAATCCTGATGATAAAGAAGCAGAAATAAAATTCAAAGAGATCTCCGAAGCTTATGAAATACTAAGTGATGATAGTAAAAGATCTAGGTATGATCAGTTTGGTCATGCTGGAGTTAATCAGCAAGGCGGGGCTGGTGGTGCAGGTGGCTTTGGAGGTTTTGAAGATATTTTTGATACATTCTTTGGAGGTGCTTCACGTGGATCTGGCAGGTCTAGAGCATCTAGGGGTAGTGATCTAGAATATACTATCGAGATTTCTTTAGAAGAGGCTTTTTTTGGCGTTGAAAAAGAGATAAATATACCAAGAATGGAATCTTGTGATAGCTGTGATGGTACAGGCTCTAAGTCAAAAACTAAAACAACATGTCATGCTTGTCATGGACAAGGAACAATTAGAAGACAGCAAGGTTTCTTCGCTTTTGAGCAAACTTGTCCTGTATGTAATGGTACAGGTTCAAGTATTGCTGATCCTTGTGATGATTGCTATGGCGGTGGTAAAGTTAAAAAACAAAAAACTATTAAAGTTAAGATACCTGAAGGTGTTGATAACGGCGATAGAATTAGGCTACAAGGTGAGGGTGATTCAGGATCTAACGGTTCAATGAATGGCGACTTGTATGTCCAAATTTTAGTTAAGGATCATAAAATCTTTGAAAGAAGAGATATGAACCTATATTGTGAAATGCCTATAAGTTTTACTAAGGCTTGCTTAGGTGGAGAGATAAAAGTTCCAACTCTTGATGGTGAGGTAGTACTTAAAGTTGTACCAGAAACTCAGACTGGTAAAGTATTTCGCTTAAGAGAAAGAGGAATGAAATCTCTCAGAGGTCAAAGAAGAGGAGATCTACTTTGTAAAGTAGTTGTTGAAACTCCTATTAATCTAAACTCTGAACAGAAAGAGCTATTAGAAAAGTTCGCAGATAGTTTAGGTGAGGATTATCAAAGTAAACATTCACCTAAGAGTAAAACTTGGTTTGATAATGTCAAAGATTATGCCAAGAAATTTTTTGAGTAAATGTTTATAATTATTTAAACGAATCTATCTCTTTTATAGGTATGCAGTCTACTTCTAATGTTAGTTTGTTTCTAGCTATCCATAGCTGACTAGGTAATTGATCATCATCTGAAATAATTTCCCCAATTGTAGTTATAATGGTAATGCTTTTTTTATTAAATTGATGTTCTGATGAAAGCATTTGTATTGAGTCTGGGGGGATTTCTCTTCTAGAGGAACTTGGAAAAGCATATCCATTTGGGCATTTAAATATAATTCCTTTTGAATTTGTTTCCCATGAGATATGTGCTAATTTAGCTGTTCCTATATGAGTTATTTGCGAATAATTCTCTCCAAGAAATGTTATCGTGGTTGTATAATCTTTTCGTTCTAGCTGAGATTGATGTTCTAGGAAGCTAAAAGGAGTCACTCCTATTACTGATACAACTATAGTTATAATAAAAAGCCATTGTTTAAAGGATTTCATAAGAGAATTATTTAAGCATATTAGCCATGTACAACTTCTGTTGAGGCATAATATGTAGTACCATCAGTAAACACTTTAATTTCTAAGTTATATTTCTCGCCAACTTTACCTTTGCCATGATTTTTGCGACAATCAATTCTAACAATGTCCCAATCGCGTGCATCACCTATAAATATTTGATTTTTTCCTGGTTCATCAATTTTTTTACTACCATAGTCAAAAACACTACAATTAGTTATTGCAGAGCCAGAAGTTATAACGTTGTAATAACTTTGATTTTCTATATTTGCTGGAAGAGTACCTGATTTATTGAAATTTATATCTTGAATATCAGGAGCTTTCTTATCAATATAGAGCTCTGTCATTTTGTCACTATTGCCTAAGTGAGCACAAGCAGCAAGCGACAGTAAAAAAGGAGATATTATAAATAACTTTTTCATTATGATTTTTAGTTGATTCTTTTTAGTTATGATATATTAGATTTTTAATTATAGTCAAATATAATTTTGAGAGTTTTATTAAAAGTCTGGGGTAAAAGCCATAGATCTTTTGTGATGACTACGATTATGCCAGAAGTTTATTCTGTCAAGAGCTTTCTCTGAGACTTTTTTACCATCTAGAAAATCATCAATTTCTTTGTATGAAATACCCATTTCATCTTCATCAGTCTGACCTTGCCATAGACCCGCAGATGGAGCTTTATCTATAATATTTTGTGGAACTTTGAGATATTTTCCCAATTCGAAGACCTGTGATTTTTTAAGATTAACAAGAGGTAATATATCCGCTGCGCCATCCCCAAATTTTGTAAAGTAACCCATATACCATTCGCAGGCATTATCTGTGCCTATAACAATTCTGTTATTTTGTTGAGCATAAGCATATAAATACATCATTCTAAGACGGGCTTGAGCATTACCTTTGATGACATGTTGGCGGTCATTTTGTGTGTTTGTGAAGTTAAGAGTCGACTCTATAAATGTATCATAAGCAGGTTGTATTGGAACAATATGATGTTCTATATCAAGATTTTTAATGAGTTCTAGTCCATCTTTCATATCTTGATCTTGATTATTTTTTGATGGTAGTATTAGTGCTGTTGTAGGTAATCCAGTTTTAACTGCTAAAGATGCTGCTACTGCTGAATCTATGCCACCACTGATGCCAATTACAAAACCTTCAGCAGGATAGTTTATACAAATTTTTTTTAACCATTCTATTAATTTTTTAGAATACTCTTCTGCAATAAAATTTTTTATTATTTTCATATTAGATTACCTTTAATTAAGATTTTAATTTTGAGAGATTTTATCATAACAACAAACTATTACTAAGATAATGTATCTAGGTTATCGAAAGATAACTACTTATCAAAAGCAGGGTGATCGTAGTGTGGATCTATATAGTTATCAACATTGTAGCCAGCACCTAGCGCTTGGTATAGGTTGACAATACTTATCAAAGATTTTAGCTTTGCTTGATTTACCTGCATTTGTTGATAAAGTACATTAAGAGTAATACCTGTATACTGTGCTTTGCTAATAGCACCGGAACTATACTTTTTAGAGAATATACTTTCTTGTTTTTCTGTTGATTTCAGAGAAACTGTTTGTTTCGTATAATTTTTTTCATTTGCTGATCTTTCTGATAAGGTATCATCAACATCTTGAAAGGCTTGTTGCAGCGTATTTATATAATCATAGTAAGCTTGGTAGAACTGTGCCTTTGCTTTGTCGCTATCTGCAAGAATGCTCATATTAAATATTGGTACTGCAGCTACAGCTTGAGCAGCCCATGCCCAAGCATTCATTGTAGCAAGCTCTCCAAGAGCAAGGGTTGCGTTTCCAAAAGCACCTGTCAAATCGATACTTGGGAAAAATTGAGATCTGGCTAAGCCTATATTTGCATTAGCAGTTTGTAATTTATATTCAGCAATAGCTACATCAGGTCTATTCTCTAATACTTGAGAAGGCATATTTACTGGCACTTTAATATCAGCATTTATCTCATTAAGTGTTCTTGTTGTTACTATCTTGCCAGGATTTCTACCCATTAGTATTTTGAGAGTATTTTGGAAATGAACTATATCATTCTTGATCATAGCTACTTTTCCTTTTTGAGTTTCAAGCTGTTGTCTTATAACTTCTTCTAGCATTGGAGATGTCGCCCCAAGTTTACGCTGATTTTCAGCATAGTAGAAAAGTAGTTCAAGTTGATTAACCATTTGAGTCTGTAGTTTTAACTGCTCTTGAGCCGTAATTAATGAGAAATATGCAGCACTAACCTGACTTATTATTGATAATCTAGTAGTATTTTTAAGATTGACTTGCATCTTTTTACTTAATCTAGAAATTTCTCCTAGTTTAAACTGCCTAGCAATATTTATTGTATAACTAGGGATGATGCCTACTAAAGAGCCACTTGCAGTTTGAGTTCCAACATTGTTAAGCTGAGGTATGCTTGAATTTGAATTAATATCAAAAGCTTGAGCTACGAACCCACCACCTCCAACGCTTGCTGTAGGTAACCAACCATAGTTGGCTTTATTTATTTCAGCATTAGCTTGGAGGACATTTCCTATAGAAACTTGTAGCTTGTTATTATCTTTTAGTGCGGTGGTTATAAGGTTATTTAATACTGGATCGTGAAACTCTCTCCACCATGCAATTTTTGTAAGATTCCAATTTTTCGTTATTCCAATATTTTTATCTTGGCTATTCCAAAGAGCTGGTGCTTTAACTTCAGGTTTCTCATATTTTGGATCGAAAAAACTACAACTAGAGATTAAGAGTGTTGTTGTAATGGATGCTAATAAAATAATTTTATTTTTAATCATAGTAGTCACCTATAAAGTATCTACTTTTACTGTTGCGCTAGCACCAACTCTCAACGGATATTTAGGGTCATTTTTTAGTACTATCTTTACTGGAAAACGTTGTGTAACTTTAACCCAGTTACCAGTAGCATTTTCAGGAGGTAAAAGTGAAAATACAGATCCTGTTGCATAGCTAATACTATTTACTGTACCTGTATATGCATGACTATACATATCTAGCTCAATCTTTACTGATTGCCCTGGTTTGATTCTATCGAGATCAGTTTCTTTAAAGTTGGCATCTATCCACCACGTTTTGTTATCAATGAAACCAAACAGTGGTTGTCCAGTAGAAACAAGCTGACCTTTATAAATTTTTAGGTTTGAAACATAACCATCATCAGGAGCAATAAGAGTTGTATAGCCTAGATTTAAGTTGGCATTATCATATCCAACTTTTGCAGCATCAACTTGAGCTTTTGCTATTTCCACTTGTACAAGAGCTTGTTTAAGAGATGAATATGCTTCATCCTTAGCTTTTTCTGCTTGTATTTTCTGATTTATGTATTTTTGAGCATCTTGTAGAGATCCGGCATCTTCTTTGTATAGTTTTATATATCTATCAGCCATGCTTGTAGCAGTATCAAGTGATGATTGAGTTTTGGTAAGATTTGATTTTGCAACACTTACTTGCTCTTGGGCTACAGCTAATTGCCCTTTAGCTTGAATAATTTTTGCATTTGCATTTGCAACTTGTAGTTGATAGTCTTTAGGATTAATTTGTACTAGCTTATCACCTTTATATACATACTGGTTGTTTTGCACATAAACTTTTTCAATATATCCACCAACCTTAGGTGATATGTTAATTACGTCAGCATTTACATATGCATTATCAGTATTCGGAAAAATTTTATTATACTTATAGTATCCATAGATACTAAGTGCTGTTAAAGTAACTATACTAAGTCCAATAGCTATTTTCTTAGGTGAAAATTTAGATTCTTTTTTCACATTATGTTCTTGCTTTTCTTCCGGTATCTGAGTATCAAGTATTTTTTCTTCTGACATTTTAAATTATTCCTATAATAAAAATTAATGCATTGCTGGAACAGTAGCGTTTTTAGGAGGTTCTTTTAATAAAAATGGTACTATAGCTAATAAGAGGCTAAGAATACCGACAACATAAAAAGAGTTAACATAGCTTAATAAACTGCTTTGATGCAATACTTGTTGTTTTGCTATAGCTATTGCTTCTGTATTATTTGCAATTGGTAATGTATTGGTCCAAGCTTGAAAGCTATTATTCATATATGAAATATTTTGTGATAACTCTTGATATGTAGTCTGTTGGTTTCTTGATATAAAAGTCGCCACAAAAGCGGTACCTACGGAGCTACCAAAATTTCTGAAAAAGTTAAAGGAACCAGACATATCTCCCATATCCTCATCAGCTACACCAACTACAAGTACGCTCATAAACGGAACGAAAAACATCATCATTCCTAGTCCTTGAATAGCAGTGGTTAAGACTATGTCAAACTCACTTGCTGTAGGTGAGAAGCTTGCTTGCATTAGACAAGATGCTCCAAATGTAAGCATTCCTAAGCTGATTGTAGTTCTAACGCCTAGCTTTTTTACTAGGAAGTTTTGAGTTATTACAGCGCCAAAAATTGCGGCGACTCCTCTAGGAGCGGTAATATAACCAGCTAAATCAACAGGATAACCATATACTTGTTGTAGCATTGTTGGTAAGTATGCCATAGCAGCAGAAAACAATAGTACGAACATAAAGCATAAAAAACATGCTAGGATAAAATTAAAATTCTTAAATATTCGAAATTTGACTACAGAGGAATATATTAAGCCCCTCCAGATAAAAAATCCCAGTGAAACAATAGATATGCTTAAAAGTATAATCATTTCTATAGAAGAGAACCAGCCATTAGTGTTTCCATTATCAATAAAAAGTTCTAGACATCCGACACCAATAGCCATAAAGCCAAAACTAATATAGTCTATTTTAATTTTTTTAATTTTAGTCGCATCCATCATAAAGAATATAATTGCAAAAGCAACTATACAAAGAGGTACATTTACATAGAAAATCCATTCCCATGACATGTTTTCACAAATAGCACCACCAAGTACAGGCCCAATAATCGGACCCATAACGATAACCATACTATATACAGTCATCATTTTATTGTATTCTTCATTTCTAAAATTTGTAGAGATGTATGTTTGGGCTACTGATGGTAAAAATGCTCCTCCCATACCTTGAAAAGCTCTAAATACAATCATTTCTGCTAGAGATGTTGATAAACCACACATAATAGATGATATACCAAAAATTACAGATGAAACTAAAGCAACTCTTTTAATGCCATATTTTTCTATAATTAATCCCGATAATAGTATGAAAATTGCAGCGGTAACAATATATACTGTAGTTACATCAGCAATAGTTTCAACATTTGCTCCTATTGCTCCCATGATTTGAGGAATAGCAACTGCTACGATTGTTAAGTCAACAATTTCAGCTAATGCTAGCAAACTTATTGCTAACGCAACTATTGTTCTTTTTTGACTCCAAAAGCCTACATTAGAAGTGTTTGTTGGCATAAATTATATTCTAGCTTTTCTTTAGTAACAATTATTTAAATTTATGAATTTTATTCTTAAAATAAGTAAGAACATTCATCATAGTTTATTTTATTTTAAGATTATTACATAATTATAGAATGTATTGTAGCATTATATGGACAATAAATGATGAAAAATGGCCAAAATGATCTAGGAGAAGATATTAACTTTTGTGGTGAATGGCGTAATGGGCCATCAATTGTTGCTATCAAGGCAGATAACTCACAATATGAGACACAAACTGTAAGATGGTATAAACCATACAGAGGGCAAATAGTTTGCATTGAAACTGGTGTAATTCATGTTATGACAGAATATGGTTCGTGGATATTACCATCTAATAGAGCAGCATGGATTCCTCCTAATATGCCTTTTAGAATTAGGACTAATGGTTTGGTAAGAGGCTGGACAGTTTTTATATTACCTGAATTATGTGAAGGATTATCAAAAACTCCTTGTGTTATACATATAAGTGAAGTTCTTAGAGCTCTTTCCTTAAGAGCAACAGAATGGGACAGGCGAGATAGTTTGACTATAGAGCAAGAATCGATAGCTTCAATTATTTGTAATGAAATTATTATGGCTCCTGAAGAATCTTTACATATGCCGATGCCAAAAACTCAAAGAGTTATAAAAGTAGCTAATGCAATAATGGATAGTCCCTCTATTGACAAAAGCTTAGAAGAGTGGGCATCCTTTGGAGCAATGTCACCAAGAACTTTAAGAAGAGCATTTTTATCAGAGACTGGACTAACTTTTTCTCGTTGGAGACAGCAAGCTCAATTAGCAAAAGGGTTAGATATGTTAGCACAAGACATATCAGTTAGTGAAATATCTGATTATTTAGGTTATGCATCACCAAGTAATTTTATTGCAATGTTTAGACGAGCGTTTGGTGAAACGCCAAAACAATACTTTTCAAATAAGAAAATTAAAATTAAAAGGTATTATAAGAATTGATTTTTAAGCTTTTTAATATCTATTTTACCAGTGTTATTTTTAGGTAAAGTTTCGACAAAAATACAAGATTTAGGAACTTTATAGCTAGCTAATTTTTCCTTACAGTGCTTTATAATATCATCTTCAGTTGCTTTGGAACCTTTTTCTAAGGATATAAAAGCAATAGCTCTTTCTCCAGAAGTTTTAGACTCAACTCCTGTAACAGCTACTTCTTTTACATAGTCTAGTTTAAGTATACATATTTCAACTTCACGAGGGTAAACATTAAATCCCGACACAATAATCATATTCTTGAGTCTATCAGATATAGTTAAGCGTCCTTTTTTATCTATGTATCCTATATCACCAGTTTTTAACCAACCATCATCAGTAAAGTATAGTTCATTATTTTGTTTATCATTCCAGAAACCACGACATTTTTGAGGACCTTTAAGCCAAATTTCTCCCTCTTTATAACACTCATTGATTTCTTGTTGTGTTTCGATATCTCTAATACTAAGATTTGTACCTGGAATAGGGTAGCCACAAGTGCCAAAGTAATCATCTTCTGACTCATTAAACTTGTTTAAAGCAATAGCTGGTGACATTTCTGTCATACCATATCCTTCTTTAAGTTCTACACCTGTTCTATCTAACCAGTGTAAATATATTTTACGAGAAATAGGCATACCGCCACTTAAAGAGTATTGATATCTGGTTTTATTTATTTTTTCAAAATCAGGATGCTCTAACATTGCCATATAAAGAGTATTAAGACCATTAAAAATAGTAAACTCATTTTTTGACATAGTTTTTATTAGATCTTTAATATCTCTAGCATTAGGAATCAAAATGTTTTTTGCTCCAGCAAAGAAAAAACATAATAAGTTCGCACTCAAAGAGAATATGTGATAAAGAGGTAGAGCTGTTATTATAACCTGATCAGACATATCCATGTCATGCTTTACCCATGCCCATACCTGCTGAATATTTGAGGCAAGATTATTATGTGTTAATATAGCTCCTTTGGGTTTGCCAGTAGTACCACTTGAATATTGTAAACATAATATATCTTCTTTATCTATTTCAGGTTTTTTATATAGTTTTTTATTGCCTTTAATAGCTTTACTAAAAGGTATAAAAATATTTTTATTGTATTTAGGTTTATCTTTTATTAAGTTTTTTGATACAAAGCCGATAATCTGCTTTTTTGGGAATGGATATAAATCAGCAATATTTGTAACAACAACATTTTCTAACGAGTTAATATTTACTTTAGCTTTTTGTATATGATGAGCGAACATATCCAATACAATTGCTGCTTTAATATCACAGTTGTTAAAGATTGACTCAAGTTCATCAGCCGTATATAAAGGATTTGTATTAACAAAAATAGCGCCAATCTTAATACAGGCAAATAAGCAGACAGTAAATTGTAAGCAGTTAGGCAGCATAATAGCTACTCTATCACCTTTTTGAATATTCAGATCATTCTGTAAGAAACTCGCAACACTAGTAGCTAAGTCATCAAGTTCACAGAATGTTAAATTTACATCATGACATGAAACAGCATCTCTATATGGAAATTGTATAATTGTGTTTTCGTATAGATCTAAAATTGTATATTGATTTTCTTGAATATCTGCTGGGGCATATTCTGGATAGTTTGATATCCAAGTTTTATTAGAAAATGTACTCATAGTAAATAAGATTTTTCATCATTAGTAGTTATTCTAGCAAAAATACAACGTATTGAAATAATTTTAGGATATTAAATTTATTAAGGAAGTAATAGGTTTCGAGTATTTATGGCTATTTAGCTTTGATTACTACGCTAGGAGCATCTGCTCTATGATCATCAATAACTTCTATTCTTTTTATATATCTGTTAAGAATAGGTGTCAAAATAATCATTATGATAGTAACTATCAGTATGGATATTGCAACATATCCAAATACAGATGTGTAAGTATCTAAACTCTGTTGACTAGTTATAGTATTGTCAAATAGAGGAAGTGCTATAAACGATCCTATATATGATGCTAGGTAAGAAGCAACCATTGTCGCAAGGAACCAGAATCCCATCACAAAGCCTGATATAGCTGCTGGACATAATTCTGCAACCATTGCTAACCCTAATCCAGATATTAATAATTCTCCTAAAGATGAACTAGCATAAGTTAGAATTAACCAATATCCTGAGATAATTCCATCTGTAGCAAAATATTTTGTGAAATATAGGATCGCATATGAGACAAACATAAGAGCAATACCTATACTAAACTTGGTTGCATGTGTCATCTTACTCTTTTTATACAAAATCGCAAGCACAGGAGATAGTATCATTAACCATAGAGGATTCAGAAGTTGGTATTGCGCAGCAGGGACATGCCATCCAAATATAGATAAATCAACATTATGTAGTGCAAAAAATGTTAGAGTTGTTGGCATCTGAAAATACAATGCATAGAAGAAGATTGCTTCAATAATTAGTACCAAAGCGACTAACATTCTATTTCTTTCATATGGCTTAAGTTTTAGAGCTATTTCTAAGAAATAAATTGTAGCTAATATAACTACAATAGCAGTAATTGAAATACATAGCCCTGTATTTGGAAGTACATTTGCTATGAGTAATATTAAGATAATGCTCGCAACTATTACGTATGCCAAATTTGCGACATTTAAAGGCTTTTTACCTGCTTCGGATCCTAAGTTTTCTAGCTGTCGGTAAAACATTATAAAACCAACTATACCGATAAATAAACCGATACCACAAATTACAAATGCTTCAACATAACCATAAGTTTGAGATATTACAGGAGTTAAAGCCATACATAATAACCCCCCCATATTAATAGCGAGGTAGTAAAGAGTCATTGCGCTATTTAGACGACCATCTCCTTTATCAAACATTTTAGATATTAAGGAAGAAGGATTTGCTTTAAATAGTGAATTACCGACTATGATACCTGCGAATATATAATATATTGATTTTTCGTTGGCAAAGATGAAACTTAGGTATGATAGACAAAGAATTATTGCTCCAATTAATATTGTACGTTTGGTTCCAAGGACTTTGTCGCCAATAATACCGCCTACCCATATAAACCCATAGGTAAAAGCAAAGAAAGAGCCCATTAGATAAATAGTTTCTAATTCGCTAAGATGTAATTGCTGTGTGAAATACAAAGCAATAATTGCCTGGAAGCCATAAAATCCAAATCTTTCCCAGAATTCAATGGCCCAAACTATCCAAAAAGGACGAGATAGGGTATGATAATTTTTGTCCATGAATATTCTTCCTGAAAATTAACAGTATTAAGATACTTAATTAAAGCATTACAATAGGCGTTTTGCAATAATTATATGTTGAGTAATTTACTATTTGATAAAGTTGATTATTGAAAGGATATTTATAGGCGCAGTCTCTGCTTTTAGTATTCTTTTACCTAAATTTATAGTATTGAAATTTTTAGTTTTAAATAAATCCATTTCTTCGTTACTAAAACCACCTTCTGGACCTATGAAAATATTAAAATTATTATGAGTTTTGATAAGATTTTCAAAATTATCGGGAGTATTAGAATATGGGCAAAGAGTTATATTCATATCATTGTCTGATAGCCGTACAGTATTAATTTCAACGGGAGTATGAATTTTAGGTATAAATACTCTTTCACATTGTTCTGCAGCAGAGATAGCTATTTTATTCCAACGTTCTAATTTTTTATTAAATCCTTTTTTGTCAAATTTGTGGTTTGTGTACTCTGTTATAATAGGATAAATATTATTTACACCAAGTTCTGTAGTTTTTTGTATAATAAGTTCAAAATTTTCATTTTTGATAATAGCTTGATAAATGTTTACAATGTAACTATTTTCATTATGGATTTCTTTTTTTTCTATTACGTCTAACAATATGCTTTTATTGTTTATATCAATGATTTGTGTTCTATATTGCAGGCCATCATTATTATTAAATAATTCTATAAAATCAGATTTTTTAAGTCTAAGCACATTTTTGAAGTAGTTATAATATTCATCAGTGATAGATAGTTTAGTTGTTTGTACCGAAATATCTGCAAAAAAACCTCGAATAGTTCTCATAAAATTAAAATTTGATAAAATACTGTTTCTTATTATAAATTCAGAATCATTTAAAAAGTAGGGTATATTTATGAGTATTTTTAATAAAAGTTTTTTGACTAATTTTATTGCTGCAGTATTAGCTATATTAGGATGGTATTTTGCTGAGCAACACATTAAGAATATCGGGTTTTACGCGCTATCAGGAGCCTTAACTAATTGGATAGCGATATATATGCTTTTTGAGAAAATTCCTTTTCTTTATGGCTCTGGAATAATTCCTAACAAGTTTGAAAGCTTTAAAAAAGCGATAAAAAAAATGATTATGGAACAGTTTTTCTCTCAAGAGAATCTTAATAAGTTCCTCAGTAATGATGATATAAAGAGATATATTGCAAATAATGTAGCTACAAAAATAGATTACAATAAAATTTTTGATAGTTTTCTTGAAATGCTAATGAGTAGTAAGTATGGTTCAATGATCGAAATGTTTTTAGGTGGTAAAGATGGACTAGAGGGTTTACGAAAACCTTTTATTAGTAAACTTGATGCAAAAGTTATTGAGCTTTTGGGTAATCTAAATATAGATACTAATAATATTTCTCAAAAAGCATCAGAAAAAATAGAAAGACTTATAGATGCAAGATTAGATGAGCTAACACCACAGATGGTTAAAGAGATTATTCAAAAAATAATTCGTGAGCATCTTGGTTGGCTTGTTGTATGGGGAGGAGTTTTTGGGGGTATAATAGGATTGGTTGCCAGTTTTATTGCTTAACTGTCAATAATGATTGAATACTATTTACTGACGTAGCTTTTTCTTTCTGCTCTCTTTGCTTATTTTTATGTTTTTCTTTTTGGAGATTTTCTAATAACCATGGTTTTAATTGAGAAAATATATGAACCAGAGCATTATTTGTCATTTCAGCATACTCATCAGAAGTTATATTATTATTATCAAATTTATAATGATACTTTATGGTTTTTATCTCTGTATATCCTGTTCTTTCATTCTTTAAGTAAAACGTAATATAGAAAAAGAATTGTTTATTATCTAAGTCTAGTAGAGGCCCATAAGTAGTAGTTCCAGATAGTGTAAACTCTTGTCTAATGTTAATGTCTTGGAATGCAAGATTATTAACAATATTATTATCAAGAATGTATTCAAATACAGCAACAGTCAGCATCTTTGATACAGGTAAAGCCCATTCACTATTTTTGAAAGTATATAGTCTGTTACCTTTAACATAAAACATTTGTGTAGATTTATATGCTTGAGTTTGGATATTGTAGATGAGTAAGGTTGTACTAATATCAGCATCTTTAGTATCAGGAAGCTTATTAGCCTCTATCTGTTGATTGTATATTACATACTGTTTTTTTGTGGGTACCTCTAAGGGATCTCCAAATATAGAAAAAGCCAATAATTGAAAAGGTATAAGTATCACTGTAAATAAAATTATATATTTTTTCATTATTCTAGTCCTCGTCGTTATGGGTCACGCCTCTAACAATTGTTGATGGATCATAATCAAGTATACTTATTACTCTATTAAGTCGACTAAATGTTTCCTGACCCTCTAGCATAGTGTCATTAAAATTCATAAGAGTTCTGTTAAAGTATATTGATGAATTACTTAAGTTGTACAATAAAATATTTAGGCTATCGGCAAACTCATTAAATCTTTGAATGTTTTCTTGGGACATCATTTTATTAAATTTACTAGAAATTTCTTCGAGAGAACCCGCAATTCCATTTACTTTAGTCAAAATAGTTTCAAGTTGTGAAGGTTTTGATTTTATCTCTGGTATTTTACCTTTTCTTAAATCTATTAAGTCTAAGCTAGTATTTTTTTCTGAAATATCTAAAGAGAGCTCAACTTTAGATTGACCTGTAATACCTACACTTTGTAAAGTTGCTACTGTCTGCTTATATATTGGAATTTGACTGTTTATTTTCATATAAACACTAACAAGTTTAGGATTTTCCTTATTTATTGAAATATCAGATACTTTACCAATATTAAAACCTTTGTACGAGACATCAGAGCCTACATTTAGACCAGAAATGCTCTTAAAATTCGTAACGAATGTAGTGGTGTCTTGGTTTTTAAATCCTCCTGATAGGAAGAAACCTATAAATACCATTACGAATACCATAAAAATTACGAATAGTCCTGCAATTAGGTTTTTTATACTATTTTCATTCATTATAAGCTCCTAATACTTACTATCATTATGTGAATCAAAAAACTTTCTAATACTTTCATACTGAGTTTGTTGTGATACAAATTCAACAGTATCATGTAGCATTATTTTCTTTTCATCCATGTATATAATATCATCAACAATATGCCAAATAGTGCTTAAATCATGAGTAATCATAACTACTGACATTTTAAGCTCTTCTTTTAGATATAAAATAAGATCATCCATAGCTCTAGCAGAGTAAGGGTCTAATCCAGCATTCGGTTCATCTAGAAATACAACTTTAGGATCTAAAACAATAGTTCTGGCTAGAGCAACTCTTTTGAGCATACCACCACTTATTTCTGAAGGATATTTGTTAAATGCTTCTTCTCTTAATCCTACCATTTTTAGTTTGATAATAGCTATATCAGTCAAAACATCTAAAGGAAGGTTTGTATGTTGTTTTAGTGGGAATATTACATTTTGTAAGTTTGTCAAAGATGAAAAAAGGGCACAATGTTGAAACATCATACTCATTGTGCTAGATATCTCTTTACGTTTAATTGGATTATCTGCTAGTTTTGAGATTTCTTGACCTAATAAGAAAATTTTACCAGAATATATTGGTTGTAACATTAAAATTTCTCGCATCAAAGTCGTTTTACCACAACCACTAGCACCGATAATACAGCTGATTTTTTCAAAAGGTATGTCTAAGTTCAGATCTTTATGAATCCATTCTTTACCAAATTTTGTACTTAAATCTCTTACTTGAATTAGGCTTTCACTCATGTTTTTCTCCTAAGATCCATTTAGACCTACTGCGAAGATAGCATCAACCAGTATTATCAAAAATATTGAGTAAACAACACTTGTAGTAGTTGCTTTACCAACACTTTGGGAGTCTCTTTTAACAGATAATCCTTGATGACAACCTATTCCAGCAATTACTAATGCAAAAAAAGGTGTCTTTAGAAGACCTATATAGAAGTGATTTACATTTACATTGGAAAATAGTCTTTCTATAAACTGTAGTGGCGTGATTCCTGCGATTAGGTCGGCAATAATGATACCACCAGTAATATTTGCAATCATAGCTATGACTGTAAGTACAGGTAAGCTAATGACCAATGCCGTTATTCTTGGCAAAACAAGACGTTGCATAGGATCTTCACCTATTGTCTGTAGAGCATCAATTTCTTCATTAACCTTCATTATTCCTATTTCAGAGGTAAATGCAGAACCACTTCTGCCAGCAATAATTATGGCAGTGAATAGTGGAGCAAATTCTCTAAATGATGAAATTCCAAGCATATCAACTACAAATATTTGAGTTCCATACTGCATTAGTAAATTAAGAGGAAGGTATGTTAATACTAAACCTATAATTAATGATAATAGTATTACTATACTCAATGCTCTAATTGTAGAGTCATAACAAATATTTAGAACAATTGAAAAAAAAGCTTTATAAGGTCTACGAATTAATGTTATGTAACCTAAAAAGATAGCTCCAAGAAAGCTTATACTTGTTTTAACTTCTGATAATAAGTTATTTGTATTTTTACCAAGGGTATAAATACTATTGAAAACGACATTTGATTTACTTGATAATTCTTCCTCAGCTGTGGTTGGAAAGTTTTTAAATACAATATTTACAAGATTTTTATCTTTCTCATTAGCAAAAATAATATCTTCTTTTGATAAGTTCAGATCATTTACTGTTTTGATAACTATGTATGCGCCAGCAGTATCTAATGATACAACCTTGGTCAAATCGATTTGTTTTAGTTTATCTTTGCTCCGGCTTATTCTTTTATCAATAAGCTTAGAGTCTATTTGTTTTAGAGTTAATATACCTTCAAAATAAATAGTATCTTGTTTTATTATTATTTCCATTTATTTTCTATATGGCGTTATCTTAATTATTCAAATATACTAAAAAATAATAGTAATACCAACTAGAAGCATATTATTTACAATATTTAATAGAGTCATATTGAGTTAAGTTATTATGCTCAATAACTGAAATAAGTCTGTTTTTATAATCATCTCCATCAAGAGCAGAGTAATTTTCTAAGGTATTTAGTAAATCTTGTTCAGGGAGTTGATTATTGTTTATTTTATCCCTAATTATTCTAAAGTCTTTGAATTTTGAGCCTGTATTTAGCCTATAGTAATAGCCAAGAACGCTTTCCTCAGCACTGTTGAATGTTTCAAGATAGATATTTGCTGACTTAGCCTTGACGCCACAACCTTCATAAAAACAGTGTAGTCCAAAGTAATTGTTATAATCTTTGGAGAATCTGGATGTTCCCCATCCACTTTCAAGAGCTGCTTGAGCCAATACAAAGCTTGTTGGAATTCTTTCAGCTTTAATATTGAGGTATTCTAATTCATTAGCAGAATTATCTATAGAATCAATCTTATAATACTTTAAATATAAGTTTAGCTTGTCAAGCTGTCGGTTACTAAGCGTACGGTTATTGGATAAATCTTTTTGCAATTTATGTATTTGCTCTCTTTGCAAGCATATTTCATTATTAGCTTTTTGGATAGCCGAAAGCATGTACTCTATGAATATTTTTTTTCTTTCCTTAAAGTCTTTAATTTCAGAGAAATTAGGTTTTTTGACTATAAAAGGAGCTCGGGATTCCAAGAAATAATTCATTTTTTCATGTTTAGAGTTACCAATAGGTGATAATATTGCCGCAGATATGAGTACAATAAATACACCAACAAAATACTTGAAGCTTAACTTCTTATCAACTTTATTCATAATCGTAATAATCTTCTTCATAGTCGTCGTAGCTTTCGATAGTTTGTTGTAGTTCTAGTTTTAAATTTAGCATATCTTCAGGAAGTTTGCTTTTAAATCTAACAATCTTTTGAGAGGTAGGGTGTATAAAAGATAGCTTGTATGCATGTAAAGCCTGTCTGTTTATATTTTCTATTCCAATTTTATCTAATTTAGTTGATGACTTATTATAAGTTTGATCGCCAACCAAAGGGTGTTTGATACTCTTCATATGAACTCTTATTTGGTGAGTCCTTCCTGTTTCTAGCTGACATTCAATTAGCGTGAAACCATTATATACCTCTATAGGCTTATAATGTGTGATGGCTTCTTTCCCTTTATAATTGATGGCCATTTTTGTACGATTGTTAAGGTCTCTTCCTATCGGTTGATTAATAGTGCCTTCTTCATAAATTTCACCTTCTACAATTGCAAGATATTTTCGAGATACTTTCCTTTCAGAAAGTTGCTGAACTAAATTATGGTAAGCAATACTACTCTTAGCCGCAACCATCAAACCTGATGTATCTTTATCTAGACGGTGAACGATACCAGCTCTTGGTAATTTGTCTTGATTAGGATATTTGTGGAGTAAGGCATTTGATATAGTACCTGTCATGTTACCAGCACCGGGATGAACAACCATATCGACTGGTTTATCAATTACTATAATATCATCATCTTCAAAAATAACATTTAGATCAATATCTTCAGCTAGCCATTCATTTGTAGGTAGAAGTTCTATATTAATTTCAATCTCTTCATCTCCTAGCAGAATATGTTTTGGCTTAGTGGTCTTTCCATTAATTGTAATTAAACCGTCTTTTATCCATTTCTGTATTTGAGAGCGAGAGAACTGCTCAAATAATTCATTGATCGCGCTGTCAATTCTCTTTCCTGCATGATCAGGATGCATCATAATTTTTTGATGAAATTTATTAGATAGTGTATCATTTGCCATGTTGTATGCTTAATATAAGTATTTTTACTAAAAAGTAATTTTATATAGAATTATATAAGAAAATTCTAAGGATAGTTAAATTAAATGAAAAGGTTTTTATATTTAATAATTACTGCACTTGTGGTAATGATGCTGGTGTCTTGTGGACCTAAAAAAGATAGTGAACTTCCTCAGGTTTATACTGGTTATACAGCAAGCTTTATTTATGCAAAAGCGCATGAACAGATGCAAAATGAAAAGTATTTTGATGCTATTAGATCTTATAAGTCATTAGTAGCACAGTATCCATTTACTCCATTAGCTGAGAAAGGTATGGTTGATTTGATCTATGTTTACTATATGGATGATGAGTCAACTATGGCTTTAGCACTGGGTCAACAATTTATTAAAATGTATCCATATAGTTCATATAAAGGATATGTATATTATATGATTGGTGTCGTTGGATTTGAGGATGGTAGGGGAATGTTACAAACGTATGCCCCTTATGACATGAACTATCATGATCCAACTGGTTACCAAGATGCTTATATTAACTTTGAAAAGGCTATAAAGCTTGATCCAAAAGGTGGTTTTGTTCCTGATGCAAAACGTAGAATGATCTATATAAACAATATTATTGCAGAACATTATTATGATATTGCAAACTTTTATTATAAGCGAGGAGCATATAATGCAGCTTTGGATAGAGCTTCTCAAATTATAAGAAATTATCCACAGAGTACATCGACACAAGATGCTTTAGTATTGACAATTAGAGCATATAATAAGTTAGGTTTGTATGATCAAGCTAAGGACAATATACGAGTGCTTAAGAAGAACTATCCTAAAAATAAGTTTGTAAATAACTTACGTCCAGATGGTACGGAAAATCCTACTTGGTTTGATAGATGGTTTGGCTGGTTGTAGAAATTTTCTCTAAAAATACTTTTGAAATACATAACTCCTTTTCTTTAAAATATTAATGCTTTAGTATATTTCTTATCAAAGAATAATTTCTTGGTAAAATGTACAAAAAAATTATTACAAGCTATATTTTAACCTCGATAGTTGGTTTAGCATATAGTCAAGCGCTTTCAAATACTTCAAATGAAACTTCAAAGTCTAGCTGTCGTTGCTTACCTTCAGAGACGTGCTGGCCTGATTCTAAACAATGGAATGTATTGGCAAAATCACTTAAAGGCAAGCTTATAAAACCAACTTCTGTTTTTTCTACATGTGAAAAAAAATCAGAAAATGATAGTTGTAAATCAAATTTACAAAATATGAAAAATCCTTTTTATATGCAGTCAGATTCTAGTAGAAATGAATCTCAAGGATGGTATGGAGCATGGCATATTCAGCCAAGTAGCTATGCTGTTGAAGCAGAGGATACTCAAGATGTTGTGAATGCTATTAACTTTGCAAGGGAGTATAACTTACGTATTGTTATCAAAGGTGCAGGACATGACTATTTAGGGCGCTCTAGCTCTCCTAATGCATTGTTGATATGGACTCATAATATGCGAAATATTAACTATGATAAACACTTTCATCCTAAGAATTGTCCAAAAGATAAAGAGTATTCGTCAGTTACAGTTGGAGCCGGAACAAGATGGCTTGAGGCTTATGATATTGTTACTAACAAACATCATGAATATGTACAAGGAGGAGGCTGTACAACGGTTGGTGCAGCTGGAGGTTTTCCTCAAGGTGGAGGTTTTGGTAGTTGGTCTAAAAAGTATGGTACAGGTGCGGGTGGAATAGTACAGGCTGAGGTCGTTACAGCAGATGGTAAGATACTTATTGCCAATGAGTGCCAAAATCAAGATTTGTTTTGGGCAATTAAAGGTGGTGGTGGAGGAACTTATGGAGTTGTTACAAATTTAACATTAAGAACACATCAGCTTCCTAGCCATTTTGGTCTGATTAGTGGTGAAATAATAGCGAGCTCTGATGAAGCATATAAGATTTTGATAAAAGAGTTTCTTTCATTCTATTATTCGAACTTGAATAATGAGAATTGGGGTGAACAGTTTGCTTTTCGTCCAAATAATAAGATAACTATAGCAATGGTAACTCAGGGGTTAAGTGAGAAAGAGGCTTTAAAAATTTGGCAACCATTTAAAAAATGGGTAGAAAATCAACCAGATCTTCATTATCAAGCTAAATATATAGATATTCCACCAACTCAGATTTGGAACTATGATTATTGGCATAAAAATTATCCTGATATGGTTGTTAAAAACACTGATCCAGATGCGCGTAATGGAGAGTTTTGGTGGGCTTCAAATACTGGAGAGGTTTCTGCATATTGGTATACTTATCAGTCTTGGTATTTGCCGGAGAAGTTGTTTGATCCTAAAAATATTGACACAACAGCAGACACTTTCTATGAAGTATCTCGATTGGCTCCTGTATCTATACAGATCAACAAGGGGTTAGCAGGCGCATCTAAAAAAGCTTTACATTTAACCAAGCAAACGTCAATGCATCCAAGAGTATATGATGCTGGAGCTTTGGCTATTATGAGCTATAGTACTGATGAACCACAGATTGGCAATGCAAAAATGACTACAGAAACACAACAAAAAATAGATAATATTTATAAAGCCATGAGGATGATTATGTCTTTAGCTCCTAATGCAGGAACCTATGCAAATGAAGCAGATTATTTCCAAAAAAATTGGCAACAAGTTTTTTGGGGAGATAACTATAGTAAACTTCTCAAAATTAAATACAAATATGATCCAAATGGCCTGTTTTATTGTCATCACTGTGTAGGCAGTGAGTATTGGCAAGAAGGAGGTATGTGTAGAAAATAATTAATATCTAGTAAGTTCGCACTAAGCATTTTACTACTGGAAAATTAATTATGAAAATCTAAATAAGAATTTGTATAAGACTATAAAGGATTAGAATTAGTTAGGAATAACTTTGTTTAAGTTTTCGAACATAGTTGCTTGAAGAGCTACATAAACTTGTTCTTCGAAAGCTGCATCGACAGTTTGCCCTTTAGCTATTTGTTCAGCTATTTGCTTAGTAGCCGCGACCATTGCTTTAGCAACAGGATTATCGCTATTTTGAGCAGCTGTGAAGTTACAAGCGTTTTGGCCAAACAGTATGCTATCAGCATCACTTACTTGCTTATATATACCATTTTCAGCGATAGCATTAGCTACAGGAGCTGCTACTGCACTTGCAGGTCTTAACATTAAAGTATGATCTTTAACATAAATAACACCTTCAGAACCTATAGCAATAGCGATAGCATTAACAGCAGCCTTAACAGCCCAATTGCTTCCAAGATTATCTAAATCATATACTTTAATATCACCAACATTAATGATATCTAAGAATTGAGTAAGAATAGATTCTACAGCTTTTTCATCAGATAAGTCACTTAAAACATTTCTTGCTGTAGCAATATTACTATTAGCTCTGATATCAAGTAAATCAGCTTCACATATTGATTGAGCAGTTCTAGGAGAAGCTATTTTCTCTTGAATTCCACTCTCTAAATCACCTAGTGTAGTTACTGTATATGCAAGTGTATTTACATTTGCATATGTAGCGATAGCTTTATCACTGTTACCACCTTGAATAAGTTGGATAGCCTGAATAGTTAAATAGTTAGTTATATTGTTAAACTCTATTGCTGTTTCAGCATCTTTACTATTGATGTTGTATTGACCATTCCAAAGAGCAACTCTTGCACTCCAGAACTTGTCTATATTATTTCTATAACCGATGTAATCAAGAGCACTAGCTGAATTCCATGCAGCAGTCAACTCAGATGAAACAGGTTTAGCAATATCATTATAGTATGCTGTAGGACCATTTACAGTTATATTTTTAATAATATTAAACTGAGCTATTTTTTCTTCAGCATAAGCTTTATCACCATTTTCAATACCTTTTAAGATATCAATTTTAGTGTTTATAGCTTTTAACTCAGCTTTCTTTTGAGCTATTTTACGATCATAATTTAATTGTTTAACTTTTTTACCGATTCCTGAAACATTATTTCTTTTTTCAGTCCATCTTTCGATAGTTTCGTTAATTTCATCTCTTTCAGCTCTATATTTTTCAAGACCTTGAGCAGCAGAAGCTTCATCTTTCATATATATGTCTTTAGGTTTAACAGCATTAGGTATTTTAACTTTACCGTTATTTGTTAAAACTAGACCTCTAGCTATTTTTTCACCATTTGCTTGTATGTTAGCAGCGTCAGCAGCTATGCTTTTGACAGCATAAATTGGAGAGTTAGGATCAGTATCAGCAGCTGTTTCCACTTTATTTGAATAATCAATGATAGAGTTGTTTACAATGTTAGCATTTAAATCATCTGCATAAACAGAAGTAGCTGCAATTGAACCTAAAAGAGCAATAGTGATAGTTTTTTTCATTCCAATCTCCATGATTAATAAAATATTAAATTAGTATTATTTAAGTGTTTAAAATATTTGACTATTATATTTAATGTTAATTTTAAGTCAACATAAAATTTAAAATAAAATTCAAATAATTTACTTATATTTAATAATGTAATCTGAGTATGTGCGGATATTAGTACATATATGTAGTTCAATATGGGATTTGGTAATGAAATTAAAATTAATTTGAGAATTGTGAGTCTAGAATATTAATAATTAATATTACTAAAAATAAAATTAAGATGTTTATTTGTAAACAGGAAATCTATCACAAAGTTCTAAAACTTTTGTCGCAGTTTCATTTTCAATTTTCTCATTTCCACAATTATATACTACATCTGCCAACCAGTTTGCGATTTGCTCACACTCAGCTTCTTTGAATCCTCTCGTTGTGATAGCAGGGCTTCCTATTCTTAAACCACTTGTAACAAATGGAGAGCGAGGGTCATTAGGTATGGAATTCTTATTTACAGTGATATTCGCTCTACCTAAAGCAGCCTCAGCTTCTTTGCCTGAAAACCCTGTATTTGTTATATCTAGTAGTAATAAGTGATTATTGGTACCACCTGAAATAATATTAATGTTACGTTCTTTTAGAACTTTTTCCATAGCCTTAGCATTTCTCAATACCTGTTTTTGGTAGTCAATAAAGCTAGGCTCTAATGCTTCTTTAAAGGCAACTGCTTTAGCTGCAATTACATGCATCAAAGGTCCGCCTTGAATACCTGGGAAAATAGCTGATTGGAATTTTTTAGCTAGTTCAGGATTATCATTACAAAGTATTAACCCACCTCTTGGACCTCTCAGAGTTTTATGAGTAGTTGTAGTTGCAACATCAACATAAGGGAATGGATTTGGATATAATCCAGCCGCAACAAGTCCTGCAACGTGAGCAATATCAGCCATAAGTACAGCATCTACTGAATCTGCAATTTCTCTGAACTTTTTCCAATTAATAATTCCAGAAAATGCGGAGAATCCAGCAATTATCATTTTTGGCTTATGTTCTTTAGCAAGTTCAGCTACCTGTTTGTAGTCTATATCACCATTTTCATCTAGACCATACTGAATAGAATTATAAATTTTACCCGAGAAATTTACTTTACTACCATGAGTTAAATGTCCTCCAGCTCCAAGATCCATGCCAAGAACTGTATCACCTGGCTTAAGTACAGCATTATATACAGCAGCATTTGCTTGTGATCCTGAATGAGGTTGAACATTTGCATAATCAACACCAAATAGTTTTTGAGCTCTTTCGATAGCTAGTTTTTCTGCTATATCTACAAATTCACAGCCACCATAATATCTTTTTCCATGATAGCCTTCTGCATATTTATTTGTAAGTTGAGAGCCTTGAGCCTCCATTACAGCTGGGCTTGCATAGTTTTCTGATGCAATAAGTTCAACATGTTCATGTTGTCTTTTAACCTCAAGTTCTATAGCGTCAAAAATTTCTTTATCAGTATTTTTTAGGCTATTTTTTTCAAAGCTAAACATATTTGGTAGTCTCCTGATATTTTTTAGGTGGATAAAATAAATTAAACGTTTAAAATTATAGCTTATATTATATATATATATAAGCAAATTAAAATAATAGCTATGAGTAAAGTAATAGACTTAGATGAAATAGAGCGTTTACAACGTGAAGAAGAAAACTCGCAATACAAAGCCGTAAAGAGTAAGACTACTGTAAAAAAAGATGCATTAGAGATAACTGATTTTGGTAGATCCTTAACTGAGTTAAGTAAAGAACAGTTAGGTAAGCTACCAATAGATGAAAATCTTAAAAGTAATATTCTTAGTGCTAAAAATTTGCAAAAGATAGCTCTAAAAAGGCAAACACAGTTTATAGGTAAGCTACTACGCAAAACTCATAATTTAGAAGAGATTCATAAGGCGTATGACGTTCTGGTTAATAAAGATAAAGATGCAAATCTTATGATACAGCGTTTGGAGAATCTTAGAAGTAATCTCTTGGATCCTATAAAGGCTAATGAGACATTAGAAAAACTAATACAAGAGCATCCTGATATGGATGTGCAAAAATTGCGCCAGCTAATTAGAAATCATCATAAAGAGGTTGAGAAGAAAAAGCCCAATAAGTCATTTAAGGAAATATTTAAACTTTTAAAAACTTTAGTTTAATTGATTGAATCATTTTATTAATGAAAACAAGAGCTGTTATACTATAATCTGTAGTACTTATCATAATTATTTGTTTTATATTAGGAGAAAAGTTTTGAGATCTGAAATATATACCAAGATAGTATTTGTACTTATGTTGGTAATGTTTGTAAGTATATTCTTTTTTGCTAGAGCTTTAATATCTATAAGCTTTATATTGATTATTCTTTTTTCTTTCTTTAATAAAGAAGTTTTTAGGGTTCTTAAACAAAATAAATCATTACAGTTTCTATTAATATCCGCGATAATGATAAATATTGGCATGATTTATGCATCTTTTGCGAGTCATAGCCTAGATGTTAAGTCAATATTAGGATTTTCTAATCCAATATTTGTTTTTTTATATATATGTTCGGCTAGTTATTTTTTATCTAGAAATATTAAATATGCTAATTATCTTTTAAACTTTTATTTATCCATTGTGGTTATATTTTCTCTATATGCGTTAGTTAGATATGTATTGCATATGGACTTCGTGGTTAGTCAAATATATTTTGGTATACATGGTGGTAGTGTTATCCAATCAATAGTTGCATTGACTTTCCCTTTTTCAGCTGTAGTGATTATTGGTAAAGCTATTAGAATACCAAATATGATGCCAAAGATTCTGATGTATGCTGCTGGTTTACTGGTCATCTTTATAGATCTTTTTGTAAATCGTAGTAAGGCCGGTTATGTTATTGAATTTGTGGTATTTATTTATTATTCATTTATAGCTTTAAAATATTTTAGCTTTAAAAATAATAAATTATGTATAAAACGACTTGTAACGATTCTAACTTGCTGTATCGTTGCAATTAGTATCATTTTTGGAGTTGTCTATAAATTCTCAAGTGTTTTTCATTATAGATTACAAACATCTGTAGAAGAATCACAAGTATTCTTTAATCAAGATTATAATAATACTGATGCAAGAAAACAGTATGAGACATCGACGGGACTTAGATTACTATATTATAGTTCTTCATTTAAAGTTTTAAGAGAGTATCCTAAACTTTATATACTGGGATGTCCTTATCTTACAAATACAACAGATGTTATTGAATGTACTAAAGTGTTGATAAATAAAAATCAAAGATTAAGAGATGATCCTCGCGTAGTTAATGATGGTATTATGGCTCATGATGAATTTGTTAACTATATCTTTAGAGCAGGTATTATTGCTGGAATTTCTCTTTTATTGTGTTTTGTGGCATTTTTTGTTGAAGCAAGATGGTTAGATTATCGTAATTGTGTATATTTTAGAGTATTGATATTGGCAATGTTTATTGGTTGCTTATTTGATTATTTTTTTACTACACAAATAATGGTAATTTTATTTGCAAATTTAACAGCAATATTCTTATCTCAAAGGAAATGTGAGAACAAAAAAGACCGTAATGCTATAAACAACAGTTAGTTATTTCTACTTCATCATCATATTGGCAAGTGTTATGCTTTAAGTTAGTATTTATTAAAGTTCTACTATGTAATAACCTAGCTTGTAAAAATTAAACTATTTGGACTTTTATTTATGTCAACTTCGATTAAAAAGATTCCGGCTTTTATTCCTTCAAGAGCTAAATTATCAAATTCTATAGAATATAAGTACATTCCTAAAAAGATTTTTAAAACTTGGAGAACAAGTGAAGTAAGTCAAGAGATGTATAATGCGGTTTATACATGGATTAATAAAAATCCTGAATGGGATTTTTATTTTTTTGATGATGAGGCATGTCGAGAATTTCTTAAAGAAAACTTTGAGAAAGATGTGCTTGATACATATGACAATATAATACCTGGAGCATATAAATGTGACTTATGGCGCTATTGTGTGTTATATGTACATGGTGGCGTGTATAGTGATATTAAGCAAGAGTTATTAGTTAGTCTTGATGATACTTTATGCTTTGATATTGAGTTTGCTTCAGTTAAAGATAAATATAAGTCAGACTATGAGTTTGATGGCTATATTTATCAGGCATTTATATGCTCAAAGCCAAAGCATCCGTTTTTGAAGAAAGCTATTGACATGATAGTAGAGAACTCAAAGAATGGCTTTTATGGTAATGATCCTTTGAGTATTACAGGACCTGGATTATTGGGTAAGGCCATCAATCTAACAGTTGGTCAACAAGAAAAGACTCCTTTAAATTCAGGTGTTAATAATATAGATAATTTTAGATTTGAACTCTTCCCATATATAAAAGATACAATCTATACGCATCAAAACTCTATGTTTATAAAACCCGAGTATAATCGTTCATATAAAAAAGATCTTCATGTAAATTTAAAAAAAAGTTTTGCTGGCAACTATTCGTTATGCTGGTTTACTGGTAAATGTTTTGTTTCTGGCAAAATTGATAGAGTCAAGTCAAAATTTTTTAACAAAAGAAAAGGGCGATATATTATTGATTCACTCTATCTTGAAGGTAAGCTTAATAAGGCTAGATTGATAGGTATCAAATATATCTTACTACAACCAACTCGTAGTTTATTTCTGATAAGAAAAATAATAAAGAACGAAAAGCAGTTCAAGAATTGATTAATGTCTATTTTTAATCTCGTATTGTAAATTTTTAAGCGATTGGCAATATAGTTGATCTGAGTATTTTTTGAGGTTTTCGCGCATTTGCAAATAATCGTGCTGAGATAACTCTATTGCTTTAGCCATAGCTTCTGCATAATTATCATCTTGTTTATATAATATAGCGTTATCTTGATTGAAGCCATTTATCGGAGCAAAACTTTCTCTAATGATAATTGGCTTTAGAAAACCATATACAAGTTGAAATGTACCACTAGTTTTACAAGTAATATATTTGATGTGATCAGGATTATCTTCGTATGCTGATAGGATAAAGTCTGCTTTTTCAATTTCAGTATACATTTCTTTGAAGTCAAGACGTCCTTTGATATCAAAATACTTTTGCAGGTGCGTGGGTAAATCTTTGATATTTCCTTTACCAATAACAACAACTTTGAAGTTAGTAACACCTGTATTTGCTAGTTCTTCTACAGCATTTACAAGTAGTTTAGTGCTTTTTCTTTTTTCTGAAATTGCTCCAATAGTAACAAAAGTTGTAAGAGAGTTTTTATTATTTAGCTTGAATTGTCCAAAATAGTGGGGGTTAACAGCTATAGTAGTAGCATTTTTGTAATTCATTGTTCTAAGTGTAATGATATCCTTACGTGTTTCAGAATTATTATCAAAGTAGCTATCAATCTCATGCTCAACAAAAAAAAGTTTATTTCTATCCGCTTTTTTACTAAAAAAGTTATATGCTTGGTCTAGATCTTTACCATCATACAGTTTACCAATAGTTGTGATCAGTGTTCCTTGGATACTAGCTAGAGTGCTTTTTTTGAAAAACTTGCGAATTTGTCTTTTAGACATTTTATTGTACGAGATATTTTCATTGTCAAATCTACAGAACAATCCTTCTTTGTATCTTTTAGGATTGATTAGGATAGAAACATGGTAACCTAAATCAAGTAAGTACTTCGCAAATCCAGGAACTATTTCAGCATGGCTGTGTGTACAAGGCTCCCATAGCAAAAATGTATTGTCTTTTATAATGGGTTTTTTGTAAGAAAATATATTATAAATTTTTTTTAAAAAGGACATCTATTACTTCAAACAACTAACTAATATATGAAAACATTATAACACTTTAAGCCAGTAATTCTTACATTACAATTATTAGATATCAGTAAATATTAGTAATTACTATTTCTTAGATTTTGAGACTCTTGTAAATAATCAGATATTGCTTTAGTATGTCTGATATAACATATTATTGTAATTAAATCAGTGGAAACTAAAGATATAAAAGATATTGAAGTTGTTGCCTTGTCATTAGGTCGTAGATTTTCTGGGATTAATGCTAGTATGTTAGCTGTGATGCCAGAGCAAGCTAAGCTAGTAAATATTGTAGGTATGGGTTTTAATATTGATTCTAATGGTATCAAGACGATTAGATTTAGAGACTTTTTATTTAAGTGCTGGCGTGATAAATGGCGTATTTGGCATGCACGTAGAAACATCGATATGCTTGTGGGTATTATTTTAAAGTATATTTTTAGATATAAAATAATACTAGTTTTTACCTCTGTAGCACAAAGGCATCATAAGAAGTTGACAAAATTTTATATAAACAGAATGGAAGCTGTTATATGTCCATCTGAAATATCTGCAAAATATCTTGAGAGACCACCTTATATAGTGCCGCATGGAGTTAATACGGAAGTTTTTTATCCTGCTGACAATAAGGTTCGAGAGTGGCAAAATAGAAAATTACCAGGTAAATACGGTATAGGGATATTTGGCAGAATCAGAAAGTCTAAAGGAACTTATGAATTTATTGAAGCAGTAGTAGCCATGCTAATAAAATATCCTGATTGGACAGCAGTAGTTATTGGTGAAGCAACACCCAAAGATTTAGAATTCAAAAAACAACTAGAACAGATGGTTAAGCAGGCAGGTTTTTCAGAACGGATAATATTTACAGGGTTTATCAAGAATAGTAAAGAGATTCCAAGTTGGTATAGAGCATTAGATATTGTGGTTTGTGCTAGTCATAAAGAAGGTTTTGGCTTGCCAGCTCTTGAAGCTATGGCATCTAAATGCGCTGTGATTGCTACTAAAGCTGGTGCTTGGCCTGAGATTATTACTGATGCTCAAAATGCATATTTGATTGAACCAAAATCAAGTCAACAAATTGCTGAGAAGTTAGATATCTTAATGTCTGATGATAAATTAAGATATGAAATAGCTCAAAATGGTTATGATTTGGTATTATCAAAATATAAAATCCAAAATGAAGCTGAAGGAATTCAGAAGGTTTATGACAAATTTTTGAAAAGAAAGTAATTAGAATATACTGTTTAGTTTTTATTCATCGTAACTAATTTATTTGTAATATCATTATTTGGGAAAGGTAGTTTTTCTAAGATAATATCAAAGCTTTTTGTATTATCTTTATCTAAAGTATTTAAGTCTATCATAACAGGATTATTGGGTTTGTTATATGTTGTTATGTATAGTTTATTATTATTTAAATCTTTGATTACTACGTATGCTGTATGATCAAACATTTTTTTATTTTGAATTTCATCAGCTACAACACCTTTTGGAATATCAACATTATGTAATATATGCGTTACTTTTGATACAAGGTTGTCATCATCTTTAGGACTTTTATTGTTTGCATAATAAGCAATTGCAGCTGTTCTAACAAATCTTGATGGAGGAGAATAATCTCCAGGAATTCCAAGTAATCCACCACCTAAGAAACCACTGATATCTTGAATAGTTCTTTCATGTTTTTCAGTATTAATGACATCACTGATTTTAAGATTCGTAGGTGTTCTATTATCTAATGATAAATAATTTTTTAGATTAAGTAGCTGCCAATCATAAGTTGGCGCATTAGTCATTACTTTAACATTTGAGTTTATATTGTAGAACTTAACTTTACCATCTATGTATTCAACAACTAAACCAGCACCATTTTTATCTGTTATTAAAAAATGAACTTCTGGAGATATTCCATCAATTTCTATATTCGTATCAGACCAAACTTTATATTCTTTTAAAGCTTGCTTAACTTCATTAACATTAGTAAATTGACTCAAAATAAATGTTGTAGATTCAATTATTGATGCGTATTTAGTGTCATCTTTATCTACAGTTTGATATTTTGTAAAACCTGGTAAATAATTTGCACTTAGACTTAATCCTTGACTATTTTGTCCGTCAATTACAAGAGTTTGTCCATCTTTTGACAAACCAGTAGCTAGTACTGAATATTTAGATTTGTATTCCTGTTTCGGTAAATTAGTATTACTAGGCGCTGTTAAATAATGAGAAGTATTTTTAGGAATATAGAGAAGTTGCCAGTTCCAATCAAGAGCCCATTCCATAGTTCTCCCTGATACTACATTACCTTTTTTATTTACTAGGGTTACTGCAGTGCAAGCTATAGACTGTGAAAATAATACAAATAGTAGCAAAATATAAGTAAAAACTTTTTTAGCTAAAAACTTCATCAATGACTATCCTTTATTTATAACTAGTTATTTTGATATTAGCATAACTTTAATAGATTGGTACCATTCATATTTTGATGTCAATGTATAATTTTTAATAGGTGAAATTAAACTTTCACTGACTAATTTGTTTATTTATAATCTATTTATATATAAATAAATCTTGTTAATTAATGGTAGAAATAACTCATCAGTCAGATAAACACCCTAAAGCATTATGGTATATTATAGCAATATATATGTGGGAATATTTTAGCTTCTATGGTATGAGAGCTCTTTTAATCTTATATTTAGTAGAGCATCTTAAATTTAATGATACAACCTCATATGCAATTGCTGGAGCATATGTGACCTTAGTATATCTTTCACCGATTGTTGGTGGAGTAGTTGCAGATAGAGTATTGGGGTATAAGAAAGCTGTTATTTATGGAGCAGCACTTATGTCTATTGGACATATTATTTTAGGTTTTGGAGGAGATGCTAAACTATATCTAGGAATGGCCTTTATAGTTTGTGGTTATGGGTTTTTCAAGAGTAACGTTTCATGCTTATTGGGGCAGCAATATAGTTCTCATGATCCTAAAAAAGATTCAGCATTTACTTTACTATACTTAGGAGGGAATTTCGGAGGTATATTCGCTCCTATGATATGTGGCTTGATAGCCCATTACTATGGTTGGCACTATGGTTTTGGAGTTGCTGGTATTGGTATGATATTTGGTTTAATTGTATTTATACTAGGTTCTAAATATATTCCAGATATTCTTCCTGAGAAACCTTTACCTAAGTATTTTAACGGTTTTATAGTTGTTTTGAGTATAGTTGTTATGGTTGTGCTTGCTTATTTTGCTTTAGAGTATCTTTTTGATGGTTATCTTTTAGCCGTAGCTGCTTGCATAACAACATTATTTTTTATAATTATTTTCATCAAAACAGATTTTTCTACACGTAAATCATTAGTTACTTTATTGCCTTTTTATATTTTTGGCATAGTTTTTTGGGTTTTTGATGAGCAGTTATATACTTCTGTAGAAATATTTATACATAGAAATGTGGATACCTATTTATTCGGGATTGATATACCAGCTAGTACATTCACTTCTATGAACTCTCTGTCAATATTATTTGGAGGTTTAATTCTTGCTTGGATTTGGAAAAGAGTAAAGTCTTTAGATGATGATTTCGGTAGGATGATAAAATTTTCATTTGGATTTATTTTCCAACTGATATGTTTTGTTTTATTCTTTATAGCTGCCAAAAATGCTAGTTTGGATGGTACAACATCAGCATTATTAGTAATTATTGCTTTGGCATTCTTAGGAGTATCTGAATTATTTATAGATCCTATTGCACTTTCTGAGATTACCTCTATTGAAGATAAAAAATATACAGGTTTTTTAGCAGCATCATATATGCTTTTTACAGGAAGTGTTGCAGGATTTATAGGAGCAAAAGTTGCTGACTTAGCTGCATTTAAAGGAGCAAATGAAGATCTTGATTTAATTAAGCAAGCCCATTTATTTGAAGGATTGTTTACTCACATTATGATTATCTTAGGCGTGACTATTTTACTATGGTTTGTGGTCGCATTTTTTATAAAAAAACTAAGATAATAATTTTAGTTGCAGATAAAGAAAGGATAAACTGCGACTATTTTATCATTTAGTAATATAACTTTTGTTATGGAGCGTTCTGATGCTGGTATTTTTAGCTCTTGGAATAGTACTTTCAATTTATTTGCTTTGTTTCTGCCTTGATATCTGCATTTATCAGAAGCTTGTCTTTCTCGGACTATAATTTCTTCAGCATTAAAGTCTTTATTCCATTTCTTTTTGAGCCATTCAATTATATCTTTATTATCTGAGCTTAAATCTATTAGGTTATTATTTTTGATTATTAGCTGATTATATTCTACAGATATTTGATATTGTTGATTGATATCAAGCAGCCAGCCAGTATGGATATCACCATTAAGAGCTTTATGTATCTCTTTGATTTGCTTACTTTTTAGACTTTGGTTTGTTGCTTCTTTAAACCAATGATGAATTAAACTTTTTTGTATATCATTATCTAAGGTAAGTAACTCAGAGACAACTAGATTATTATCTTTAGAAATTTTCTGTAATTTTTCCTTAAGTAGCTTTTGTAATATGTTACTACTTTCTGCACAGATCTTAGCACTTCGAGAAAGAGTTCTGCTAATATTTGGATTAATTTGCTCTAATATTGGCATTATTTGATTACGAATAAGATTTCGGCGATATTTTATATCCTCATTACTATCATCATAGATATAATCAATATTATGCTGTTTTGCAAATTGTTGGATATCTTTCTTTGTATAGTCTAAAAGAGGGCGTAGCACACCCCCATGATTTAATTGTTTATAGAATGGCATACTCGCTAGTCCAGCTAATCCTGATCCTCTTATCGCTTGAATTAGGAATGTTTCAGCTTGATCATCTAGATGATGACCTAGTAGAAGAATCGGATTAGAATACTGACGCATGATCTCGATAAAGAAATCCATCCTTTGTTTACTTGCCCAAGCTTCAAAACTTTCTCCTTTAGGTGCATGACTTAGAAAATGAGTAATGAATTTTATGTTTGCATTACGGCATGTTGTTTGACAATGCAATTGCCACTCTAGTGCATCAGGATGGATATTATGGTTAACATAAATAGCAATAGTTGGGATGTCTAAATCTTTTGTTATATCTAACAAAACACTAGAGTCTATACCACCGCTATAACCGATAATTATGTGAGAAGGAGAGTGTTTTAAAATTTGAGAGATAATTTGGGTTTTATCTAGAGACATTTATACAAGAAAACGAGCTTTTATTGTTGTTTTGATTTTTTTGAATTCATCAACAAGGTCTTTTGCCTCATTAGATGTTGATTTAATATCCATTACAACATAACCAATATTTTCTAGAGTTCTAAGATATTGACCCTCAACGTTAATATTTTTTGTAGCTAATATTTTGTTTAGCTCATTCATGGTACCAGGTATATTTTGGTGTATATGTAATATTCTATGTGTCTCAGTATGGCTAGGTAGTGATAATTCTGGGAAGTTTACAGCATTTAGAGTAGAACCATTATCAGAATATTTAATAAGCTTAGCAGCGACTTCATTGGCAATATTTTCCTGTGCTTCAATAGTACTACCACCAATATGAGGCGTTAAGAAAACATTATCAAAACCTCTTAGTGGACTTTCAAATATTTCGCCTTTAGCAGATGGTTCTTTAGGGAAAACATCTATAGCAGCACCTTTTAGTTTGCCATTTTTCAAAACTTCAACTAAAGCATCAATATCAACAACATTTCCTCTAGAAGCATTAATTAGTACTGAGTTTTCTTTCATAAAACTAAGTTCTTTAGCAGAAATCATATTTGCAGTTGTAGGTAGTTGAGGTACATGTAGTGAGACAACATCAGAATTTTTAAGTAGAGTCTCTAAACTTTCTACAGCGCTAGCATTTCCTAAAGGAAGTTTTTCTTCTATATCGTAAAATATGACATTTAAGCCTATACTTTCTGCTAAAATACCAAGCTGCATACCAATATGACCATATCCAATAATTCCAAGAGTTTTACCTCTCACTTCATTAGCATTATCAGCTGATTTATGCCATTCGCCACGATGAGTTTTAGCATTTTTATCAATTACATTACGTATCAATAAAATTGCTTCAGCTAACACAAGCTCAGCAACACTACGAGTATTTGAAAATGGGGCGTTAAATACAGGTATTCCTAGATTTTGAGCTGTCTTAAGGTCAACTTGGTTTGTACCAATACAGAAGCAACCTATAGCAGTCAAATGAGAAGACTGTTCTAGTACTTCTTTAGTAAGCTGTGTACGTGAGCGTAAGCCAACGATTTTAAAATCTTTAAGCTTATCTACAAGCTCTTGACCTTCTAGTGCTGTATTCAATAGTTCAATATTTTCGTATCCAGCAGCTTTAAATGATTCAAGAGCATTTAAATGAATACCTTCTAAAAGTAGAATAGGGATTTTCTTTTTATTAAGAGATAATTGATTCATTTTTATAATATCCTTATACAGAAATTTTTGCTTTTATAGCTGGATGATGTTTATAATTCTGAAATTCAAAGTCTTCATATTTGTAATCAAATATAGAACTTGGTTTTCTTAAGATTTTAAGCGTTGGTAAGTCTAAAGGCTCTCTACTAAGCTGCTCATTTACTTGCTCTATATGATTGTTATAAATATGACAGTCACCACCAGACCAAATAAATTCACCAACAGCAAGGTCACATTGCTGAGCAATCATGTGTGTTAGTAAAGAGTAGCTTGCAATGTTAAATGGAACACCTAGGAAAGCATCTGCACTTCGTTGAGTAAGCATGCACGATAATTTGTTTTCAGCAACATAAAATTGGAACATGGCATGACATGGAGGTAGAGCAGAGTTACCCTGTAGAATATTTTCTTGTGGAGAGATTTTTTCTGATGGAACTACACAAGGGTTCCACGCTGATACCAATATTCTACGAGAATTTGGGTTGGTCTTTAGTAATTGAATTACTTCAGCAATTTGATCTACACCTTCGTCATTGAAGTTACGCCATTGCTTACCATATATAGGTCCAAGCTCGCCATCTTCTGTAGCCCATTCGTTCCAAATTCTGACTTTGTTATCATTTAGATATTTTACATTAGTACTGCCACTTAAAAACCATAATAGTTCGTGAACCACGCTTGGGATATGAATTTTTTTTGTGGTAACTAGTGGAAAATCTTTCTGTAAATCAAAGCGCATTTGATAGCCAAAAATACTTCTTGTACCAGTGCCTGTTCTATCGCCTTTTTCAGTCCCATTGTCTTTGATATATTTTAGAAAGCTTAGATATTCTCGCATTTATTCTTCCTTGTTTTTATAAACACCATGATAAGAATTATTGCCCCTAACACGATCATGGGAATAGATAGTATCTGTCCCATAGTCATCCAGTTAAAGAATATATAACCATATTGAGGGTCTGGTTGTCTGAAAAACTCGCAGATAAATCTAGCACTACCATACAAGAACATAAACAATCCTAATATTAAGTAGCGTGGTCTTTTTTTGATACTAACTAGCCATAAGACTGTAAATAATACAACTCCCTCTAAAAAGAATTCAAACAGTTGAGAAGGGTATCTAGGTAATGGCCCTCCTGTAGGAAAAATCATTCCTATTGGAGAATTTGTGACCTTCCCCCATAGTTCGCCGTTTATGAAATTACCAATTCTACCAGCACCTAAGCCTATAGGCACAACTGGAGCTACAAATTCACCAAGGTCAAAGAAGTTGACTCCAAGTTTGCGTGCATATAACGCAAATGCTACTAAAACGCCAATAAACCCTCCATGGAATGACATACCACCATCCCATAAGAAAAACATTTGTAGCGGATTATGAAAATAGTAAGGTAGATTGTAGAAGATTATATAGCCAATTCTACCGCCTAATATAACACCTAATGCAATATAAAAGGTTAAATCGCCAGCTTGTTCAGGTTTGATTGGAGCCCATGATTTAACTTTTGCTCGGTATCTTAATAAATACCAGCCAGCAAAAATACCAAATAAATACATTAAGCCATACCAGTGGACTTTTATTGGGCCCAGATGTAGAGCAACTGGATCAATTTGAGGGTAATGTAACATTAGATAGCCTTGCTATTTAGATTATTGACTGAGATTCAAAATCAAGAGCTGCAGAATAGCTTATATATTCTGGTTCAGGTTGATTTTGTTTAGTTACTTTTTCTACTGTCTTTTCTTTTTTGTTATTTTTAACAGTTTTAGCCTTTTCTTTCTTAGTATTGTTTTGTTCAGATGTTTTATCATCTTTATCTAATTTGGCTTTTTTAGGTTGTTGTTCTTTTACAACAGCCTCATCTACTATTTCAATAGTTTCTTTTATTTCTTCATGAATACTATTGCTTTCTGCTTCTATACTTTCAAGTTTCACAGTTTCTTCAGCTTGTCTAGCAGCTTCTTTAAGAATATTTATTTCTTTATCCACTGAAACAGTATCAAATTTTAAGTATTTATTGGTTTTTGCTTTCTCTTGGGTAGCAACTTTTGTAGCTCCATCATCTTTTAAGCTATCATAGTTTTCTAAAACATCTTTAACCATAACAGAGATAAACTCTTCAGGGTTTTTAGATATTACCTTCTTAATGTTATCTGTTTTTTCTGCTGTTTGATTCTGATATTTAAGCTGAGTAATATCTACAACCTCTTCAGCATTATTAAGATTTAGATTATTACTTCTGCTGTTGTTACGATTGTTTGATTTTTTATCAAATTTATCATTACCTGATTTATTCTTGTTACGATCATTTCTGCTATCATTATTTCTACGATCGTTACGTTGGCCATTATCTCTTTCTTGTCTATTGTCTTGAGACTTTTGGACTTGAGGTTTTTGACCTTTATTATTATTTTTATTATCGTTGCGATCATTGTTATTGTTATTGCCTTTACGATCGTCACGCTGATTATTACCTTTTTGAGGTCCTTTATCTTGAGACTTTTGAGGTTTTTGAGTATTGTCTTTATTGTTGTTTTGCTTATTTTGAGGTTTCCCATTCTCAGCAGCGATATCTTCAGTACTACCTGTAAGCTTAGTTAATAATTTGCTAAAGAAGCCTTTTTTCTTTGATTCTTGTTGCGTATTACTTTCTTTTTTATTGTCTTGAGTAGTATTGGCATCAATGCTCTTATTTTCTTGAGACTTGTCTTCTTTAGCATCTAAATTTTGATCGTTAGACGTTGGTTTGGTTAGCTCAACCGCAGCAATTTTCTTTTTTCCTGCTTTAGGGATTTCAACGTTAAATACATCTTCTATTAAGTCAGAACTAGTACGATTTGATTTGTAGCTTGTACCCCAAATTCTTTGCATTTGAAACTTTGGAGATTCCATGTTGAAGTTAGGAATTAACATAACTTTGACTTCAGAGATTCTTTCGATTTCAACGATACTATCTCTTTTCTCATTTAGTATATATGCAGCTATATCAACTGGTACTTGAACACGTATCTCATTTGTATCTTCTTTGATAGCTTCCGCTCTAATTTTGCGTAAAATAGTAAGCGCAGTAGCTTGAGTAGTCTTAATAAAGCCATGACCGTCACAACGAGGACACTTTTGCATTACACTTTCATTAATTGATGAGCTTAAGCGTTGTCTAGATATTTCAACAAGTCCAAGTTTGGATATACGCGACATCTGAATGCGTGCTCTATCTTGTTGAAGCGCTTCCATTAACTTTTCTTCAACTTGCTTTCTATTTGGATAGAATGACATATCAATGAAATCAACAATAACAAGACCGCCAAGATCTCTAATTCTAAGTTGACGAGCAACTTCTTCAGCAGCTTCTAAGTTTGTTTTAAAAGCTGTTGTTTCAACATCTTCAGCTTTGTTAGCGCGAGATGAGTTAACATCAATGGCAACTAAAGCTTCTGTTGTGTCAATTACAATAGATCCACCAGAAGGTAATCTAATTTCTCTTTTGTAAGCATTTTCTATCTGTTGGTCTATGCCAAATTGAGCAAATATTGGTAGTTCTTCGTTGTATAACTTTACTTTGTTTATATCAAAACTTTGTCTAAGTAGACCAAGTTGTCTTTTAACATCTTCAAAGCATTCTTTAGAGTCTACAATAATTTCTTTGACGTCTTCTTTTAGATGATCTCTAACTGTTCTGACAATTATGTCACTCTCTTTGTGAAGTAGGGCAGGCTTTTTAATTCTATGGTAAGCCTTGAATATTGAATCCCATAACTCAACTAGAGTGTCGAAATCATGTTTTAACTCTTCAAAAGAACACTCAACACAAGCTGTTCTAGCAATTACGCTCATGTTTTTAGGAATGTTTAGATCCTTTAAATATTTCTTCAGTCTTTCTCTATCCTCACCTTCTACGCGACGTGAAATACCGCCACCATCCGCGTTGTTTGGTAGTAAAACCATATATGAGCCAGCAAGTGTAATAAACGTAGTTAAAGCAGCACCTTTATCACCACGCTCCTCTTTGTCGATTTGAACTATTAATTCTTGACCTTCTGAAAGAAGATGCGCAATATTCTCACCATTTGGTACGTCTTTTAGATAATATTCAGAAACTTCTTTGAATGGTAAAAAACCGTTCTTTTCTTCACCATAATTGACAAATATCGCATTTAAACTAGGCTCGATTCTAGAAATGTAGCCTTTATAAATATTAGCTTTCTTTTGTTCTCTATCAACATTCTCGATATCTAAGTCAATAAGTTTTCCATTGTCTAGAGTAGCAATTCTTGTTTCTTCACTACTTTTACTATTTATTAGTATTTTTTTCATTTTTTAGTTAATTCCTTCAATAATATAATGTTCACAACTAACTGTTTAATAAGCTAGCTCGTTAAGTTCAGACCTTTTTGGTCTTTTTAATAAATCGCTTTTATAGACTATTTCATATATGAAACTGACTAAATTTACCATCTTTAATCATGCGCCTATTTTGTTAACGATTTTGTTAAAGTACTATGTACGCAATTATTTGATATAATATCAATATTAGCTAATAATTAAAAGAATTATTGATTTTTAATGGGTCTTATATATCTAGATTATGCAGCGACTACTCCACTTAGTCAAAATGTCAAAAGAACAATGTTAAAGTTAATTAGTGATGGCTCTGATTTTTTTAATTCTGGATCATCAACTTATGAGCAGGCTTTATTAGTTCGCGATAAAGTTGAGCAAGCAAGGGTATCTATAGCAGATAGTTTGTCTGTTTTACCTAGAGAGATTATTTTTACATCAGGAGCTACTGAGTCAAATAATCTTGCAATAAAAGGAGTTGCTCGCGCTTATCAAAATAAAGGTAAGCATATAGTTACATCAAAAGTTGAACATAAAGCGGTACTTGATGTTTGTAAGTTTTTAGAGGCCAAAGGATTTGAAGTTACATACTTAGATGTAGATGGATTTGGACAGATTGATTTAGAGCAACTTAAAAAAGCTATCAAACAAGAGACTATACTTGTAAGCTTAATGGCTGTGAATAATGAACTAGGAACCTTAAATAATCTTCGTGAGATAGGTAAGCTAACTAAGCAGAGTGGTATAGTTTTTCATGTCGATGCTGCTCAAGGATATGGCAAGATTGATATTGATATAAATGATATGAATATCGATTTGTTATCGGTATCCGGACATAAAATTTATGCTCCAAAAGGTGTGGGATTTTTATATGTGAGATCTAAAAGGCCGAAGGTTAAGTTAGAAAAACAGATACATGGTGGGGCGCAGGAATTTAATCTAAGAGCAGGAACATTAGCAAATTATCAGATATTTGCATTAGCTGAGGCTGTAAAAGAGATGTTTGTTAATAGACAGAACAATCTGCAGTACATACAGGATTTGCGAGATGCTTTTTTGAGCGTTATTGGGGAAATTAATAATATAAAGATCAATACACAGCTGGATAATAGTTATCCTGGGATTTTGAGTATTACTTTTGTAGGTGTAAAAGGTGAGACTTTGTTAGCAATGCTAGATGGCATCTGTATGTCTATGGGTTCTGCATGTAATTCTCAAGCTGTTGAACCATCTCATGTCTTAGTTGCTATTGGTTTGAATGCTGATCAGGCAGAATCTACAATAAGAATTTCATTTGGTCTACATACTTCAAGAGAACAGGTTGTATTGGCAGCTAAAAGACTAATAGAAAAAGTTAAGCTTTTGAGAGCCGTGTCTCCACAAGGAGAGGAAGATGTATAACGATTTAGTAAAGAAACTCCTTACTGAGGTTAATTTTGAAGACGCTGTTATTTTGCCTGAGCAGGTCAAGTATTTTGTGATTGATAATTTTTCGGTTATAGAGATGTATATTTCTGAAGAAAAAATCTCATTTAGAGTTTATGGAGATGCTTATATGCTAGCAATGATAAAATGGTTGCAAAAAAAATTACAGCATAAAGCGGATATCAAGAAAATAACACTACAAGAGCTTGTGAAGGAGTTTGATCTGCCAGAGTTTAAATATAGAAATGCTTCGCAAATAATGGAACTTATTGAGAAAATAAATGCAGCAGTTGTATGATTTTTATATATTGCATCAATGTAAATATAAAGAAAATTCTCTACTTGTAAGTATATTTACTCGAGAGTTTGGCAAGATTTCGGGATTAATAAGGGTTAATAAAAAAACGATAAATCTATACCAACCTTTAGTTAAGTTAAAAGGACAAATTAGTCTTGCGAAAAAGTCAGATGGATTATCTAAAATTTACAACGTAGAGTTTGTTGAGTCATTTTATCAAAACACATATATCAATCTACTATCATTGCAGTACATGAATGAGTTGATATATCTGCTACTAAGCTACTCTCATGAAGAAGAGTTTTTATTTGAGAAATATGCTTTTATTCTAAAAAATATAAATGAAATTAATTATAAATATTTGTTGAGGATGTTTGAGCTTGAGTTGCTAGATAGTCTTGGGCAGGGAGTTTATGTCGATTGTGATATTGATGGTATGCTTATTGATGAGAGTCTGAATTACTCGATACTTGCCACGGGTTTTAAAAAAAATCTATCAGCTATTCCAAATAGTATATCTGGCAAAAATCTCTTGAAAATCAATCAATCAGTGAGCTCATGGACAACTGAAGATTTAAAAGTCATTTCTAAAGTTACTCGTACCTATATTGATTATGCTTTAGCAGGTAAGCAGTTAAAGAGCCGTAAGCTTTTGATAGATTATTTGAATTTGGGTAAAAAATAAGTCTTTGTAATTATATTTTGTTAGATAACTTGTTCTTAAATGCTTTGATGAAAGATATTGTGGGTGGTATCAAAGATACAACAATAATTAAAATGACAAATAAACCGAAATATTTTTTGACAAAAGCATTGTTACTAAAGAAAAATGCTAAGTAGACAATGGAATAAACCCATATAAAAGCACCGATAATACCCATTAATACAAATTTAGGATATCTCATGCGAGCCATACCGGCTGTGAAAGGCATAAATGTTCTTACAAGTGGTGTAAATCTTGCCAATATGATTGCAGCGGCGCCATATTTGTTAAAAAAATCTTGTGCTTTAAGTAGATGAGCTGTTTTGAGGATTTTTGCATCATCTTTGAAAATCCGTTTACCGACCATTCTGCCGAGGAAATAGTTGCATGAGTCACCACATACAGCTGCAGCTACAAGTATTGGAGCTAATATATGTACATTTAAACTAGTCGCTGCTCCAGTAAGTCCTAGTGCAAAAAGTAAAGAGTCGCCAGGTAAAAAGGGTGTTACCACAAGCCCAGTTTCACAAAAAATTACTAAAAAAAGTAATAGATAAGTCCAATCACCAAGTATATTAATATATGTGCTAATAAATTGATCTAGATGTAGGATAATATGAAATAATGCTGAAATCGTATCCATAAATTATTCATTTTGAATGTTTTGTCGTTAGATTATAAAAAAATAATATCTAAAGGTTAAGTTCTTTTTACTTTTATTTTATTTATAATCCCTTTTAGAATCATTTGAATCACTACTACAGCTACAATAATGGCAATAATTAAGCTCAGATATTGTTTAACAAAATAATTGTCACTAAAGAAATATACTGTATATGTAATTGAAAAAGACCAAATAACAGCTGATATAGCTCCTAATGTAACGAATTTTGCATAGTTCATGTTGCTAACTCCAGCAACAAAAGGAGTAATTGTTCTAACAAAAGCTATGAAGCGTGAAAAAATTATTGCTTTTGTGCCATATTTGTCCAAAAACTCTTTAGTTTTGATCAAATATGCCTTTTTGAGAATTCTAGCATGTGTGCTGAATAATTTCTCACCAATAAATTTACCGGTAATATAATTACATGAGTCTCCGACAATAGCTCCTAAGCAAATGGATAAAACCGCTAAATGAATGTTGATGCTTGTAGCGGCAGCTGTTATGCCGATTGTAAATAGTAAAGAGTCACCTGGAAAAAATATTCCAAGAACAATCCCTGTTTCACAAAAAATTATAAAAAATAGTAGTATATAAAACCAAATGCCTAAAATATCTATGAAGTAATTTATATACTCATTGAAATGGATAATAAAATCAAACATTGCTTCACTCCGGTTTGATTTTTATTGATAAAGCATGGATTTGTGGCATAAGTGATTGTGTACATCTGAATATTTCTTTATGTGCTTTAATCTTTGCCATATCACTTAATTTCTTAGATGAAATATTGATTACATAGTGGTATTTGCCTTCTATAAATCCTCTATGTTTTGCGTGTTTGTGTGTTTCATCTATTATTTCAATTGTTGCCAGGGGATCAAGTTCGGATAGTATTTTGTTTTTAATTTCATTAGCTACAGTAGTACTATCCATATTCTATAATATCCTCGTAGGTGTAATAATTAAATCAAGCTTAATATCATATATATCTATGATGATATCATCATTTTGCTGTTCATCAAAGGCTATACCTATAGTTAAAGGGGAATTACAGTTTTTTTTGAAGCTTAAAGTATAGTCGTAAAAACCTCCCCCCATACCCATTCTAAATTTATCTTTATTGAAACCAACAATTGGTACGATAATAATATCAAGCTCCCAAGCAGAAATGATATCAATTGTTGAATATATAGGTTCTTTAATCTTATATTTATTTAAATAATACTTTTTTGAATCTTTTGCGAACCATAAACCATGTTTTATAAAAGGATGAACTATAGGTAAATAAATATTTTTGAAGTAGTTATTGATTGAAAAGGTATTAACTTCATTTTTAAGAGAAACAAAGCTAGCTATTTTTGGATTTGAGAAGTTGTTTTTAATATAATCTATGACTTTAAAGCTGATTTTAGATGATCGTTCATCTTTATCATTTAGATTGTTCCTAATATTTAAAAGTTCTCGGCGTATATGCTCTTTAATCATGACTAAAACAATAAAATAATTAGTTGTCCAGATTACCGCTTTAGTTCAATGTTCTTGATCCCTATGGTATCAAGTTTGGGTGCCATAGTTTCAACGTTGGGCTTCTTTGTGAATGCATTGCATCAAAGCTTGCTCTCTAGTTCAAACACCAAGCTCCCTATTCTAAGTAGTATCGGTACAAGATTGTAACTAAATCACCAATAATCCAGACAACTAAACTTTTGAATACGTGTGTATTATAAACGACTATATGTTTTCTTTGAACAATTTATCGTAAAAAGTTTGTAGATATATTGCTTGACTTTGTTTGATTTGACTTATCTACTTTTAGCGCGTGCCGAGAAGTTATTTTATTAAGCTAATACTTTTAAAAAAATACCTATAACTAATTATCTATATACAGTAAAATATCAGTTAATAATATATAAAATAAATTCTATCTATGAAAAATGAAAAACCTAATTTTGAAGATGTCGCAGAAGCTCTAAAAGTAATGCAAGCCTTAACTACAGCTTCAGAAGCACATGGGCTACTTTGTGCATTATTTAGCTTTGGAGCGGAGGTCAAATTCACTGCGTGGTCAGATTCTTTGATGACAAAACCAATTGAAGAAGGTGATTTAATAGCAGTTTCAGCTTTGCAAACTATGAAAAAACTTTATGACTACACTCAGTCTCAGTTTGATGAAAAAGGGTTAAGTTTTGATCTATTTTTACCAGAAGATGATGAGCCTTTAAGCTATAAAGCTGAAGCATTAACTTATTGGATCAGAGGTTTTTTGTCTGGTGTAGGTTTATTTGGTTTAGACTACGAAAATTCTAAAGATAGAGAAACTAAAGAAGCAATAAGTGATTTGATGAAAATATCTTATATGGATTATGAAGCTCTTGAAGATAATGATGACTGCGAACAAGACTTCATTGAATTGCTTGAGTATACAAAAGTTGCAGTATTGCTAATTGATAGTGAAAAAGTTTAGGTATTTATATGAATACTAAATATGATATAGCGATTGTTGGTGGAGGTATTGTCGGCTTATTAACTTCATTAGCGCTTGCTAGAACGGGATGTTCAATTATTCATATTGAAAAAGATGAACTAGAAGTCAAAAATGATAACCGCAGTATCGCTGTGTCTTATTCATCTATAGCATTTTTGAATACTCTTGGCTTGTGGGATAAAGTTGCTAGTAAAACCCAAGCCATAAAAAAGGTTCATGTTTCTGATAAAGGACGATATGGTAGAGCTGAGATTTTTGCTAAGGATGAGAATCTGACATTTCTTGGTGCTATTGCTCCAATGCAGGAGTTATTGTCAGTTGCTTTACAAAGTGTTACAGAAAATCAAAACATCGAAAAAGCTTTTGAGACTAATGTGATTAGTTTGCAAAAGAATGCTGATGATTATTCGCTAGTTGTTGAGCAAGAGCAACAAAATAAAATAATACAAGCTTCTCTGATAATCGCTTGTGATGGTGCAAACTCAAGTATGCGTAAAATGCTAAATGTAGGTGCTAAAATTACTGATTATAAACAAGATGCGATTGTTTTTGATATTCAGACGGATCAAGACAATCAAAATACAGCATATGAAAGGTTTATGACTGATGGTGTGCTTGCAATGCTTCCTAAATCAAAAACTACAATGGGTTGTGTTTGGACTGTTGATAGAGATAATTCAAAAGAAAAACTAAATTTAGACAAAAATAAATTTCAAGAGATGATTCAAGATAGATTTGGTTACAGATTAGGTGAAATTAGGGTTGCAACAAAACCTGCTATTTTCCCTTTATATCTTGTTCAATCAAATGAGGTATATAAAAATAATGTATTATTTTTTGGTAATGCTTTGCATTTTTTACATCCTGTATCTGGTCAAGGCATGAATTTAAGTATTCGAGATATCGGCTTTTTATATGATTTACTTGTTGAAAGTGATTTTTCACAAAGCTCTATAGCAGCAGTTTTAGAAGAGTTTGCCAAAGTTAGAAAACCAGATCATGATAGAACAATTAATATTACACATGGATTTGTGAAATGGTTTGTTTCAAATGATTTTAAATTTGTTGCAAGTAGAAATGTTGGATTACATTTGTTACAAAGAAGTAGACTAGCTAAAAAAGTTCTATCTCGAGTGATGATGGGTAAGCTAACAAAAGGTTCAACACTAATGAGAAAGGTGGTTGAAGATGAACATTAGAAATATCCAAAAAGATGTAGTGATTGTTGGTGGTGGTATGGTTGGGCTTAGTTTAGCTTTATCCTTGCATCAGAATGGTCTACAAGTCGCTGTAATAGAAGCAAGAGAAATAAATCATAAGCATCTCAATTCAGATAGAGTAGAAACTAGAGTAAGTGCGATTAATCATACATCTAAGAGATTGCTACAAGATTTGGGTGTTTGGAATACCATTAAAAGCAATCGTATATCACCATATTATCAAATGTGTGTTTGGGATGATGTTCCTAGTGAAAGTATTACTATTTCAGCAGAAGAGATATCTGAGCATAGTTTGGGTAATATTGTAGAAAATGATATTATAACACAAGCTCTCATTACTAAAATTAGTAATACGGGTATTGAAATTTTTACGAATCAGAAAATAGAAAAAATTCAAAAGAATGGCAATACTGAACTAGTTGTTTTAGCTGATAAAATTATCGAAACTAGCTTGATCGTCGGCGCAGATGGAGCTAACTCTTTTGTTAGAGATTATTTTAATTTTGAAACTAAAGTTAAACCATATAAACATACTGCGATAGTGGCAACTCTTGAGCTTGAAAAACAACATAATCAAACTGCATACCAAAGGTTTTATAATAAGGGAGTTTTAGCATTTTTACCGTTAGAAAATCCTAATAGAGCTTCGATCGTTTGGTCTGTAAAAACTGATTATGCTGATTTCTTGATGAGTTTAGCAGATGAAAAATTTGAATTAGAGTTAGCAAAAGCAATTAATAATACTCTTGGAGAAGTTAAGCTTTTATCTAAAAGATTTAGTTTCGAACTAGTTCAGCGTCATGCTAAGAGTTACATCAAAAGTAATGTTGTACTAGTCGGTGACGCTGCTCATACAATCCATCCACTAGCTGGTCAGGGTGTAAATATTGGCTTTAAGGATGTTATAGCTTTGAGTAAAGTTGTAAGTGAAGCTTTTGCCAAAGGTAGATTGATTGGGCATATCTCAACGTTAGATAAATACCAACGCGAAAGAAAGCTTGATAATACTAAGATGATAGCTCTTATGAAAGCTTTCAAAGAAGTCTTTGGTAGTGAGAATGATTATATTAAAAAAGCTCGCAGAGCTGGATTTGAGCTTGTTGATAAAAATAGTATTGTTAAAAGTTTAGTAGTAAAACAGGCTTTGTAAACTTATTGATTAATTTCTTGTCGAGCTTTTTCTAAATCTTTTAGAAAATCTTGGTTTCCATTTAAAATTGCAAAGTTTGCTAAAGCTACAGTTTTAGCAGCTTGGATATCACTTTTCCAATGTACTCCGCAAACAACTCGACTTTGGGATTTTCTATCAGCTAACTCAAAAAGCTGTTTAGCTGTTTGTGGTTTTAGCTCTGCTAGAATCATAGCGTAATTCCAAGCTCTAGATGAGTGTCCAGAAGGGTATGAGTAGCTACTAGGATCTTCATCAGGATCGCAAGGTTTTCTGTCAAAAAACACAAAGGGTCTTATTCTCTTGTATTTTTCTTTAGCTGATTGTTTTATATTCGATACATCAGTTGTTGATCTATTTAATAAAGTGTATATTGCGGGAGTTTTGTCTTTAGTGATTTCTTGGCCAAAAGTTTTGCTAAAATCAGCAATATGAACATCTTGGTCATTAGATGCATCATGAATCGCTATTTTATAGTCAGTAGTATTTTTATTTTGGCTAAATACTGCTTCTGATATCGCTTTGTCACTAGAAAATGCTAATGAGTCTGTACTTGGAGGAGCTCCTATAATGCCATCTATATTTATGATTTGTTTTTTTGGTATATATCCATTAGGCCAGTCGCTAGCGAAAGAGGCTGATAATGTTGCAAATATAATAATTGTAGTGCATAGAAATTTTTTCATAGTTAGTTTTTGGGGTATTAAATTAGTTTTGGAAAATTATATTAACATATTCAGATGTATAGGAAATATTAGTTAAGAGTAAATCTTCATAAATTTATCCTTTAGTTATCACTTCTAACAGAAACTCTATATTGCTATAAATATAAAAAACAGATGATTTCGATTATAAATTAGATTTTTAAATAGGTGAATTTACAAATATTAAAACTTCTTAATATCAATTCCTAACTTTTTTTGTAGTTTTTCAATATAAGAAAACTCAGTTTCCTTAATTATTAGAATGCTATTACCGGATTTACCCATACGACCTGTTCTGCCTGCTCGATGTTGGTAATCTTCTGCTTTGGATGGGATATCATAATTTATTACAAAATCGACATCATTAATATCAAGTCCTCTAGCTGCAACATCAGAGGCAACTAAAACTTTGATTTGTCCATTCTTGAATTTTTTGATGGTATTAGCTCTATCAATTTTATTTTGTTCGCCATGAATAGAACCAACCCCACATTCTAGTTTATCTATTTTTTTTGTGACGAAATCGACATCATTATTTCTATGTAGAAATACTATAGATTTGGCAGGAGATATTTTGTTTAGTAATTTTCGTAAGGTATCGGTTTTACGATTACCATCAGCTGTGATATAGCTATGTTCTATAGTTTCTTTTTCTTTTGAGTTATCAATAAGCTCTAAATTTTCAATAAACCCATTAGCGATATCAAAAGCATGGTTTTTGATAGTAGCGGAACCTAATATATATTGTAGATTTGTAGTTTTAGAGATGATCTGTTTTAAAAGCTTTAAACTATCATCTTCAAGCATACGATCTGCTTCATCAATAATACAGTATTGTAGCTGAGCAGCCTTCAGTTTTTTTTGATCGATAAGTTCTAGGATTCTCCCAACAGAGCCAACAACAATATTTGGTTTTTTCTTTAATTTTTCTTTTTGTCTTTCTATCGATGCTTTACCAATTAGTGCTAGTGATTTAATGCCTATACTTGAGAATGTCTCATTTATAAAATTACTAATTTGAATGGCTAATTCATGAGTAGGTGTGAAAAAAACAACTTGTGTAAGAGGTTTTTTATCTATTAATAGTTTATTTATAATTGGCAAAATATAAGCAAGTGTTTTACCACTACCTGTTGGTGATTTTAGCCAGATATTTTCTCCATTTGAGATTTTTTCAAAGCTTAAAATCTGTGAGTTTGTAGGTGTTTTGATATTTTTATTTTCTAATATTTCTATGATGTTTTGGCTTAAGTTTAAGTCTGAAAATAACATAAATATTTATATTTAAATTGTTATATATGGATAATAGCATATTAGGATGATAATGACCTAAATTGTTATATCTATTATCTAAGTTATGATAATATTCTGCTCAAAAGATTTTTTTAAAAATAAATTTATTAAATGAAAACAGACGATTTTGATTATAAGTTACCAGAAGAGTTAATCGCTAGTTATCCTTTAGAAAATCGTGATGCTAGTAGGTTGTTAAAGTTGAATAAGCAAACAGGTGAGATCATAGATCATAAATTTACTGATTTTATTGACTTTATAAATCCAAAAGATTTGCTTATTTTCAATAATAGTAAGGTAATGCTTGCTAGATTGTATGGTGAAAAAACTACAGGTGCAAAGCTTGAATATCTCATAGAAAGAGTTAAAACACCCAAAATTTTTGAAACACACATTAAAGCAAATCGTTCACCAGCTGTTGGTAGCGAGATATATGTTCAAGATACTTTGGCAAAAGTGTTAGAAAAAGATGGTGGTATGTATCTACTTGAGCTGCAGGGTAATAAAGATATTTATCAATTGATGGAAGAGTTTGGACATATTCCTCTACCTCCATATATGAAACGAGATGATGAGGAGTTTGATGCAGAGAGATATCAAACAGTGTATGCTAAAGACTTAGGCTCTGTTGCTGCTCCAACAGCTGGTTTGCACTTTTCAGAAAAACTAATGCAACAAATAAAAGCTAAAGGTGTTGATATAGCTTATATCACTTTGCATGTTGGATCAGGAACTTTCAAACCTGTTCAAGTCGATGATGTTAATAATCATAAGATGCATGCCGAGGTAATATCTGTATCTGAAGCTGTTTGTGAGAAAATTCGCCAAACTAAAGCTAATGGTGGTAAGGTAATAGCTATAGGAACAACCTCTGTGCGTTCACTTGAAACAGCTGCTCAAAGTGGAGAAATTCAGCCCTATCAAGGTGAGACTGATATTTTCTTATATCCAGGGAAAAAGTTTAATGTGGTCGATGCGATGATCACAAATTTTCATCTACCTAAATCAACGCTTATTATGTTAGTTAGCGCATTTGCAGATAAAGAAAAAATAATGAAAGCATACGAACATGCTATAGCTGAAAAATATAGATTTTTTAGTTATGGTGATGCGATGTTTATATTTTAAAAAAAATTAAGGAGTGTTTCAAATGAGGTATTTAAAAACAATAGTTTGTGTAATGTCAATTATTTTACTAGGTTCATGCTCAAATGAGCAAGATACTTCAAGTGTTAGCAGCAATGCATCAATTAAAAGTAACTTTAAAGATATGGGTGATTCTATTGGAGATTCGGCTAAAGATGTAACTAAAAGTATAGGCCATGATTCGAGAAATATAGTTGATGATAATGGTGATGGATCTATTAAAGAAAACTTTGAAAATATGGGTGACTCTATAGGTGAAGCTGCTAGGGATATAACTAGAAGTATAGGTCATGGTACAAGAAATATAGTAGATGGTAATTGATAGTTATAATAAAGGAGTCTTAAAAATGAAATGTCTAAAGTTGGTTTGTTGTGTTATGTTAGTTGCTCTATTAGGAGCGTGTTCTGATAGTAGTGATAGTTCAAGCAATAATGGATCAATAAAAGGAAACTTTAAAGATATGGGTGATTCTATAGGTCACGCAGCTAGAGATGTAACTAGAAGTATAGGTCATGATTCAAGAAATATAGTAGATGGTAATTAAGCATTTTTTTACACCTTTAAGATAATTAAAATCTTTTCTTTATAATAGCTATATCCTTTTAGCTTTTAGTAATTTATCATTATCAATATTAATGAAAATCAAGTTAGTTAAATAATGAACAAAGCATTTTTTTTTGATATTGATGGTACTTTAGTACATGAAAATAAGGGTGAACTTTTTGTCTCAGATAAAAATATTCAAGCAATCAAAAAATTAAGAAAGCAAGGCTATAAAACTTTTATAGCTACAGGTAGATCACCGAGTTTCATTCCTTCAGCAGTTCTTGATTTGCCTATGGATGGTTATGTTACGGCAAATGGTTCTGTAGTCAGTGTTGGTGATAAACTTGTTTATGAGAAGCTATTTCCGCAAAGTGCGATTGATAATGTTTTAGAATTTTGTGAAAAACACAATCATGACTGGCTTTTTGAAGGTGAATTTGCATATGTGAACAACCTTGAATCAGAAGATCTTAATTATTTTTATGATAACGTTATAGTAAGTAAGGATAAGATCATTACAACACATAACTTATATAATGTAACAATTTATAATGCTTTAGTTTTGGGTAGGAATGTTGATACTGTAGCTTTAGAACATACGTTAGGAGATGAGTGTGTGATAGCTCCGCATAATGAAAATGGTTATGTTGATTGTTATTTAGCAGGACATACTAAAGCAGATGGTATTGATAAGGTTGTAGAATATCTAGATCTTGAAGGGTATGAGACCTATGCATTTGGTGATGGTAATAACGATTTAGAAATGTTTGATCGAGTAGATGTTGCTGTTGCCATGGATAATGCTTCACCTCAATTAAAAGAAAAAGCAAGTCTAATAACTAAGGCAAACTATAATGATGGTGTATACTATGGTTTGTTAAAGTTGGGCTTGATTTAGACTTTATTCTTCTGTAGTTTGTTTAGTGGTGGGGGCTAAAATTAACAAACAAAGGAAGATAAATGAAGAAGCCACTTATATTAACTTTAAGTTTTTTACCTCTACTGGCATTAGCTACAGATCAAAATCAAACATCTTTAAAAGGCTCTGATTTAATATCAACTAATGTAGAGTCTGTTTATACATATGTTTCACCAGATGTAATGTACCCTGAAGCAAGGAAATATGATCAGCTTGTTAAAAGCTGTAATGAAAGTAAAACAGAGTGTATTTATCAACTAAGAAACTATGATGCAAAAGGCAAACCAAATGGTTATAGTGAGTATACATATGTTATTGAAGATGGTGCAGTTTTTCAAACTAACACTATGAAGATTAAAGATAGTGATGGTGCTATTCGTACAGTGAAACTTGGAGACTCAGAGCTTCAAGAAACGCCGTTATTTCCTCAAAAAATAGAACTAAATAAAGTTGCAACTAGCTCAGAAACTTATGATGATTATACTATCAAAGAAGCGTCAAAATATACAAAATTAATTCCAGAAATCACTCTTAATAACAACACTTATAAAAACTGTATTCAAGCTGAGTTAAAACAAAATGTGGACTATAAAGATCAACCACATAGAAATACTCGATATGATTCTATTAAAATCTATTGTAAGGGAGTAGGTGAGGTTTATATTAAATATAGTATGTTGAATAACAAAGGAGAGCATCTTTTTGGTCAAAAAGATATTGTTCAATCTTTATATTCAATAACTAAAAATAAGGAAAAAGTATGAAAAAGGCTATAGTTTTAACTTTAGGTATTGCGCCATTATTAGTGTTTGCTACAGACTTAGATCAACAAGTACCTTTGAAGGGAAGTGATTATATCACAACAGATGTTGGAGCTACTTATATTTATGTTTACAATCATTTAGATAAGCCTGCTAAACTTACTCCAGCATTTGATCTTACTGTTAAAGGTTGTAATAAGTCTAAGACGAAATGTGTTTACGATACGGTAACTGAAATGGGTAGTGATAAGCCTTATTTTGCGAACGAGTCAGTATATGAAATTAAAGGTGGCGTGGTTTATTTCTCATCTATTAAAGGTGGTAAACCTGATGGCACAACAGTAGATATTGATAGTAAGCCACAAGAACTTTTTCCTAAAGAAATTATTCTTAACAAGATTGATACTATAAATTATTCTGATGAAATGTCTGATAATCAAGGGACTTCGGTGTTTACTAAAGTAATTCCAGAAATAGTAATAAATGGTAATACTTATAAAAATTGTATACGTATGGATAATGATGTTAATAATTGTTATAAGAATAAGGATGATAGTAGTAAGAGTTGTCATCATATAATAGATTATGAGATTTATTGCAAAGGTGTGGGTTTGGTTACAGAAAATATCGACGGCGATACGTTATTGCTTGAGAAAATTACTAAAAAGTAATTTAATCAGTCTAATTTTTTCTAAATAGCCTCTTGATATAGATCTTGTTTAATTGATTAGTTTTGGGTGTTGAATATGTTTGTTATAGTTTTGAGTTTTGTATTAGTTGGTATTTTGGTGGGTGTGCTAGCAGGTATGTTTGGCTTTGGAGGAGGCTTAATTGTTGTTCCAGCAATCGTAACATTTATCTCTATTCATGAACCAATGTTTGTATCTAATTCTATGCACATTGCTGTTGCAACATCTTTATTTGTTATGTTTTTTACATCTATAAAAACAACATATGCTCACTATAAAGCTAACAATATAATTTGGAGTATTGCCCTAAAGCTAAAGATGGGATTAATAGTAGGTACAGTTTTAGGAGCGGCTATCGCCAGTTATCTTTCTAGTAGTCTATTAGAATCTTTGTTTATAATATTTTTGATATATACAGTTATTAAACTAGTCTTAAAAATGTTGAATAGTGCGAAATCAGAAGCTGATGAATATTGTAATAATATAGGTAAACCTCTACCGATATTATTGTATATTTATGGACTTTTTACAGGTTTTGTTTCAGTTGTATTAGGTATTGGAGGAAGTATAATTATCGTTCCTTTTTTAAGAGGTCGTAATTATAGGCTTACAACAGCGGCAGCAATCGCATCATCAATAGTACCTTTTTTAGCACTTTTTGGAGCCATCTCATATATTATTGCTGGTTACGGATTATCAAACCTACCTGATTATTGCTTGGGATTTGTATATCTACCTGTAGCGATTAGTTTGATAATTGGATCATTCATAGGGGTATCAATAGGAGTTAATTTATCAGGTAAAATCTCTCAGAAGTTACAAAATTGGGCGTATTTAGTAATTATGCTTATTATCCTTACAGTTATGATTCTCTAGGCTTTGTAAACGCTAAAATATAGAAAAGAGGTGCATTAATAAGCGCAATTATATATTTAATAACCAATGTTGAAATTATGACTTCAAAAACATATTCCATCGGGATAATCCCAGCAAATGCAAATCCATAAGTTATAAGTGTAGTATCAAGAATTTGTGATATCAAAGTTGAACCAGTGTTTCTTAGCCATAACCATTTTATATCAGAACTAAAGCTTTTTATCTTAGAGTATATAAGTACATCAAATAGTTGAGATACAAGATAAACTAGGTTTCCAATAATTACAGCTTTTAAAGCACCACCATTTATTGAGAAAAATAGATTTAAAGAGTTATTTACATCATTATAGAAATCATCATTTAAGCTTGTAAATAGCGTTGAGATAAACATTAAAAGCACGAATGATAGGCCAAAAAATATTGATTTTAGAACTGCTTTGCGAGCCTCTTGTCTACCATACTTTTCATTTAGTAGATCATTGGCAGTAAATATACCACCAAACATTACATTGCCAAGTGTTGCAACAATATGAAAGCCAGCAATATCGTAAGCAACGCCTTTGTTAACTTGTATATTTGCGGCAATCACACTAACAACTATAAATATATGTAATCCTTTTTTGCCAAAAAGTTTATATGCTAAAAATAAGACAAAGAAGTCTACAAAAGTAAATAGTATTAAAATATCGAAGTTTGTCATTTATATTCCTTTAGTTTTGTTAACCCTGGATAGTTACGAACAGGGGATCAAAAATCTGCTATAATATAGCAAAATAGTTTATCAATAACAAATAAACTTTCTAAAGGAGTTAAAATGCGTTTTGCTCATGTAATGTTGCGAGTTAAAGATTTAGATAAGTCCATAGATTTTTATACAAATATATTGGGTATGACTGTTCAAAAGAAAATGGATAATTCAGAGTATAAATATACTTTAGCATTTCTTGGTTATGGTGATATTTCAGATCATACTGTGTTGGAGTTGACATATAACTGGGGCGATCATGTGTATGATCATGGTAATGCTTTTGGTCACCTATGTATGCAGGTAGATGATGTCTATAAGGCATGTGAAGATGTCAAAGCAAAAGGCGGTATTGTAACTCGTGAAGCTGGTCCTGTAAAAGGTGGTACTCAAGTTATAGCATTTATAAAAGATCCAGATGGTTATCAGATAGAGCTTATCGATTAATGAATAAAGACAAGTTAAATATATTAGTAATAAGAGGCTATTATAGTAAAGGTGATAGTGTTGAGCATATTGATATTGATGGTATCAAAGCTAAGATAACAACAGTAGCTTTAGGCCGACCAGTATTTGTAAAGCGTAAGCTCAAGAGAATTATTAATAAATATAAGATTAGTGTTGATAATTATGATCTTATCTATGCAATATCCATGTCTGCCGGGATTTCATCGTTAATTGATGAAGCCTTGTATCAAAGACTTCACTTAATTACGCCGTTTTTTATTCATCATAAAACAATGAGAGTCCTAGGTAAGATTAAGATTAGAAAGATGTTAGGAGCATATCTGTTATTATTGTTTAATGGCAAGCTTGGAAAATTTCATGAAGCAATAAAGGTTACCTTGGCTGAGCATGATAATGTCGTTGATAATAAATTCTTTGAAAGTACTTGGGGGAATGTTGGTTTAATCAAAGGAATAGATCATACCCTTACCAAAGAAGTTATTGAAGATATTATCAGAAAAGATATTGAGAATTTAAGAAAAGAAGTTTTTGGTGGAGAAGTCTGTTAGCTATTATGCTTTATAGGCAATAACTCTTAATCGGACATAATCTGCATACCACTTATCATCTTTATACAGATTTGGTTTAGCAATTTTTTCAGCATATTCTAAGAATTCATTAGTATTAGTTACTTTATTTAATAAATTCTTTCTAAAAGTCATAGTCCAGTTTCTAAAGCCATCATGACCTTCTAATAGTGTAGGTCTTTCAAATAGGATGGCATATTTAACTAAAAAGCCATTACTTTCAAGTAGAGAAGTATACTCTGAAATACTCGGATAAAAATTCTCAAGAGCATAGTCTTGGATAGCATATTTTTGAGATGCTTTATCTAGACTTGCTAATAGATTTTTTATATTTCCTTTACCGCCCATCTCCAAAACAAATCTACCATTTTTCTTCAAAATTTTGTTTACATTTTTTATGACAGCTGTTGGCTTTAGCATCCAATGTAATGCAGCATTTGAAAAAACAGCATCAAAACTCTCTAAGTCAAATGGTAAGTCCTGTTGAGCATCTGCTTGTATAAATTCTATATCTGGATAGTTTTTCTTGGCTTGATTTAACATCTGATTTGATACATCAATACCAACTATGCTAGATCCTTCTAGTTTTATTTTATTAGTGAGTTCACCCGTACCACATCCAATATCTAAAATTTTCTCATCTTTTTGAGGGCTTAGAAGCTCAACAATTTCATTGCCATATTCTGTGACAAACTTACCTATTGAGTTATATGATTTTGGTTCCCATAAATTATTATTACTCATGGTTTGTTAACCTCTTGATATAGTTGAATGATGAAATAACCAGTATATAAGTAATCCCCATATACCAAAGACTAATCCAACAAGTATCCAAATATTTTTTGGTAGAATTATCGTAGTAAGTCTTCTGTCTAAGACTTTAGGAATGTCTTTTGCTATACCTAAACCACAAAAAATGTGAATTAGAACTGTAAAAGCTGTAATAATAGGAAGTGAGTTATTAATTAAAGTTACTGAAATAGTATTTATATCCATGTACAAAAAACCTTTAAAATACAATTTTTGAATGTGCTTTTGAACTGTAGGTATTCATATAATGTTCAGCTACTATTTCTAAGACTTCATCAATACTGTCAACAAGAGTTAGAAGACTCACGTCTTCTTTACTAACCACGCCTTTTTGTACTAAGGTAGTTTTTATCCATTCCATTAATCCTCCCCAGAAATCTTTACCATAGAGGATAATTGGCATTTTGACTTTTTTACCTGTTTGTATCAGAGTTGTAATATCAAAAAGCTCATCTAGAGTACCAAAGCCACCGGGCATGACTATATATGACATAGAATGTTTGATAAACATTGCTTTACGCGTAAAGAAGTATCTGTAAATCAAAAAGACATCTTGATAGCTATTAGGTTTTTGCTCGTGAGGTAGTGTTATATTCAAGCCTATACTTGAGCAAGATCCCTGTTGAGCACCTTTGTTTCCCGCTTCCATAATACCAGGGCCACCACCTGTGATAACAGCAAAACCGTGATTTGACAAAGATTTAGCTAGTTCAACAGTATCTTTGTAGTATTTATCATCTTCAGAAATCCTTGCTGAACCAAATATACTAATTGCTGGAGATATCTTATCTAATCTCTCATATCCTTCAACAAGTTCAGATGAGATTTTCATAATATCCCAGCTTGCTTTAGCTTTATCAAAACCCATTTCGCTAGATGGTGCAGAGACTATTTTTTTTTCTTTCCAATGCATGAGTAATCACCTTAAAATTAAGCTAGTGTTTTATATTACTATTAATTATAATTATATCTATTAGCTTGGGATATTGCTATACAGCTTATGCTGGTTGTAATTAATCAAGCAAGGTTTTAATTTAATCTACTAAAGGAGATATTAAATGGGTTTTTTAGCAGGAAAGAAGATACTAGTTACTGGTCTGTTAAGCAATAAATCAATCGCTTATGGTATTGCAAAAGCTCTTCATAGAGAAGGTGCAGAACTTGCATTTACTTATGTTGGTCAATTCAAAGAAAGAGTTGAAAAATTAAGTGAAGAGTTTAATCCAGCTGCAGTTTTACCTTGTGATGTAACTTCTGATCAAGAGATGAAAGACTTGTTTGTTGAGCTAGGTAAAGTTTGGGATGGTCTAGATGGACTTATTCACTCTATCGCTTTTGCTCCACGTGATCAGTTAGGTGGTGATTTTATAGATACTGTTACTCGTGAAGGTTTCGCTATTGCTCATGATATCAGTGCTTACTCTTTTGCTGCATTAGCTAGAGAAGGCCGTGCGATGATGAAAGGAAGAAATGCTTCTATCGTAGGTCTTACATATATTGGTGCTGAAAAAGCTATGCCTAGTTATAATACTATGGGTGTTGCTAAGGCATCTTTAGAAGCTACTATGAGATATACAGCTCTTGCATTAGGTCCAGAGGGAATTAATGTAAACTGTGTTTCTGCTGGTCCAATCAAAACTTTGGCAGCTTCAGGTATTTCTAATTTCAAAAAGATGTTAGATTATAATGCTACAGTATCACCACTTAAGAAAAACGTTGATATTATGGAAGTTGGTAACACAGTTGCATTCTTATGTTCTGATATGGCTTCTGGTATTACAGGCGAAAATATCCACGTTGATGCTGGTTACCATAGTGTTTTAATGGGTAATGTTCTTTAATTCTTTTAAATTAGCCTAATCCAATTTTATCTGATTTAATTTCACACATCTCATATAATAAAAATTGATATATTTTATAAAAATTATTAGTTTTAACTATTTATATTAATCATTGATAATAACCTTACAAAATCAAATCTATAAAGGTTATTTATGAAAAAAAGAGCTTTTAACTTTGTGTTTGCTTCAATGTGTGCTTTTGGAGTATCTCAAGGTGTTGCACAAACAAATCCACAGTGTTTAGATAAGTCTTTCACCTTACAGCTTCTTGGTTCTGGTGGACCAATTACAGATGATGCTAGAGCATCTGCAGGTGAATTGATATGGATTGATGGTAAATCTAAAATTCTGATTGATGCTGGTGGTGGTACATATCTTAGATTTGGTCAATCAGGAGCTAGATTAGAAGATTTAGACTCAATCAATATGACTCATTTCCATGCGGATCATTCAGCAGATATTCCAGCGATATTAAAAGGAGCATATTTCTCCAAAAGAACAGAGAATCTTCCATTCTCAGGCCCTACACATTCAGGTCTTTTCCCAAGTGCGACGGACTTCCTTCAGAGAGTATTTGGAAAAGAGCATGGTGCTTTTGCATATTTACATGGAATACTTACGGGTACAGATGGTTTCCCTTTTAAGCTTGATCCTGTAACAAATGTTGATTATACAAAATTAGAACCAACTAAGGTCTTTTCAAATGATGAATTTACTGTTTGGGCTTTAGGTATTCCTAAAGGTGATGTTCCAACTTTGGCATATAAGATTGTGTCTAAGAAAGGTACTATCGTTGTAACTGGTGCTGGTGGTAGTAATGAGCATGATAAATTTAGAGACGCGTTTATTAAATTTGCAAAAAATGCAGATATTCTAATGATGCCGATGCCAATTGATGAAAGTGCTGATGCAGCAGGTAGTTTCTTACATGCTAAACCATCAGTCATTGGACAAGTTGCTGCAGCAGTTAATCCAAAAGCATTAGTTTTAAGTCATTTCTTAGGTAAAGGTTTGGTACTTAAAGACGAGTCAACAAAGATAGTTAAAAAGTATTATAAAGGACCTGTTTATGAAGGTCGAGATTTAGCATGTTTCCCAGTTAATGGAGTTAAATAGGAGAGTTTAATATGAAAAAAATACCTTTAACAATTGCTTTAACAGCTTCTATGTCGTTTGGTATTGCTTTAGCAGAAGAAGCAAAAGCACCAGTTACACAGGTTCAGGATTCATCTGAGAGTAGTCCAATAGCTCAAGGTGAAGGTAAATGTGCTAGCGGTAAATGTGGCTCGCTTAAAAAATTTGGTGTAGTTGATGTTGATGCTGATGAGCAAGATGGAAAACTTGTCAGGGCAAGAGATGGTAACTGTGGTACAAAAGTGTGTAAAAGTTATGGTAAGCAAGATAAAAAAGAGATAGCGCAGTTGGGTAAATGCTCTAATGGAGTTTGTGGACAATGATCGGTAAATGTCAAGGCATAGGTCTAAGATCTGAACATCAATCAATATTATCAACACAAAAAGTTGATGGAATTGATTTTCTTGAGCTTTCTCCAGAAAATTGGATGGGTTTAGGAGGGTTTAAGCAAGACTACCTTGACAAGGTTGCTAGTATTTATCCTATCATAGCTCATGGTTTGAGCTTATCAATAGGTGGATTTCAGCCGCTTAATAAGAAATTCCTGAATGAAATTAGAGCATTCTTAGATGATTACAATATTGAGATATATAGTGATCATTTATGTTTTTCTGATGATGAAAAAGGATATTTGTATGATCTTTTGCCAGTCCCTAGAGAGAAAGAAAATATTTCTTATATTTGCAATCGCATAGAGCAGGTTCAAGAGATTATAAAAAGACCTCTTACATTAGAAAATATCTCATATTATTACCAATATGATAATGATATGAATGAGCTAGATTTTATCAATGAGATTTTACAGAGAAGTGGTGCGAAAATGCTTCTTGATATAAATAATGTTTATGTTAATGGACATAATCACAACTATGATGTTTATGAATTTATAAAAAGTATAAATAAAGGTAGCGTCAATTATTACCATATTGCAGGTCACTATAAAAAAGATGATTTTATTTTAGATACTCATGGCAAAGATGTAATACAGGAAGTAAAGGAGCTAGCTAAGTTTGCTGTAGAGCAACATGGTTGGCACCCAATGTTACTTGAACGCGATCATTTTGTACCAAAGCTTGATGATCTAGTGAATGAGTTAAATAGCATAACAAATGTTATAGAGGGAAAAATATGAATATATCAGAATCTATAAAAACTAAAATGCAAAACTTTACTCATGCTATTCGTTATGATAATTCAAGTGATGAGAAGGTACAGATGTATCGTGAATTTATCGTTGGGAATGTCTTAAGTGTTTTAGAAAATACTTTTCCTTACTTTAATAAACATGCTTCTCAAGAGATTAAAGATAAGATTTTAAAAGTTTTTTTTGAGGATAATATATCATCTGAGCCAGCATTTCATCAAATAGCTACAGAGATACTAAAATCTTCAAAGTCTGTAGAAATGAATGAAAAATTATCTAAGTTAATAGAGTTTGAGTGGTTACTTTTCTCTATAGAAATAGATGAATCTAAAGTTTTTGAGAATATAGAAATTACTAAAGATCTAAGTTTTAAAGACATTCGAAATATAAAAGAAAATCCAACATTAACTTTTATACTACTTCCTTTTGATATAAATGATTTGGATGAGGAAATAAGCATAGATAAAAATATTATGTATGCACTTTATCGCAATACAAACCATAGAACTTCATATCAAAGATTAACACCATTAGAATTTGCAGTTCTAAGTTCTGTGTTAGAAAAGGGTGTAAGCACTTTTGATTTAGAAGATTTTCAACAAATAGACAATAAATATAAAGAACGGTTGATTAAGAGTTTAGCCTCTTGGCATAACCAAAATATGATAATTTTATCTATATAAGGAGCAATTTATGATAAATAGAATGTATGATGTGTATTATAGAACTATTACTAAATTTCAGTCCATTGATTTTTTACTGTTATTAAGTATTAGACTCTACTTAGTACCTACAATGTTTGTGGGAGCAAGGTCAAAAATTGAAGGATTTAGTACAACTGTTGCTTGGTTTGGAGCTCCTGCTTCTCAAGGTGGCTTGGGAATGCCTTTTCCAGAAGTAATGGCATTTCTAGCAACAGGAACAGAACTTCTTGGTTGTATATGTATTGCTTTAGGTTTATTTACTAGAATTATTTCAATTCCTATGATGTTTGTAATGGGAGTTGCTGGTGCTATGGTACATTGGGCTCATGGCTGGCCAGCGATCGCAGATAAAACAGCAGAATCTACGCAGAGACTAAATGATCTATTTGTATGGCTATCACAGAATTTCCCAGATAGATATAACTATGTTACTGCGCTAGGTGATCCAGTAATGCTTAATGGTGGTATGGAATTCTCTGTTACATACTTTATTATGTTATTTACATTATTCTTATACGGTGGTGGAAGATACGTAAGTGCTGACCATTGGCTGAAGAAGATTTTTATAAAGAAATAATTTTAAATATCGTCAATTTAATATCTAGTATTATTTCCTCGAAAGAGGGGGTTTCTTAACTAGTTAAGAGCTCACTATGTAAGCACAGGGATGGTAATTTTTATGAGAAAATTTACTATTTACAGTGCTGAAATATAGTTAAATCAAAAAACTTATACTATTATCTAAGCCCTAACTTAACTAGGTCATGCATGGTTATTATACCTTCTACATTATTTTTACCATCAACTACAGCTAAACTGGTAATTTCAAATCTCTCCATTTCCTCGAGAGCTGATATAGCCATTTCATCACTTGACACAGTTTTAGGGTTTTTGCTCATAACTTCACTGATTGTCTTCTGAGAATTGAAGCTCTCGGCTTCAAACATTCTTCTTAAGTCACCATCAGTAAATATACCTAAGAGTTTGTTATCTTCAACAACTAATGTACTACCTATTCCTTTATCACTTATTTCTAGAATTGCTTTGCGTAGATTATCTGTTGATTCAACTTTAGGTATTTCATTATCTTTACGCATAATATTTTCTACTTTTAATATCAGCTTTCTACCAAGAGCGCCACTTGGATGAGAAAATGCAAAATCTCTAGCGGAGAAATTCTTAGCTTTAAGTAAAGCGATTGCTAAAGCGTCTCCTAAAACCAATGTGGCAGTTGTACTAGATGTTGGAGCAAGATTAAGAGGGCAGGCTTCTTTATTAACACCTAAATCAAGTGTTACATCACTGTTTTTTGCCATTAATGAGTTCTTGTTACTTGTAATAGATATTACTGGTATACCGAGGTGTTTAATCATTGGCATGATTCCCATAATCTCACTGGAATTACCAGAGTTAGATATAGCAACTACAACATCCTTATCTGTAATCATACCAAAATCACCATGACCAGCTTCACCAGGATGGACAAAGAAAGCAGGAGTTCCAGTACTAGCAAGAGTTGCTGCAATCTTTTTACCAATTTGTCCGGATTTACCCATACCGGTTATAATTACTCTACCTTGTTTATTATTTAGAATAATGTCGCAAGCTTTCTTAAAGTCATCACCTATAGAATCTTTTAACTTTTCTAAAGCTTGTATTTCAAGTTCAAATGTTCGTTGAGCATTTTGAATATGATCCATATGATTCTCTTTCCTTATCTATTATAAAAAGCGTTTATTAGCATTAGATATTATAGTTTTTGAGATTTATTAGCTCAAATATTTTTTATTGTTATGTTAAAATTATTTTTAATTTTTATATATTTAGACAAATAGTAATGAGAAAATTCCAGATTAATCCATCGATATTATCTGCAGATTTAGCAAGATTAGGAGATGATGTCCAAGCAGTTTTAGAAGCAGGTGCTGATAATATTCACTTTGATGTGATGGATAATCATTATGTACCTAATCTTACATTTGGTCCGATGGTTCTCAAGGCTTTGAGAGATTATGGTATTTCAGCTGGTATGGATGTTCATCTTATGGTTAAGCCTGTGGATGCATTGATTGAGAGTTTTGCCAATGCTGGTGCTAGCAGTATAGTATTTCATCCAGAAGCTAGTGAGCATATAGATAGAAGCTTACAACTAATCAAATCTTTTGGTATAGATGCTGGTCTTGCTTTGAATCCAGCGACAGGGATAGATTGTCTAAAGTATGTTGAAAGTCATATTGATAGAGTGCTTATCATGTCTGTAAATCCAGGCTTTGGAGGACAAAAGTTCATACCAGCAATGCTAGATAAAGCTAAAGAAGTCTCTCAGTGGATTAAATCAACTGGCAGAGATATTCTACTAGAGATAGATGGTGGCGTTAACCCTAATAATATTGCAGATATTGCAACTTGTGGAGTTGATGCTTTTGTGGCTGGGTCAGCTATTTTTAACTCAGATAGCTACAAACAAACTATTGATAAGATGAGAGATGAACTCAAGAAAATTTAGTCTATCAGTATTTATGCTTAAAACTATAGAGCTTATATTATCTGTAATAGTTGTTTTATTAAGCTACTTTATACCACTACATATTTTTGACTATAATATTAGCAATTTTAGTAGCTTTAATTTTTTAGCCTCATTTATAGCTATTGTAGCATTATTAATTTTTCTTGTTGCAGAATATACCAATGGTGAGAAGACTTCAAAATCAAGAAATATACTAAAAGTATTATTATGCTCATTTACACTAGCAATAGTGATTACTTCTTTAGCATTTTTTCTAAGAGGTTTTGCTTTTCCTCGTAGTGTAATTATTTTAGGTCTTATCATACAGATTACAATATTGTCATTATTGCGTATCTATTTTAGAAAACTAATGAGAAAAACTATTTATAATAATATATTAGTCATAGGTCAAGATAATGAGCAGGATTGGCTATTTGATAAAGCAATGTGCTCAAAGTTGCCTAACGAAATGATTAATGGCTACTTAAGTATAGATGTTAAGGGTTTGAAGCTAGCTGAAATTATCAAAAGTTATACAAAGGTTTTTGTTTCAGATAAAGCTTTGAAGTTACTTGATGATAATGATTTATCACTTTTAAGTCAGTGTAATGTTGAGATGGTGATTATTCCGCGAAAATATGAAATATCTGTGTGGGGAGCTGTTCTTGTGCCCCTTGGTGATAGTCTTGCAATGAGTATCAAAAACTTTGGTTTATCTTATGAAGCTAAAATTATAAAAAGAATTTTTGATATTGTCTTTAGTTTAGCTGTTATTAGTTTGACCGTACCAATAATGCTTATAACGGCTTTGGCAATCTATATCGAAGATAAAAGCTCTCCTTTTTTTGTCCAAGAAAGAGTTACTAGGAATGGTAAAAAATTTAAGTTAATAAAATTTCGTAGTATGAAAGTAGATGCAGAGACCCAAACTGGAGCTATATGGGCAAGTAATAGTGATTATAGGATTACAAAGGTTGGAAAAATAATTCGTCCTATATGGTTAGATGAATTGCCACAGTTTTTTAATGTATTAAAAGGAGATATGTCAATAGTAGGGCCAAGACCTGAAAGACAAGAGTTAATTGATCAATTTACAAAAGAGACCCCTGAGTTTTTATATAGAACTAAAGTTAAAGCTGGAATTACAGGATATGCTCAAGTATTGACAAGTTATGCAACTTTGCCGGAAAATAAGCTTAAGCTCGATCTTGTATATATTAGAAGATGGAGTTTTGTTTTTGATTTACTTATTATTATCGAGACAGTTAGAGTTATTTTTATGAAGATTTTTAGTATATTTTTATCAAAAAAAGAGATTGTAGATAGTAAAGCATTAAATCAAATAGATACAAATTATATAGAGTATAAATATGAGTAAAAAAATATTAGTAACTGGTGGTACGGGATACATAGGCAGTCATACAGTTGTTGAGCTTCTTGATAGAGGATATCAAGTTGTAGTGGTTGATAATCTTTTAAATAGCAAGCTATCTGTAGTTGATAGAGTCAAGACAATCACAAGCAAAAATTTTGATTTTTATGAGATAGATCTTTTAGACAAAGATAAGTCACAAAAAGTCTTTCAAGAACATAATATAGATGCGGTAATTCACTTTGCAGGTCTCAAAGCTGTCGGTGAGAGTGTACAGAAGCCTTTAGCTTATTATCATAATAATCTATTAAGTACACTAAACTTACTTGAGTTAATGCAAGAGTACCAAGTTTATAATTTTGTATTTAGTTCATCAGCGACTGTATATGGTATGTCTAATATACCACCATTTGCAGAGGATCTACCTCTTAGTACAACTAATCCTTATGGCGCGACTAAGCTAATTATAGAAAATATCCTAGCAGATCTACAAAAGGCTGATAATAACTTTAATATCACGTGTCTTAGATATTTCAATCCTGTAGGTGCTCATAGTAGTGGTATGATTGGCGAAGATCCTCAAGGTATCCCAAATAACCTAATGCCTTTTGTTGGGCAAGTTGGCTCTGGTAAATTATCCAAACTTAGTATATTTGGTGGTGATTATGACACTCGAGATGGTACTTGTATTAGAGACTATATCCATGTCGTAGATTTGGCGATAGGGCATATATTAGCACTTGAGCATGTCTCAAAAACTAATCCTGATTGGCGAGCATATAATTTAGGTTCAGGTAATGGTTGTAGCGTATTAGAGATTGTCACAGCGTATGAGAAAGCTTTAGGTAAAAAGATTCCATATCAAATAGTTGATAGAAGAGCTGGTGATATTGCAGAGATGTATGCAAATGTTACAAAGGCAAAACAAGAACTTGGTTTTGAAACAAAAAAAACTATAGATGATATATGTGTTGATATTGTTAGATGGCAGAACTATTCTAAAGAGAATGATATCTAAAAAATGAAGATCTTACATGTATTTAAGTCATTTTATCCGTATACCTATGGTGGTATAGAGAAGTTCATTCATGAGCTGTCAGTTGCTATGGCTAAAAAGTATAATTTAGATATACATATTCTAGCTATGGGTAAAGAGAATCGAACTATATATAAAGATTTTTATACATTACATTTTGCTAAAACTAATCTAAATATTGCATCGACTACTTTTTCATTATCGGCAATTAAGAAATTCAAAAAATTAGCTAAGCAAGTTGATATTATCCATTATCATTTCCCATATCCATATGCTGATTTGTTGCAGGCTATTTGTAGACCAAATAAGCCATATATAATCACATATCACTCAGATATTATCAAGCAAAAAAGATTGATGATGTTATATAAGTCTTTAATGAAAAGATTTCTTAATGGTGCAAAATATATTTTACCAACATCTCCTAATTATCTTGAGAGTAGTGAAATACTCAAACAAGTTAAAGCTTGTAAAAGAGTTATTCCAATGAGTTTGAATAAATCAGATTATAATATTGATGAGGAAAACTATTTATATTGGAAAAATAATATTGATGTCAAAAAATTCTTCATCTATATTGGAGGCCTGAGGTATTATAAGGGCTTAGACGTCTTGATCGATGCTATGAAAGAGCAAGATTATCCACTTGTTATGGTTGGCGATGGAGATCAAAGGGAGTTGCTTGAGCAAAAAGTTAAGCAAAATAATCTACAAAATGTAAAATTTGTTGGTGCATTAGATGATAAAGATAAATTATCATTACTAAAATTAAGTTATGCTTTGGTGTTACCATCAAATATAAGAACAGAAGCCTTTGGGTTAGTTCTGCTAGAGGCAAGCATGTTTGCTAAACCAATGATAACTTGTGAAATTGGCACAGGTACAACTTTTGTAAATATTGATAAACAAACAGGATTAGTAGCAAAGCCAAATGATAGTCAAGATCTAGCTAACAAACTCAAAGAGCTTTGGCAAGATAAACAAAAAGCTGAAGAATATGGTAAAAATGCTAAAGCTAGATTTGATGATATCTTTAGTCTAGAAAAAATGGTTGAAAGTTATAAATCAGCTTATGATGAAGTGATAGATAGTGGTGTGAAATGAAGCAATTTTTTAGATATTTCTTCGGTATTTTAGATACCACTCAGAAAAAAAGGTTTTTTTTATATCTTGTTCTATTATTTTTAGGTTCTACATCTTCTATGCTAGGTGTTGGAGCTGTTATTCCTTTTGTGAGTGTGTTAGTTAATCCAAATCAGTTTGATAATATACATTTTCTGAGTGGTTTTAGCCATTTTCAAATAGTGCTTATAAGCATAGCTTTATTGATCTTAGCTTTTTGGATAAAGAATATAATTGGTGTGGTATTATTTTGGTTTCAAACCAAATTTTTAAACTCTATAGTTCTTAGTATTCAAAAAAAGCTATTTAAACTATATATATCGATGGATTATGAATCTCATTTAACTAGAAGTACACCAACACTTATACGTAATATAAACGCGGAAACTAATCAGTTATCTAATGGAGTTATTAATCCCTTGGGTATATTAATGACTGATTTATTTTCATGTATTTTTATAGTTGCTTTATTGTTATACATAAATTTTTTGTTTAGCTTTTTTACTTTGCTAATTTTAGGAGTTTCTTTATTTATCTTCATGTTAAGAATAAAAGGAATTTTAACTAAATACGGTAAGCAAAGAGCAGAAGCTTGGAAAAGCATGACTCAAACAACTATGAATGGTTTATCAGGGATAAAGGAAATAAAACTTTATAATAAAGAAAAAGTATTTATAAATGAGTTTGATGAAAAGGCGGCCATGCTTAATAGATCATTACAATTTAATCAAATATTTCAAATTCTACCAAGATTTTTTATAGAGGCTATAGCGATTACCTTTGTTTTGGTTACTTTGTTAGCTTTAATAGCCTTTGGTGAGTCGACAAATTCGATTTTTATATTATTATCTGTATTTGGGGTTGCTGCAACACAGCTACTACCAGCACTTAATAGGATTATGCAAGCGATAACCAGTATCAGATACTCTCTTCCAGCTTTAAAAGTAATATATGAAGAGTTAGGCAAATATCAAAGCTATTCAGATAGTGTAGAAGATAATTTTAACTTGGATATAAAGTTTGAAAAAAATATCTGCTTAGATAATGTTAGTTATAGCTATCGTGATGGTACTCAAGCTCTAAAAGATATTTCTGTAACTATAGAAAAGGGTAAAAAAACAGCTTTTATAGGTCCTTCAGGTTCTGGTAAAAGTACTTTAGTTGATTTGCTAATGGGATTTTATATCCCACAAAGTGGCAGTATTTACATAGATAATAAACAAGTAACATACAGCAACAATAATCCAAGGCCACTGAGCAGAGTCGAAGTGCCGATTGAAAAAAATGAGCAGACAAGTAGTGTTCAAGCTTTACAAAAGTTATTTGCATATATTCCGCAACAAATTATACTCTATGATACATCTATCAAAGAGAATATTGCTTTTGGTGAGCCAAAGACAAGTATAGATGAAACTAAGGTTTGGAAGTGTTTAGAGATGGCGCAACTTGATGATTTCGTTAGTAATTTAAACAAACGTTTAGATACTTTTGTTGGCGAAAATGGTATTAGACTATCAGGTGGTCAACGCCAACGACTTGGCATAGCTAGGGCACTATACCAAAATCCACAAATATTAGTGATGGATGAAGCAACATCAGCTTTAGATACTGAAACAGAAAAAGAGGTCACAAATGTGATAAAAGAGTTAAAGGATATAACTATAATAACAATAGCTCATAGACTTTCTACTATAGAGGGGTATGACAAGATTTATAGCTTAGATGATGGGATTATTAACTAAAAATGATATTGCATATAGGGGTCAATGAGGGTAAATTTTTGCCTCCTTTTTACTCTTTCTTAAAAGAGCATTTTAATATTGACGATCACAAATTTTATTTGTTTGGCGATGATAAAGGCTTTGAAAATAAAGAAAAGGTAGTTTTTTTAAATAGTAAAAGGCAAGTTATCTCTTTAATTGCTGTAATGAATAAAGCAGATAAAATTATTTTACATGGACTTTTTTCACCAAGAATTGATCAACTTCTTTTTATGCAACCATGGTTATATAAAAAATGTTATTGGGTAATGTGGGGAGGAGACTTTTATTTCCCAGAGAAACAGAGTTTTTTAAGAGGAAGAGTTATAAGAAAAATTCGTAATCTAATGACATATATTTATGGTGATTATTTACTTGTGAAAAAATGGTATGGTGCAAAAGGTAAATACAATGAATGTTTAGTTTATCCTAGTAATCTCTATAAAAAATGTGATGTTGAAGATAGAAAAGATGACTTAAGCACAGTTAATATACAACTAGGGAATTCTGCGACTGAAACAAATGATCATTTAGATGTTTTAGAAAAGCTTTATAAATATAAAAATGAGAATATAAAAATATTTTGTCCATTATCATATGGTGATGATCAATATGCTATACGAGTTATAAGCAGAGGAAAAGAGCTTTTTGGAGAAAAGTTTGAAGCACTTACAGAATTTTTGCCTTTTGATAAATACTTAAGCTTTTTATCAAAAATAGATATAGGAATATTTGCAAATAATCGTCAGCAAGCTATGGGGAATATTATTACATTATTGGGATTGGGAAAAAAAATTTATATAACTAATAATACGACTCAATGGCAATTATTTAATGATTTAGGAATTAAAATATTTGATGTTAATGAAATAAATATTAACGTTATAAATAATAAAATAAAAAAAGAGAATCAAATAAGGGTAAAAGCATATTTTTCTAAGAAAAACTACATAAAGCAACTACGGAATTTATTTAAGGATTAATATGGCATACTATACAGAGGAACAGTTAGGCAAGTTAGGTTTTAAGTATGTTGGTAAAAATGTAAAAATTAGTGATAAGGCAAGTATCTATAATCATGATCAAATCGAAGTGGGAGATAATTCAAGAATAGATGATTTTTGTGTTATCTCAGGAAAATTACAAATTGGTAAAAATGTTCATATAACACCTCAATGTTTAATTGCCGGTGGAGTCGAAGGGATTATTTTCGAGGATTTTACTACAGTTGCTTACGGAGTTAAAATTTTCACACAATCAGATGATTACAGTGGAAAAACCATGACAAACTCAACTATTCCTAAAATTTACAAAAAAGAATTATTTTCTAAAGTAATATTGAAAAAACATACAATTATTGGGGCTGGCTCTACAATTATGCCAGGTGTCGTTTTAAACGAAGGTACTTCTGTTGGAGCTATGAGCCTAATTAATAAATCAACCGAAGCTTGGGCAATATATATAGGATGTCCAGCAAGAAAATTAAAAAACAGAAAAAAAGATTTGTTAGAGCTTGAAAAAAAATATATTGAAATTGAGAAATTATCATGATCAAATTTAATACTCCATATCAGTTTGATAATTTGTTCAAACAAATAGAAACATGTGGTGATAATAAATACACTAAATTATGTCATAAATGGTTTGAAGCTAAGTTTAAATGCAAAAAAGCTCTATTAACTACATCATGCACTCATGCTTTAGAGATGGCGGCTATATTGCTTGATATAAAAGAAGGCGATGAAATAATTATGCCCTCATATACCTTTGTATCGACAGCAAATGCATTTGTATTGCGAGGTGCGAAGATAGTGTTTGTTGATATTCGTCCAGATACCATGAATATAGATGAAACAAAAATAGAAGCTGCTATTACATCAAAAACTAAAGTTATTGTTCCAGTTCATTATGCAGGTATTGCATGTGATATGGATAGTATTATGACAATTGCTAAAAAACATAATCTCTTTGTTGTTGAAGATGCTGCTCAGGGTGTTATGTCTAGCTATAAAGGGCAGGCATTAGGCACTATAGGTGATATAGGTTGTTATAGTTTTCATGAAACAAAAAATTACTCCATGGGTGAGGGTGGAGCAATTATTATTAATAATGAAAAATTTATAGAAAGAGCAGAGATAATTAGAGAAAAAGGTACAAATAGAACACAATTCTTTAGAGGTGAAGTTGATAAATATACTTGGGTTGATATAGGGTCATCATATTTACCAAGTGATATTTTAGCTTATTATCTATATACCCAATTACTAATAGCCGATAAGATTAATAATCAACGTCTTGCATTGTGGGATAGATATTATAATGGATTAAAACCTCTCCTAGATAAAGGATTCGTAGATTTGCCAATTGTTCCTAGAGGCTGTAAACATAATGGACATATGTTTTATATAAAGTTAAGTAATTTAAATGAAAGATCTTTATTTTTAAAATATTTAAAAGAAAATTCTATATTAGGAGTTTTTCATTATATTCCATTACATTCATCTATAGCGGGTAAAAAATATGGTAATTTTTTTGGAGATGATATATTTACAACATCTGAAAGTGAAAAAATAGTTAGGTTGCCTATGTATTTTGATTTGAGTTTTGAAAATACCGATTTTGTTATAAATGTTGTGAAAAGCTATTTTATGAAAAATAGTGTAAAACATACTAATAGAAGCCTATGTATGGCTTTTGATAATTTAGATAGAAGTTAGTTGGCGGCATCTCAATGTTAATTATGTGATTGTGAGAAAGAAATGAAAATAACAATAGTAGGCTTAGGCTATGTGGGTCTGAGTAATGGTATTTTACTAGCACAAAATAATAAAATTTGTCTTCTAGATGTAGATCAAGCCAAAGTTGACTTACTTAATAATAAAATATCACCAATAAAAGATGAGTATATAGAGCAGTATTTACAAGAAAAGGAGCTTAACTATATAGCGACTACTGATAAGCGTATAGCCTATAAAGATGCTGAATATATTGTTATATCTGTACCTACAGATTATGATGATATTACAGATACTTTTGATGTTTCTATTCTGAAAGCTGTTATCAAAGATTGTATAGAGATATCGCTAAACTCCACTATTATAATTAAATCAACAGTTCCAATAGGGTTTACAAGCTTATTAAAGCGGGAGTTAGGTGTAAGTAATATTATATTCTCACCAGAGTTTCTTAGAGAAGGTAAAGCACTATACGATAATCTTTATCCTAGTAGGATTATAATAGGAGAGAAGTCAAAAGCTGCAGAGAGTTTTGCTAGGATGTTAGAAAAAGGAGCATTAAAAAAAGATGTTCCAATTTTGTATATGGATTCTACAGAAGCAGAGGCTGTGAAGCTTTTTGCTAATACCTACTTAGCAATGCGAGTAGCATATTTTAACGAGCTTGATACCTATGCTGAACCACATAATTTGAATACTCAAGATATTATCAAAGGAGTATGTTTAGATCCTAGAATAGGCGATTACTATAATAATCCTAGTTTTGGTTACGGAGGTTATTGTTTACCTAAAGATACAAAGCAATTAAAAGCAAATTATTTAAACATACCTAATAATTTAATTAGTGCGATCGTACAGTCTAATGAAACACGCAAAGACTTTATTACACAACAAATATTAGATAAAAAACCAAATGTTGTCGGTATATATAGATTAGTAATGAAAGAGGGAAGTGATAATTTTAGAAAGTCCGCAGTTTTTGATATTATTGATAAGTTAGTTAAATCTAATATTAAAGTCATAGTATATGAGCCAATACTAGATTCTGATGATAATAACTTTGTTAATGTAGATTGTTTAAAGACTTTTAAAAGTCTTTGTGATTTAATTATCACTAACAGAAATGATAAAAATTTACTTGATGTAGAGCATAAAGTCTACACAAGAGATTTATTTCAATGTGACTAAGTTTTAAATAATGAAGAATAACCCTTTAGTAACAGTATATATCCCCTCATATAATAGAATAGAGCTATTGAAAAGAGCAGTTAATTCAGTTAGAGAACAGACTTATCAGAATATTGAGTTAATAGTTGTTGATGATTGTTCAACAGATGAAACAATATCTTATCTTAAAGCTCTTTCAGAAACCGATGCTAGAGTTAGGTTTTTTCAAAATCAGAAAAATAGTGGTGCTTGTGTATCTAGAAATAAAGCAATTATTGAAGCTAAGGGAGAGTATATCACTGGTTTAGATGATGATGATTATTTTCTAGAGTCAAGAATTGCTGATTTTGTTGAATATTGGCAAGAAAATATAAATGATAAAAACGTGGTTTGTCTATTTGCTGAAAGGTTTTATTTAAAAAATTCTGGAATATCATCTCCTTCAAATATGCCCACTGTGGTTGATAAAAGGTCTATAATGCATACAAACTATATTGGTAATCAAATTTTTACTAGAGTTGAAAATCTAAGAAATAATCTCTTTGATATCAAATTAAAAATGTGGCAAGACTTTGATTGTTGGTATAGGCTTTTAGATAATAATAAAATTGGATTAAATATAAAAAAAGCAAACTATATTGTTGACATTAGTCATCCTCATGAAAGAATAACAACAGCTAAATTTAAGAAAGCATATCAAACCTATAAATATTTTGTAAAGAAATATAATTTAGGTAAAGAAAAATCTGAGATCTTAAAGTCACACCTGTATGATTATAATAGAGAATTTCTCACCTTAAGCAAGGTATTTAAAATGCTTTTTATACATAGGAATTGCAGGGTTTTCTATATTCTTTTTAGAAAGTATTGTAGTTTTTTACTACGTAAATACAGAGTGATTAAGGAATAGCGATGGATGATAAGTTAGCTTTAATAAGTGTAATAATACCAGTTTATAATGTTCAAGACTATTTAGTTAGATGTTTAGAATCTGTTATTAATCAAACTTATAAAAGTCTAGAAATTATACTTGTAAATGATGGTTCTACTGATAATTCGTTAGAGATATGTCAACAATATATAAATAAAGATAGCCGTATTATTTTAATAAATAAAAAGAATGGTGGACTGTCTAGTGCCAGAAATGCAGGATTAGACATCTATAAAGGTAAATATATTACTTTTATTGATAGTGATGATTGGGTTGCTCTAGATTACATTAATACTTTATATCAAAATATTATCGATAATAATGCTGATATTTCAATAGTAGGGTTTGAAAATGTATATGATTTTAATGTAGAAGATATTTCTAATACTAATAAAATTAAAATATTCTCTCAAAAAGAAGCTGTTAATAAACTTATTTTAAATAAATTAGAAACATCTGCTTGGGGTAAATTATTTAATAGCTTCTTATATAAAAAAAATAGATTTAGAGAAGGAATTATTTTTGAAGATTTAGATATTATGTACAAGTTATTCTTATCAGCTAACAAGATTGTGAGAAATAGTTCAATTAAGTATTTTTACTTTCAAAGAAAATCAAGTATTATGGGGACAGCTAAGAATATAAGAAATATTGTTAAAACATCCGATACTTATATTGATATATTTGTTTCACAAAATAAATTTTTAATAGAAAAAGATTTCTGTTTATCTGATGCTGTTTATATATATCAAGCATCAGTTTTATATAAATATTATTTAGCATGTAGTTGCTGTGTTTTTAATAAAGCTGTTTTTGCGCAAAGAAAAAAAATTAGTAATGTAATAAATAAGTTTTTTAAAAATATAACAAATACAAATAAAGGTAAGTTTTTTATGTATGTAAATATAGTAAAAATATTGCTCACAAAAGTACTGAAGAGATCTAGATGAAAATAGCTTTAGTAACAGAGCATTTATCAATTGGTGGTGGTCCAGAACATCTTTTTCAAATATGTAAAAACATGCCTCACTACGATTTTAAAATCTTTGCTAAGGGGGGTGTAAACTTTGATAAATTCAAAGATTTGAAAAACGTAGAAATAAACAATGGATATGCGAAGAAAGATATTGAATTATATGAGCCAGATATTGTGCACTTTCATAGTATGAAGCCTTTTTTGTCTTTGTATAAACTACAATTTTTTAAGCTCATAAGCATTCATGGTTTTCATGTTCATAAGTATGAATTTCAAAAAGGACTAATTGCTAAAATTAGCTACATTTTACGAAAGAAATTAGAATCTTTCTTATATAAGAGAGCTGACAAGATCATAACTACATCTGATGAAGATGAGGTTACACTACACAAGCTATATAAGCTAAATTCAATAAAAATATATAATGGCATTGACTATTCTTTGATAGATGGCCTTAAGCCTAAAGAGCTATTAAGAAAAGAACTAGGTTTTTTACCAAATAAAACAATCTGTATTACTATTTCAAGATTTGATTTTCAGAAAGATTATCTTTCTCTAGTAAAGTCCATAGAATTTTTAAATACAAAATATAAAGATTTTATATTTTATTTTGTCGGAGATGGGGACACTAAGTTAGAGATAGAGCGTTATGTTAAATCTAGGAATATAGAAAATATTATTTTTTTAGGTACTAGAAGAGATATTTATAATCTATTAAAAGCATCAGATATATTCATTTTACCTTCTAGATGGGAAGGGATGTCAATAGCTGCATTACAGTCCTTGGGAGCAAAAAATAAGCTTCTACTTTCTGATACTTACGGAAATAGAACTGTTGCTAGATATAGCAAAAATGTCGAACTCTTATCTTTAGACGATTATATGGATTTAGCAGATAAAATAGAGGCAATGAATACAAAAGAGTATCTAGATGAAGAAAATTTCTTTACTCTAGATAAGATGATAGTATCACTTGATAATGTTTATAAAAAGGCTTTAGAATAATGAAAACCTACATATTTGACTTAGATAATACTCTTTACTCTTACAGAAATGGTCTATTTGATAGCCAAATGGCGAGAATGAGTGATTATATCAAACTAAAACTAAATATCTCAGATACCGACAAAGCTAATATAATTCGTGATGAACTATATTATGAGTTTGGATCTACTATGCTTGGGATGATGCGTTATCACAATATTGAGCCAAAAGAGTTCCTTGATTATATTGATAATATTGAGATTAGTCACTTTAAACCAAACGAGAAACTAAATAATTATATAAATGATCTAAGAAAAGGAAATCGTACTTATATTTTTACTAATGCTTCTAATTTTCATACTTATAGAGTTTTAAAACAGTTAGGTTTAGATGATAGTTTTGATGGTATCTTAACCATAGAGGATACAGGCTTAGTTTCCAAGCCAAAGACTAAATATTTTGAAATAGGACGAGAGAGGTTTGATATTGATTTTGCCAATGCAATTTTCTTTGAAGATTCATCACACAATTTAGTACCTGCCAAGCATTTAGGGATGCAAACTGTATTAGTTCATGCAGATGATCATAAATCGGAGGCTAATTTTTATGATAATCAAGAGATTGATTATTATGTTGCCGATGTTGAGTCATTTTTTGAGAGCGATTATTTAGCTAGGAGGTAATAATAAATAATTTTGTTATTATTGTTTTCAGCTTATAATTCTGCTGTCACTCCAGCGCAGGTGGGTATCTTTTAGTTGATGGTTCTGGTTAATGAGATTCCCATCTTCATGGGAATGACGGAGCGAAATAGAGGGATGAGTGAATAGTTTTAAAATTAAGTTACCACGGTGTAACTGTAATTTTTTTATCCAACCCACAATTCATTTTAGACTTTATTCTTTCAAGACTTTCAGATGTTTGTAGACCAGATTTTGCATCAGAATGCTGTATCACATGGCTAGAATTAATCAGAGCATACTTGATAGCTTCTTCTATAGGTTTACCTTTGTAAATATTTGCACAGAATGTTGAGCTAAATGAGTCACCTGCACCAAGAGTGTTGACAACGTTATTAATTCTCAAAGACTCACTATGATATATTTTATCTTTAGAGGCAGCATATACACCATTAGCGCCATCTGTCACTACAATTATTCTTACACCCAAATCTAAACAGATTCTAAAGAAATCTTTCAATCTAAAAGTAGCATTTAAAAAATCACTTTTTCCTTCATCAAGAGGAGTTTCAAGTCTGTCTTTAGATTCTACAATATCCTTATCATTAGATGATAATAACGATAACATTAGTTTTTGAGCTTCTTGAAAATTTAATACAAGAATATCTATGCCAAACATTGAATCTTTGATAAAACTTTCTCCAACGCTAAGTTGGCTGGAACCTGGATTGATAGCCACTTTTGTGTTGTTATCAGCTGCTAATTTAACTATTTCGGGTAGTCTAGCAGCAGAAGATTTGCTCAAAGATGTAATATAAATAAAGTCACTCTCTATAATTGCTTTAGAAGGCAAATCATCTTGCAGGATATCTTTGTTTGCACCTCTGTATGCAAAAATTGTTCTATCCCCACTTAGTGTCGGTACTACGTAAGATGTAGCTGTGCCATATTTATCAGAGTAGCGAATGTTAGAGATATCAATTCCAAGGTCTTTAAGCTCATTGCTTATCTGTTCACCAGCTATATCTTTACCGATTTTGCCAAAGAAACTAACGTCAATGTCCTGTTTTTTGAAAGAAACAGCAGCATTAGTTGCACCACCACCAGAAAAAGATTTTTGTTCAGTTACTTCAATTTTTGCACCTTCTTCAAGTAGCATAAAAGATTGAGTGGTATCTTTCTTTTGCATATTCATAGTGAACATTTCTTCATATTCTATGATAGTGTCAAGAGTCGCCCCACCAATTGTCAGTGCTTTGATATTTTTCATCTTAAGATAGTTAATTTAAGTAATAATATTTATCGCATAGCATATCATCAATTGCTATCAGGGTAAATAATATTAACTGCATATCAATTTATATGCTAAAAATAAACCTTTTTTATAGAAATGTTTCTAATTAATTAGTATTATTTCAACAAAATATTATTGCTAATATTATTTACTATATATAATTAATTTTTTATAAAGGAGATTTCTAAGATGCCTTCTAAACCAGTGAAAAAAGATCACCGTGGTTATATTATGCCAATTGGTGGTGGCGAAGATAAGTTTGCAAGCCCTACGGTATTAGAAAAATTTGTTGAGCTTTCAGGTGGAAGCGAAGCAAAAATAGCTGTTATTCCAACAGCTTCAAAACTTTCAGATACAGGTGATATCTATGTTGATATTTTCTCTAAAATGGGAGTCAAAGATGTCTATAATCTAAAGATAGAAACTCGCTTAGATGCGACTACTAACAAAGATTATCAGGATTTACTTGCACAAAGTACGGGTATCTTTATGACAGGAGGTAATCAACTTTTACTTTCTACTACCCTTGGAGGCACTCCGATAGCGCAACTTATTCGTAGATTGAATGCAAAAGGCGTTAATGTTGCAGGTACATCAGCAGGAGCTGCTTTTATCTCTGGCTTTATGATTGCTGGTGGTCAAGCGGGTCTTATGCCTAGATGTAATATGGTTAACCTTGCTCCTGGGTTGGGTTTAACTAACAAGTTACTAGTAGATCAGCACTTCTCTCAAAGAGATAGACTTGGTAGACTTTTAGCAGCGTTATCGTACAACCCTTATATGGTCGGTGTTGGTATTGATGAGGATACATCAGCATTACTAAATTCTGAGAATGTGATAGAGGTTGTTGGCTCAGGTATGGTAACCATTATAGACTTCTCTCACCTTAAGCATTCATCGTTACATAATGCTCGTAATAATGCTCCTATTAGTTTGATCGATATTCGTATGCATATGCTTTTAGAAGGTCAGAAATTTGATCTTAATACTTGTCTAGTAGAGTTCTAATATTTTTTTATTTTTAATCTGTTTACATCCTAATCATTTAATTAACTTCAACTATATTTGTTGTATGAGATTTTGAGCATCTTAGATATAATCATATTTAGATACACAATATTAATTTAAAATTGGAGCTGTTATGCAAAAGATTATAATTCATGGCGGATGTGGAGCTAGAGAGGATAAAAACACATCATTTGGCGATTATCATCAACATTTATTACCAATTATTCAAAAAGCCTACAATTACCTAAAAGATATAGATGATGCAAATGAGGCAGCAGTTTTCGCAGCAAAACTTCTTGAGGATGATGAGATATTTAATGCCGGTACAGGTTCAAGGGTACAGCAAGATGGACAAATCAGAATGTCGGCATCTATAATCGATAGTCAAAAACAAAAGTTTGCAGGTGTGATAAATATTCAAAATATAAAAAACCCTATAGAAGTTGCAAATAAATTAATGCAACAACATCATAGTATTTTAGGTGGAGATCAAGCAACTACATTTGCCCATGATGTGATGGGATTGCCAACATATAATCCAATGACAGAAAAAAGATACCAAGAATATTTACAACTTAAAAAGGGTTATACAGGAACAATAGGAGTTGTTGCTCTTGATTCTAAGGGTAAGATCTGTGCAGTTACTTCAACTGGAGGGGCAGGCTTTGAATATCCTGGTAGAGTCGGCGATAGTCCAACTGTTGCAGGTAATTTTGCTAATGAGTCTATGGGTATATCATGTACGGGTATTGGCGAGCATATTATCAACCAAGCAGTAGCGGCAAAAATAGCAACTAGAGTTAAAGATGGAATGTCATTATCACAAGCAGTAGATAAATCTATAGCAGAGAGTGATGTTCATGGTGATTATGTAGGCCTTATAGCTATTGATAAGCAAGGAAATATTTGTTCAGAATCTACTTCAGTAGCACAGACATTGTATGCTTACGCAGATGGTAAATATATAAAAACTTTTTATGAAGAAAAAATGTAATAAAATACATACAAAAGTGTTGACTTAAGCATATATATGTATGTATAATACCTGTCATTGGCCTGATAGCTCAGTCGGTAGAGCAGAGGATTGAAAATCCTCGTGTCGGTGGTTCGATTCCGCCTCAGGCCACCATTAATTTAAAATTGTCGGAGCATAGCGCAGTTTGGTAGCGCATCTGGTTTGGGACCAGAGGGTCGGGGGTTCAAATCCCTCTGCTCCGACCATTTTTTGATGCGTCTGTAGCTCATCTGGATAGAGCATCGGCCTTCTAAGCCGAGGGTAGCAGGTTCGAATCCTGCCAGACGTGCCATTACATTGTTAAAATATAGCAATTTGTAATGGTGGTTGTAGCTCAGTTGGTAGAGCCCCGGATTGTGATTCCGGTTGTCGTGGGTTCAAGTCCCATCAATCACCCCAGAATATTGCGGACGTGGCGAAATTGGTAGACGCACTGGATTTAGGTTCCAGCGGGCAACCGTGGGAGTTCGAGTCTCCCCGTCCGCACCACAATTATTATTTTCCTATTATTGATCTGATTTTTTAAAATCAATTTTTGTGATTGAAATGTCTCATTTTTAAATATAAAGTATAATTCTCAACTGTGTAAATTATTTATAATAAATGAATCGTTTTTCAAAAAGGCACGTTTTTTTTGCTTCAGCAAGTACCATTGTTGAATGGTATGACTTTATGCTCTTTGCATATTTAACACCTGTTATTGCTAGTGTATTTTTCCCAAGTTTTAGTAAATATACTGCTATATTGATGACTTTTGGTGTTTTTGCTGCAGGTTTTTTTATGGGACCTATTGGTAGTGTGATCATGGGTAGTTTTGGTGATCGCTTTGGTCGTAAGAAAGCATTGGTAATCTCTGTAGTTATGATGATATTACCAATGTTTGTGATTGCTATACTACCAATATATCAAAGTATTGGGGTGTTGGCACCAACTATATTAGTTTTGATGAGATTACTTCAAGGATTCTCTATCGGAGGATCGTATGGTGGTGTTATGGTCTTTATGATCGAGTCTACAAAACCTGATCGTCGTGGGTTTATTGCAAGTTTTGCTACTATGTCTTCTGGTACAGGTGTTTTTTTAGCATCACTGGTTGCGATGATTTTATTTGGTGTTTTTAGTCAAGAAATCCTTGATTTATGGGGGTGGAGAATTGGTTATATAATCGGTCTGATTCTTGCTTTACTTGCTTTAGTGATGAGATTGCTAATACCTGAGAGTTATTCTTTTGAGGAGTTAGAAGCTCAGGGAGATGTTTCAGCAAAGCCAGTAAGAGAAATGTTTAGTATACAAAAAAAACCTTTGTTTTTTGCGATTGCTTTATCGGCATATGCGAATATCATGTATTACTTAGTACTTTCATATCTGAGTAGTTACTTTGTTGAGCTTAATTATTCAGAATTTTTTTCTTTAGCAATAGTAACTATATTTAGTCTAATTTTTTCTTTTTCTGCACCTTTGTGGGGATATTTAAGTGATCGTCTTGGTAGAAAACCATTAATAAAGTTCTCTATTATTATTTATCTAATTTTTTCATATCCTAGTTTTATGATTATGGGAATGGGTACTGCATCACTTATTCTTGCAATGATTGTTCTAAGCGTGCCTTTGATGGCAATATGGGGTGCATATGGGGCAGCAGCTCCTGAACTCTTTAATACAAAATATCGTTATAGTGGAAATGGTCTGAGTTATAATATTGGTAATTCTTTTTTTGGTGGGACTATACCATTTGTAGCCACATCATTAGTTGTATCTACAGGCAGTTTACTAGCGCCTGCATGGCTCCTTATTGTAGCTTCTATAATCATGATACCTATAATATATTTTATGCCTGAGACAAGGTATATGGATGTCTAAATAAAATTAAGTTCAACATGGTTACTGTATATATTTAATAATATGGATGTTATAATTATGGTTGATTTGTGTTACGAATGAGGTAGCTGTTTTGGATTTTTGGTTAATCATAATAGTATTTGTAATTTTATGTTTGTATCTGATAGTAGAAAATATTGTACATAACGCTAGTATCAAGAGTATTCCTATTAGGATTCATGTAAATGGCACTAGAGGTAAATCAAGTGTTGCAAGATTAATTGCTGCAGGAGTTAGAGCTGGAGGGTATAGGACTGTAGCAAAAACTACAGGTACATTGGCTAGATATATTGATGTAGATGGAACAGAAACGCCGGTTTTTAGAATTGGTTTTAGCAATATTGCTGAACAAGTTAAAATAATGTTCAAAGCAAGACGTGCGAAAGCAGATGCTATAATAATTGAATGTATGGCTCTTCAACCATTGCTTCAATCGTTATGTGAATTGAAATTGATTAAAGCGACTCATGGTGTTTTGACAAATGCTCGCCCAGATCATTTAGATGTGATGGGACCAACAGAGCGAGATGTTGCTAAGGCATTGGCAGGTACAGTTCCTGTAAAATCTAAGTATTTCACAGCAGAAGATACACATATTGATTTTTTTGAATACGCTTGTAAGGATAGAGCAACAGAGCTTTTTGTGGCTACAGCAGCAGATGCTGAATTAGTTTCAGATGATGAAATCAATAAATTTGTATATTCTGAATTTAAGATAAATGTTGCCTTAGCTCTAAAAGTAACTGATGATTTAGGAATTCCTAGAGATATTGCTCTTAAAGGCATGTGGGAGGCGACTCCAGATCCTGGTGCTATGACTGAGTATAACTTTGACATTAATAATTCAGAGATGAATTTTGCTAATGCTTTTGCTGCTAATGATCCTGTATCAACGAAAATGCTATGGGATAAGTTATACAGCAAATATCAGTATTGTGATAAAAAAGTATTAGTTGTTAATTGTAGAGACGATAGAGAAGATAGATCTAAGCAGATTGCTGAAGCTATACTAAACTGGGAGAAGCCTGATTTGGTAACTCTTATTGGCACAGGTACAGATGTGTTTGTGTCTTTTTATAAAAAATATTCTAAATCTTTGGGGATTAAGCCAGCTCAAGTTATAGTGTGTGAAGATATGCAGCCGCTAGAGATTCTAGAAAAAATTAATGTAACTCAACCTGCTGATACATATATGCTGGTAGGTGTTGGTAATATTAAAGATATTGGTATGAGTTTAGTTGATTATTGTGATCAGAGTCACAAACAAAAACATGGTTTATAGTTTTTAAATAAATAGGAGAAAGTATGGATCCATTAACGCTCTCGATAGGCATTGGTCTTATTGTTGGTTTGGTTTTTGTATCACTGTTAGGATTATCTACTGGTGGTATGGTTGTACCCGGTTATTTTGCGCTAGAAATGGGTGCTCCTGATAGAGTTATAGTAACTATTATTATTTCGATCATAATATTTGGCATAGTTAGGCTTATGTCAAAATTTATGATTATCTATGGTAGAAGAAGGATAGCTATAACAGTTCTTTTATCATTTATATTGGGTACAGTTTGTAATATGTTGTTTTCACAATACTTAACTACGAGCTTTTACTCTAACCAGATTCAGGTCATTGGATATATTATTCCAGGACTTATAACTTTATCAATAGATAGACAAGGTCTTATAGAAACAATAGGATCTTTATTAATCGCCTCTATTATTATACGTTTGTTACTAATAGTTTTGATTGGACCTCAAATAGTAGGAATATAATATGAAAACGATGTATTGGCACCGTAAATTTTTATCTAGATATATCATATTGTTTTTAAGTGCTTTTATGCTTATATCTTTGTACATAGTCGAGAAAAATCTAGTTGTTGAAACTAAAGGTTATACACAAAAGTTACAAGCAGCAGAATTGACAGAAGAAGCATTCGACCTGACACAACAATATTTTATGTCAAAAGGTTATTTGTGTAAGTCAATGGGTGATGTATCTTGTACTGGATTAATAGGTTTGTCGATGACGGAGATAACTACAGATTCTGGTGATTTATATGCAAAAAGATCTTCAGTAAATCCAAATATGGCAGCTATTTTTGTTCAATGGCTAAGTCAGCTTAATCTTCAAGAGGGCGATACTGTTGCTGTACAAGAAACAGGATCTTACCCTGCATTAGATATAGCTATGTTATCAGCTATCAAAACATTAAAGCTTAAACCTTTGATTATATTTTCAGCAGGGGCTTCACAATTTGGTGCAAATAGACCAGGATTTACATGGCCTGATATATATAGAAACTTAGTTGAAAAAGGAATATTTGATTTTGATGTTTTAGGAATTACTCTAGGAGGATCTCATGATAATGGTTATGGAATGACTCCAGGAGCTATACTTAAATTAAACGACGCTATTAAAAGAAATAACTTCAAAGTAATCAATATTCCATATAAAGACTCTACAAATACATCTGTTGCAAAACGTTTAGAGATGTACAAAGAAGCTGCTGGTGATGATACTATAAAAGCCTATATAAATGTCGGTGGTAATATGGCGTCGATAGGTTTGAAACAACCAACAGTCAAAGTTGAAGAATCTGATAAGAAGTTAAAAACTGATAAAAAAGCAACTAATGTAGCTTCTAATGATCAAGTTTTGAAAATACATAGTTTTCCTACTGGTGTTACTACTAAACTTCCTCCAGAATATAGTAGTGTAAATTCTGTTGCAGTTAACTTTTTAAAAGAAGATATTCCTGTAGTAAATGTAAGAGATATAAACTCTAGTATTATTAAAACATATGGCATGGCTTATAATCCGACAACAGTTGTACCACCTGGACAGGGTGCGGTTTTCTCTCAAAAGAAGTATAATACAACTTTAGCAGCTGCATTACTTATTATAGATATTGCGCTAATAGTATTTATGGCATTTATTTCAAGAAAATATCTAATTTCTTTCAAATCAAAGTAGTTATAAATTGCTTTGGTCTTTAATTCAATTTATTATTTAATTAAATATTAGTAAAAAATATTAATTAAATATGTTTTGTTTTTATAGTTTAAATCAATTAATTTCTAAGTACTTACCTGCAGAGGAAAGACTTAAGATAGCCCAAGCATTTATATTTGGTGCGGATGCTCATGAAACTCAGGTTAGAAGTTCAGGTGAGCCATACTTTACACACCCTATTGCTGTAGCTTGTATATTGGCAGAACTTCATATGGATGTTGATACCATTATAGCTGCTTTATTGCATGACGTAGTTGAAGATACTGATCATACAGCAGAAGATATTGCGACTCTTTTTGGTGATAAGGTGGCAGAACTAGTTGAAGGTGTAACTAAGCTTACACAGATTAGACATAAAAATAAAATAGAACAACAAGCAGAAAATTTTAGAAAAATGTTGCTTTCTGTGACTAAAGATGTTCGAGTTATTTTCATTAAATTAGCTGATAGATTACATAATATGAGGACTTTAGCTCCTTTAAAGCCAGAGAAAAAACGTAGGATATCTAAAGAAACATTAGATGTGTTTGCTCCCTTAGCTCATAGGCTAGGTATTAACACTCTCAAGGAGCAATTAGAGACTCTTGCATTTGAAGGAATGAATCCATATCGATATCATATTTTGGAAGAAAAAGTTAAGAGAGTAGAGAAAAATAAAGAAAAAGTCTTTCAGCAGGTTAAAGATGCCCTGGTTGATAAGTTAAGTGGTATCGTTATAGATGATGGTATTAAAGCACGTAAGAAAACTTTATATAGTATTTATAATAAAATGCGTAAAAAGGGAATATCATTTGATGAGATAATGGATATGTATGCTTATAAAGTTATTGTTCCAAATCGTATCGATTGTTATATTGCTCTAGGCAAAGTTCATGAGTTGTATAAGCCTATTCCTCAAAGATTTAAAGATTACATCGCAACACCAAAAGCTAATGGTTATCGCTCTATCCATACGGTTGTTTTAGGTCCATATAATATTCCTTTAGAAATACAGATAAAAACTGATCATATGGATTGCCAAGCAGAATATGGTATTGCAGCTCATTGGAGTTATAAAATAGGTGAAAAAACAGACAAAGCATTGCAAAGATGGCTCAAAAAAATATCAGATATAAATGTATATACTGCTAGTTCTGTAGAGTTTTTAGAAAATGTTAAATCAGATATATTTAGTAATGATGTATTTGTCTTTACTCCTCAGGGTGATATTGTCGAACTACCTGTTAATTCGACATGTATAGATTTTGCTTATTTTATTCACACTGATATTGGTAATAAGTGTATATCAGCTAAAGTCAATAGAAAGCCAGTACCACTTAATTATCGTCTAAAACAAGGTGATAATGTCGAGATTATTACCTCTGCAGTTGCAGATCCTAATCCAGTTTGGTTAGAATTTGCTGAGACCAGTAGGGCAAAATCTGCTATCAAAGATTTCTTGAAGCAACAATATAGAAATATTGATTATATCAGAGGTAAAGATATTGTAGAAGGAGAACTCAGACTACTTGGTGTAGATTTAAAAGAAGTTCCGAATGAGATTGTTGATGGAGCTTTATTTAATTATGAAGGTATAGATACTATAAATCGTTTTTATTTGGATACTGGGCTTGGTTTAATTGATCCTAACAACTTCATTGATTTTATTGTTAAGAATTTCAATGATATGCGTAGTGCCTATAAGAAATCAGCAATGGCTAAAATACAAATTCGTTATGGAGATGATTCACGTATAGCAGACTGTTGTTTGCCATTGCCGAATGATGAAATAGTTGGCATCGTTAATGAGGAAGGAAATGTTGAGGTTCATAGAAAAAGTTGTAATGAGCTGTACTCTAAAATTAAAGATGGAAAAATTAAACAAATCAATGCTGATTGGTTTACAAATGCTGATGATGATCCTAGTTTTAGAGCTAGGCTATCTATTATGCTCAAAAATATTCCGGGCGCAATTGCTAAGATAACAGCTACATTTGCAAGAGAGGGAGTTAATATCAGAAGCTTTGATATGATGTTTGTAGATAATAAACATGCAAAACTTGCTTGTGTAGTAGTAGTTAGAAATAGAAGAGAGCTATATTTATTAATTCGCTTAGTTAGAAAAATAGATGTTTGTGTTGATATCGAAAGAATATTAAATAAATAAATTATTTGATATTAGTTCTAGCATTAAAAGCGTGAATTAATGTTTGTTGATCCAAATATTCTAATTCGCCACCAAAAGGAACTCCAAAGCCAATTCTAGAGATTCTTATATCCTTACCAATCATTTGAGAAATAAAGTGAGCGGTTGTTTCTCCTTCTACAGTAGGACTGATAGCTAATATAATCTCACTTATTTCTCTATTTATAATTATTTGCTCTAAAATATTAAGTTTTAGTTCATTTGGTCCTATACCGTCAAGCGGAGATATTCTGCCATTTAGTACGAAGTATTTTCCTTTGAAAAAGCCTGCTTCTTCAATAGCTATTAAATCTAGCATACTTTCAATTATGCATAATTTAGATTCATCTCTATTTTGGCTATTACAGATATCACAAATATCTTTTTCAGTAAGAGATTGGCAATATTTACATTTTTTAATATTTTCAGCTGCGTCTAACAGAGAGTTAGCAATTGTAATAGCAGTTTCTGGAGATTTATCAAGCAAATATAATGCAAGTCTTTGAGACGATTTTTTACCAATAGTCGGTAATTTACGCAAAGATTCTATTACAGCAGTAATTTTGGGAGAGAAAATTTGATTGTTCATTATTTAAAAGGAAAATTAAATCCATTAGGTAAGTCAATACCAGCTTCTTTCGCCATTTTACCAATATCCGCAGAGGATGAGCTATCTTCTACTTTCTTAACTGCGCTATTTACAGCAGCAGCAATTAAATCTTCTAGCATTTCTTTATCTTCTGACATTAAAGAATCATCTATAGTAACTTTTTTGACATCATATTTGCCAGTCATTGTTACGCTGACAAGTCCAGCTCCAGACTCGCCTATTACTTCCATATTTTCACGCTCTTGTTGAGCTTTTTTCATTTGTTCTTGCATTTTTTGCGCTTGTTGCATTAGCTTTGACATATCAAAGTTCATTTCTAAATCCTTATTTTTTGTTCAAAATTTGTTCTACAGCTTTTAATATCTGTTCACTAGAGTCTTTTATCAATGTATTTTTTGCTTTTTGTGATATTTCTTTAAGTTTGTCTCTATCTTCATAAAGAGGTTTAATTATATCTATTAAATTCTCCAAAGTCATTTGATCTTGCCTAATACAAAATCCTGCATTATTTTTTACCATATTTTGTGCGTTAAAAAATTGATGATCATCTACAGCTGACGGTAATGGTATAAATATTGCAGGAACTCCAGCTGTGGCTGATTCTGATACCGTTAGAGCTCCTGCTCGACAAATTAGTATGTCAGCCCATTCATAAGCGTCGGTCATATCAGTAATATACGCTGATATATCTTTGATATGAGTTGAGGGTACTTGATTGTAATTATTTTTAGTTTCTTCAAAAGAAAGCTTGCCTGTTTGATGCCATACTTTTATATTTATTCCTTGCTTATTTGTTTCGATAATAAGGTCAGGGATAATATTGTTTATACTTTTGGCTCCTTGGCTACCTCCTAAGACAAGAAGTTTTAGTTCACCTTTCTCGGTTATATTCTTTGTTTTATCATTAAGAGCTATAATCTCTTTTCTGATAGGATTTCCTACAACCTGTGTTTTAGCTAATTGCTTAGTATTAAGTCTTTTTTGTATATTTTCCACATCAAATGCTAGGCATACTTTTGTAGCGAGTTTGGCTAATATTCTGTTTGTTAAACCTATTTTGGCATTTTGCTCATGGATTATTATAGGTATGTCCTTTTGTACAGCAGCAAGACATATAGGTCCAGATACATAACCGCCAAAACCTATGACTAAGTCAATTTTTAGTTTTTTGAGTATCTTACGCGCTTTTAGTGTACTTGATATAAGTGTAAATGGGAATGCTACTTTTCTTTTAAGTCCTTTGCCTCTAACACCAGAAGATTTAATATATTGCATATTAAAATATTCAGGTACAATGTTGGCTTCCATGCTATTAGGAGTACCAACCCACGTGACATTAGCATTATTCTCTCTTAGCATTTCAGCAACTGCAAGTGCAGGGTAGATATGTCCACCTGTACCACCAGCAGTAATAATTATATTTTTATCTTTTAAGTCCATAAATATCTACGTATTAACTTTTGATTTAACAAATTAATTTTAAAGGATTTTTATGTTATTATCATCTATTAGCTAAAAATAAACATGTTTTGTCGAAGAGGAATTATGGCTGAAATAAATCAAAACTACTTATATACAGATTCTAATTTATGGGTTGAAATTAAAGGTGATATAGCAAGAGTAGGTATAGATGATTATTCTCAGAACGAATTTGGAGAAATCGTTTATGTTGATTTACCTAAATTAGATCATGAATATGTTAAAGAAGATGAGATTTGTGTGATTGAATCTGTAAAAACAGCTTCTGATATTTACGCACCATTATCTGGAAAAATTGTAAGCGTAAACAAAGAGCTAGTAGACAATCCAAAACTGATCAATCAATCATGCTACATAAAAGGGTGGTTATTTGAAATTGAAGTAAGCAGAAAAGAAGAAATAAAAGAATTATTAACACCAGAAGATTATAGGAGCCATGTTGAATAAAAATTTTTTATTTGTATTTTTGTTTCTCTTTTCATTATCTAGTTATGCGAGTGATAAATACCTTAATTACTGTAAAATATACAATCCTAAAAAAGGTATAGAATATGAAACTCATACTAAGATATCATTAGATTTTTGTCTTTATTATTTAGATATATGTAATAAAAAATACAATAATAAATGTGATGCAAAGATGAATGCTTATCAAGGACTGTATAATACAAATAACGCATTAGCGACAATGCACGTAATATATCGTGATGATTTAGATAATTCAAATAACTAAATTTATCTTAAAAGAGTTATCGAGTATGTTGAAATAGATTTTTTGGGCTTAAATAGATAATACTTTGATTTTGGTCTAGTGAATTATAATAATCAGGCTAACATAATCAAGTTACCAAATTAGATTTATAGTTACAAGAGATATATGATTCATCCAAAATATAGTTAATTTAATAATAAATGTAGTTAGATAAATAAGAAATTATAAGAGAAAATTATTTTATTACACAATTTATACTGTTTAGGTCACCACTGACTAAATATGTAACACTTGTCTGGTTATTTGTAGGTAAAGGACATTTTACATACGCTGAATTATCATTTCCTTTGGCTGTAGTAGTCTTACTCCATGGTATGATAGTTATTTGATTATTTGCTAGGTTAACATCACCTAAACTACTAGACCAAGCTCTTGCTGTTACAGTGTCATCTGAGTTGACTTGATAGAAAGGGGTATTGGCATTAATTGTTACATTTATATCTTTGTCAACAATTGGCGGATTATCTGGATCCTGCGTTGAGTTAGATACTTTAATATTTAGATCTTTCTGCCAAGCTTCTGCTCCAGTAATTTCACTAGAGATGATAAGTTTATAGTTTCCTGCTTTGATATTCTCAAGCTGTAATGCCAAGTCATATGTATCCATAGGAGATATTTCTATATCAGATTTTCTATAAACTTGATTACCATTTTCATCTTGTAGTACAACAGATACTTTGGCATTAGCTGAGCTATGAGACATTATTTTAGCATTAATATATAGCTTACCATTAGAATCGATAGAATACTCATTTTCAAAGTCCATTAGGTGTAGCTCATTTTTAATATTTTGACTAGCTTGCTGATAGTAAAAACTAATTTGGCTATATGGTTTATCAGTAGTTTGATAAATATAAAGAGAGTTACCATTTGGAACGACCTCATTATTATTATTTTTGACTCCAGCAATTATTTGATTATCTAAATCAGAGGAGCTAAGAGTATTTATTTTATTAGTTAATTCAATGAATAAGTCGTTTGTACTTATTGCTTTTGGAACTGTTAGTAGAGGATATTCATACATGGTACCATCTTTGAATAATTGTAACGTGATCTTATCACCTTCTTTGATATTCAACGGGTTTATAGTAAATTTAGTTGCTTCTACTGGAAATTTATCTGTAGGATCAGTTTGCTGTTCTGCATCTTTAATATACTCCCAAGGTCCCCATTGCTCAGCTCCTGGTTGCTGACCTGGATTTACATACCACTTATTTTGATATATCTTATTTTCAAATACTACTTTGGTACCCGTAGTTGGATATGACTTAGTAGCATCGTATGCTGGTATGCCAGATCCCTCCGAGTCATTATTAGGATCAGTAATATCACCATTTGGTAGGATAACAGTACCAGCTGGTTTATCATTTGTAAAATCTAAGTCTAATAGATTATAAAAGCTCATTCTAGTATCATCCACATCCCACTCAGCCATTATGATTTGATAACCTGATCTATTTGGTAATGTACATGTAAACGTTAAGCCATCTTGAGGTGGTTGATTAGGAGCTATCCATGTAGGTTGTGGATCATAACAGTTCAAAGGCTGTTCTTCAAAACTATCACGAGTAAGTAATTTATCTGGGTTCCAGTTAGGTTTAGTTATATAAAACTTGAAATGTTTACTTTTATGATTAGCTGTGAATTGCCATTTGATCTTTAATGGCTGTCCTGGCTGGACAACAGTTTTTGCCCAACGACTTTGTTGCTGTTCATCTAATGCTTCAAAACCAGCAACATCAGCACTCCCTATATTATTATCTAAAGCACCTAAGTTAAATAGTTCATCTACTTGTTCTATAGATTGCGGTTCATATTGAGCTCTTGAGCCACAATCTTTATTTTTTCCCTCCTTACATAGTAAGGCACGAGAAGCAGGGCTTTCAACATATCCGTGTGAATATGCTTGGGTACTAGCTAATAAGATTAATCCAGTAGCTAAAGTGATTTTATTTAGTTTCATGATAAGGCTCCTTATCTATATTTTTTAATAAAACAGTTATTAAAATTAATACCTGCAACTACAATCCTATCAATTGTTTCTACAAAATCAAAACATAGTAAAGTTATTAATTTTAGTTTACAAAAATTTAATAAATACAGCTGTTTTATGTATGGTTAATAATGATTGGGAGAAAAATATATCTTTGTTTTAATATTTTTTTAATGTTTTATAATTTCACAAATTATCTGTTGACTTGAAATTGAATTTTATAATTTATAATAACTATATATTATTAGATATTTTATTTTAATAATATTTTTATATGGAATATGTTTATATATTTTGAGATTAAATATTTCAGTGCCTGAAATGATAAATAATTTACATAACATAGCCTATAACATATAATATACGCTGTATAAATTTCGATAACTTTATTAAATAAATAAGACTTAGTGTGTATGATAAATATTAAATTTCCAGATGGATCTATACGAGAATTTGAAAGTGGTGTTAATTCTTTACAAATAGCAAAATCTATTTCTCCAAGCTTAGCTAAGATAACAGTCGGTGCCTATATCGATAATCAGTTATCTGATGCAAAAGATGTTATAAATCATGATTGTGAGTTAAGACTTATAACTACAAAAGATACAGAAGGTCTAGAAATTTTAAGGCATTCATGTGCTCATCTTTTAGCTAATGCTGTTAAAGAGCTATATCCAAATACTGAAGTAACTATAGGGCCTGTTATAGATAACGGATTCTACTATGATTTTTCATTTAAAGAGACTATAGGTGAAGCAGATTTAGCAAACATAGAAAAGAGAATGAAAGAAATTGCTAAAAAAGGGACTTCTATAAGTTACAGAGTTGTGTCTAAAGAAGATGCTATAGCGTTTTTTAAAGAACAAGGAGAAAATTATAAAGTTGATATAATTGATAGTATTCCAGCAGATCAAAAAATCAAGATTTATACTCAAGGTGATTTTAGTGATCTATGTCGTGGTCCTCATGTACCAAGCACAGCAGCTATTAAAGCATTTAAGTTAACGAAGTTAGCGGGTGCTTATTGGAGAGGGGATTCGAATAATGAAATGCTCACAAGAATATATGGTACTTGTTGGGCTACTAAAGAAGATTTAGATCAATATCTGCATATGTTAGAAGAAGCAGAGAAACGTGATCATAGAAAAATTGGCAAAGCTTTAGATCTATTTCACTTCCAAGAAGACTCGCCAGGGATTGCATTCTGGCATGATAATGGTGTGAGAATTTGGCGTGAAGTAGAAGATTATATGAGAGCTTCTAACAAGAAATATGGTTGTGGTGAAATTCGTACTCCATTAATAGCAGATTTTAGTTTATGGGAAAAGTCAGGACATGCTTCGAAGTATGCTGAGAATATGTTTGCAACAAAGTCTGAAAATAGAGATTTTGCAATTCGTCCAATGAATTGTCCAACTTGTGTACAAGTTTATAATACTAAATTACATAGTTATCGAGATCTACCGATTAGAATGGCAGAGTTTGGTATAGTGCATAGAAATGAACCTTCTGGTTCTTTACATGGTTTGATGAGAGTTAGAAGTTTTACACAAGATGATGGGCATATATTTTGCGCTCCAGAACAGGTGGAAGAAGAAGTGATCCTAATGGTCAAACAATGTTTTGAAGTATACAAAGATTTTGGTTTTAATGATTTTACTGTCAAAATTGCGCTTAGACCAGAGAATAGGATAGGTAATGATGAGACTTGGGATAAGTCTGAGCAAATGCTTAAAAATGCTCTTGATGCTAACAATGTTGCTTATGAGCTACTACCAGGTGAAGGAGCATTTTATGGACCTAAGATTGAGTTTCATCTAAAAGATGCTATAGGTAGAAGTTGGCAATGTGGCACTATACAGCTAGATTTTTCTATGCCTGATAGATTAGGAGCTACGTATATTGATAAGAATGGTAACAAGCAAGTTCCTGTAATGTTACACAGAGCTATTGTAGGGTCGCTAGAAAGATTTATTGGTATGCTAATAGAGCATTATGCAGGAAATATGCCACTATGGTTAACTCCAGTGCAAATTGCTGTAATGGGTATTAGTAATCATCAAGATGAATACTGTCAAAAAGTCTTTGAAACCCTAGAAAAAAATGGTATTCGAGCAAAATTAGACTTGAGAAATGAGAAAATAGGGTTTAAAATACGTGAGCATACTCTTTTGCGTGTGCCTTACCTTGTTATACTTGGTAAAAGTGAGCAGGAGCAAGAGATTGTTACAATAAGAAAACATAATGGTGAAGATCTAGGACAGATGTCTATAGGTGATTTTTGTGCTTTCTTGAATGAACAAATTGAAGCTAAAAAATAATAATTTCTGTGGAGGAAAAAAGTTATTAAAACAACGGATAAAAAAGCACCTATAAATGAGCAAATTAAAGCTAAAGAGGTGCGCCTAGTTGGTGTTGATGGTCAGCAAATAGGTGTTGTATCTATCAATGAAGCTTTAGCATTGGCTGAAGAGGCTAATGTTGATTTGGTTGAAATGGTAGCAAATGCTAATCCACCAGTTTGTCGTTTGATGGACTACGGTAAGTTCTTGTTTGAACAAGGCAAGAAAAAAGCACAAGCGAAAAAAAACCAAAAGCAGACACAGATCAAAGAGATTAAACTTAGACCTGTGACTGATGTAGGGGATTACCAGGTAAAACTACGCAACCTGATAAAATTCCTTGAAAAAGGCGATAAAGTAAAAGTCACATTAAGATTCAGAGGCAGAGAAATGTCACATAACGAGCTAGGCATGCAAATGCTTCAGCGTATGGCAACTGATGCGGCTGAGTATGGTGTGGTGGAACACCAACCTAAAATGGAAGGTCGTCAAATGATTATGGTTTTAGGACCAAAGAAAAAGTAGTAAATCAAAATAATAACAACAAATACAATGCGGAGTATTTAAAAATGCCTAAGTTAAAAACTAAGAGTGGTGCTGCTAAGCGCTTTAAAAAGACTGGTAAAGGTGGTTTCAAGCACCGTTGTGCAAATCGTGCTCATATCAATACTAAAATGACAACTAAGAGAAAGCGTCATTTAAGAGGTATGAATCAAGTAGCTAAAGTTGATACTGCTAGTTTAGTTCAACAAATGCCTTACGCATAAGTTTGTTTATCAATTTTTAAAGTGGAGACTAAATCATGTCAAGAGTAAAAAGAGGCGTAACAGCACGCGCACGTCATAAGAAGGTTTTAAAACAAGCTAAAGGTTACTATGGTGCTCGTTCAAGAGTATATAGAGTAGCTAAACAAGCTGTAATTAAAGCAGGTCAATATGCTTATAGAGACCGTAAAGTTAAGAAAAGAACATTCAGATCACTTTGGATTGTTCGTATCAATGCTGCTGCTAGACAACACGATATTAGCTATAGCCAATTAATCAACGGTTTAAATAAAGCTGGTGTTGAATTAGATAGAAAAGCATTAGCTGAGCTTGCTGTATATAACAAAGATGCATTTGCTGCAGTAGTTGAAAAAGCTAAAGCTGCTTTAGCTTAATTGAGTATTCTAATCAAATTTTTCTTTATAAAATCTTGTGAAATTTATAAATTCCTTACTTGTTAAAAGGCTTTTTTTAGTCTTTTTTTTAAGTCTGGGGATTTTTGTGTTTTTAATTTTTAATGGTTATAAATATCTAGATATAGATAAGATTAATTCAGCATACTATAATGCTAGTTCTTATATAGATGGCCATATAGTACTTGCGTCTTTAAGTTATGCTTGTATATATATTTTAACAGTGTTCTTTTCTGTTCCAATCAAACCATTTTTAAAAATACTTGCAGGACTTTTGTTTGGGTTAGTATTGGGCTTTTTTATTTGTCTATTCTCAGCTACATTAGGAGCTATGTTGGCTTTTTTAATCATTAAATACAATTGGGGAGAAGTGCAGACAAACCCAAGATTTAAGATTGTTTCAAGATTTAAATTTTTGGTAGAAAATTATCCTGTGTCTATATTGTTGATTTCTAGAATTTTACCAATTCCTTTTTTTGTTCCAAATATTCTGGCAGGAATTTTAAAAGTTAAAAACAGTATCTTCTTTTTGACTACTTTGATTGGCATTATTCCCATAACATTTATATATGTATGGTTTGGAGTTCATTTTAAGAGTTCTCAGCAGGGGCAAGCTAATTTATTTGACTACAAATTTATAATAGCCATTATAGTCTTGTTAATATTGGCATTATTTCCTTTTATATTTAAATTTATTTTAGAGCGGAAAAAAAGTACTTAGATTATTATTCATAAGTTTAAGCATATTTAGTAAGTCCTTTTATTTTATAAACTTTAAGCTTGATATAACGAACTAATGATCGGTCTTGTATGTGCAAGACTTCTTTAGCATTGCGCGGATGTACTTTTTCAATATCAATAATAGATTTATTAAGCATCAGTCCATGTGTGTGAGTTAATAGCTTATTTTTATTTGCAAAAGGGTTGTGATATAAAACAGATGAGAGTTCTTGATTAATTTTTTCTAATTTTTTGTCATAAGGATTGCTTACTACACCCATAATAGCAAAGTTTACATCTGTATCTTCATATTTTTTCTCATCATAATAATTTTGACTATTTGTAAAGATATTTTCACTATTTATAGGTGCTTTAGTTATAGCTTCTGCATTCACTTGTGAAAACTGAACACATCCTACAACAGCAAAAGGAGATTTAAGTTGAGTATAAATTTGTTTATAGATATCTGCAAGAGTACTTTCTGTATCAAATGAGAAATATTTTGCTATATAGCTTACAGGAGTGTTTTTAGGAATAATGAATATGCCTGTCGTCACAAATTCAGGTCCCCACATTAGGGGGTCTCTTTCTGATCTACTCACATCTGTTCTTGATGAATAAATCATGTTATTGAGCAAAATACATTCGCCAAGGTTATAAATGCTTTGTGGTGATCCTAGTTCAAAGCCATAATCAAAATCACTAGCAAGAAAGCGTCTGTATTTTAGCTCTTCTGGTACAATACCATGAATTACATTATCAACATGACCAATATATGCTAAAGTTTCTGCATTATCATTTTGTTTTTCTAAAAAAATCATATAGTTACCTAAATTCGTCTCATGAGTTATCGTAAATTCTGGTATATCAACTTTTCTAAGTTAGTATAGAATCTTTGTTTATATTCAATTTCTTTTTTAGAAATAATTGAATAATATGTAATAAGATATCTCAAAATAAATATATATACCATATACTAAAAGGAAGTTTACTTTTAAATTTAATGAGATGTGTTATATGTTTAGATATAGTTTTCTTGATGATTATAGTGAAGGATGTCATCCTAAGATAATTAAAGCATTAGAGGATACAAATTTAATTCAACAGATGGCTTATGGGAATGATGAATATTCTAGTCAGGCAAGGGAGTTAATCTGCAAACACCTTAATAAAGATAATGTAGAGGTATATTTTGTTGCTGAAGGAACTCTTGCTAACCTGATATGTATTTCAAGTATTTTGAAGCCATATGAGGCTGTAATTTCTGCTAGTAGTGGGCATATTGCTTTACGTGAGGCTGGTGCAATTGAGGCTACAGGACATAAGATTATTTCAGTTTTTTCTGATAATGGTAAATTAACATCTAATGATATCAAAGAAGTGATTAAAAATAACTCTCATGCTCCTCATATGGCAAAACCTAAATTAGTATATATTTCTAATTCAACAGAATTAGGAACTATATATACAAAAGAAGAATTACAGAAGCTATCAGAGGTTTGTAAACAAAATAATTTATTATTATTTATTGATGGTGCAAGATTGGGTGCTGCATTGACTGCTAAAGATAGTGATTTAAGTTTAGCTGATATTGCAGAGTTTTCAGATATATTTTGGATTGGTGGGACTAAGGCTGGAATTTTGTTTGGAGAAGCAATAGTTATTCCAAATAAGAATCTAGCTGAAGAGTTTGGTTTTAATATTAAGCAAAGAGGAGCGCTATTAGCAAAAGGTAGAGTGTTAGGACTTCAATTTAGGGAATTATTTTCTAATAATCTTTTTTTTGATCTAGCTAGTCATGCTAATAAAATGGCAGGAAAGCTTTCGCAAGCAATAATTGATGCTGGTTTTAGATTATTGCAACCTACACAAAGTAATCAGGTTTTTGCTATTTTTCCAAATACTTTAATTAGAACTCTTCAAGAGAGGTTTACATTTTTTGTTATGAATGAAGTTGATGAACAAAGCTCTATGGTACGACTAGTTACTTCTTGGGCTACGCTTGAAGAAAAGGTTGATGAGTTTATTGAAAGTATAGCTACATAATCTTACTTATATACTTAAAAATTTTTTTAGAATATGTCTAGAGTAAGATTGAATTTTGAATAAGAATACATTATTTTTTGATTTTTTTATCAAAATTGAATATTTTATATTGCTAGATTGATATTATTGGTCATATGTCAGGTTAAAAACTAGATGTTTCTCGATGAAAATAGATATAAAATTTGCTGAAAGAATGATTGAAATAGTAGCTGAATCTTTTTTTATTCATGGATACTTAGATGAGAAAGATATAGAAAGTAAAAACACTCTAATAGATAAAATGCAAGAAATTCTCGACTCTGAGACTATTGATATAGATTTTGTAATTGACCATAGTGAATATATATTAGATAAAGCATATTCTTTTGAAAAATCTGGGGATTTAGACTTATCAATAGTGTTTTTTGTAATATTTTTTGAGCATTCATTAAATAAATTAATTGATTATCAGCTAAGAGAAAAGAATATAAGTAAAAAAGCTAAAAATGAATTAATTAGATCTGTAAATATTGCTGGTAAATGTGGGTGGTTATTGGAGGTATTAGATTTACCCTATTTTAATAGGAGTCATGCAAAAAATATTCAAGAACTAGCTGATAATAGAAATGCTTTCATTCATTATAAATGGAATCCTAAATGTGAAAAAAATAATGATAATAGAGGAGAGTTAATTCTTAAAGCTAAGAGTACAGTAAAATACTTGAAAAATTACTTATCGCGCATTTTATATAAAGGTCAGAAAAGTAAATTAGATAAGCTTTTTGCTAAAAAAAGCAATAAAAAAATTAAAAACTCTCAATCTCTCCATCTTTCTTAGCCATAATAACAGTGTCAGCAGGCTTAAGAGCAAAAATGCCGTTAGTGACAACTCCTGTTATTTGATTTAGTTCAGTTTCAAGCTTTAATGGGTTGTCTATTTTTAGATTATATACATCTAGGATAATGTTGCCATTATCTGTAATAGTTTGCTCTCTATATACAGGTTGGCCGCCTAATTTAACTATTTCTCTAGCTACATAGCTTCTAGCCATTGGGATAACTTCTACAGGAAGAGGGAACTCCCCTAGAGTATTTACTTTTTTAGACTCATCAATAATGCAGATGAATTTTTTTGCGGCTGCAACACATATTTTCTCACGTGTAAGAGCTGCTCCGCCACCTTTAATAAGCTCTTTATAGCTGTTGCATTCATCAGCACCATCAATATATAAATCAATTTCTCCAGCATAGTTAAGATCAACTACTTCAAAACCTAGTTCTTTAAGCTTTTTTGTTGAGTCTTCAGAGCTTGATACAACGGTCTTTACTTTGTCTTTATAGTTGACTAATTCTTGTATAAGAAAGCCAACTGTACTACCTGTACCAACACCTAAAGTGATTTCTGATTTTATATGTTTAGCAGCTTCAATAGCCGCAGCTTTTTTTAACTCATCTTGATTATTTTTTTTATTAAAAAACATTTTAGAATTTTCTCTTGTTAAATATTTTACTAAAAACACTTCCTTTGACTATATATACAATAGTACATGCGATAGCTGCTATAAACTGCCATAGAATAGGCATTGGTAAAAATATATAGCCAATAGCTATAATGATGCATATAAATGGTATGAGAATTCTTAGTGTTATATTAAATATAGGTGATAATTTAGTATTTGTATTTTTGAGTATCTCGTAACTAAGTCTTTGTGCATCATAAATCCAGCCAGTGATAAATACATCAAATAGGAAAATGAAAATGATGATGATGTGGAGAGCAATCATGTTAGAAAAATCAATATAAGCAATACCTGACTCTATAAAAAATGTAGTTATAATAAAAGGAATTAATAGAATTAGTAGCTTAGTATATAGCTTAGTACCAATTTGGAAAATATACTTCAAGGATGTAACAAAAACAACAAGATTAAGAGTTGTAAATATTACTTCAAGTAGTAGATAATACATAGGATAGTTTGTTTTAACTATTGTGAAAATAGTTGTGATTTGTAAACCTTCTGTAGGTTGAAGATAACTTCTATAGTCGCCTAATATAGCATATATAGTTATACATATCATAAATGAAAAGACTATATTGTAGAATATACTTTTAAAGGCACTGGTTTTTAACTTACCAAAATCATTGTCACCAATATTTATAATGTTTTTATAAAATGCTATGGAGATAAAGTTGCTTAGTATTGCATAAACTAAAGCTAGTCCAAACATGGAGCGAAGCTGCTCAACTTTTTGATAATTTATATCAAAAAGAAAATCCTTTATTCCAATAATTCCTTGAGGTGTATATATTACAATTAACATTAGAATAGTTACTAAATATAGTGATATATGAGCTGTGGTTTTTAGCGTCTCATTCAGGTTTATCTTTTGCTTATCAGCAAGTATGAACATCAAAAAAATGGCAGCAAATACAGCGAGTAGAGATGTGTATATTGGAAAATTACTACTAAACTGAAGGCTCTGGTCACTTAATCTATCTATTGCAGGTATATTATCAAAAAAATCTAAAACATAAGTAGACATGTTAAACATAACAAGAGCTACAAGAATAATCATTATACCGGTTAATAATATACTAATAGGTCTAAATTTAGAGCTGCCAGTAATTTTATAAACTAATTTACTATGTGAATTTAAGTCAGGATAAGCTTTTTGAAAATATATTGCTATTAGGTTCATTGGATAGCATAGTAGCACTAAAAATGCTATATAGGCATAAAAAAACTCTAATCCATTGTATTTAAAAACATTTGAAAAAAATCCAAAACTGAAACATATAGAGGCAGATACAAGTCCTGTAACTAGAGGTGTTGAAGTCTGTTTGATATTCATTAAATCTTCCTGTTTGATGCTAGTTGATAGCGCAGTAGTTACCGCGGAATGTTATGTTTATGATCAGCTTAGTGTTTTTGTTATATGAAACCCAAGTCGTGCACATTAAAGCCCCAAATTGAACAAAATGAGGATTTCTGTTTGCCATTATTAAGCTATTCATTGGGCTTCCAGCATAAGCAGGAGTATTTGGGTTAACCGCTTTGCGTACATATACATAAGTCTCGACATCAGGATCTGGTGAGACTTGAATTACATTATTAGGCATGCCGAACTCTTGGGTATAGGAATAGATATTTTTACCAATCCATGCTTTTTGTTGATCTATATATTTTTGCTTTGTAGCACATGAAAGAAGTGCTGATGCTAATACTGTTAAAACTACTATTTTAAAAAAGTCTTTTATCATAATAAATACTTCCTATTTTATAAAACCAGTTTTTTTCATGTATATAGTCAATAATGACACAGCTGCAGGGGTGATTCCAGGAATTCGAGATGCTTCACCAAGAGTGGTAGGCCTTTGTTCTGTTAATTTTTGAAGCACTTCATTAGATAGACCCTTAACTTGTGAATAATTGAAGTTTTCTGGTATCGCTTTTAATTCTAGTGTTGAAATTTTAGCTATATCTTTATTTTGACGCTCTATATAGCCAGAATATTTGGCAGATATTTCTATTTGTTCAATTATATCTTCATTCTCTAGCTTTAAGTTTATATCAGGAATCTGCTGTAATTTTTTATAGTCTAATTCAGGACGTTTTAACAAATCAAAAAGAGTGCTTTCTCGAGTCATTTTTTTATCTAAAAATTTTTCTAAATCACGAGCTTTTTGTGTTTGAGGACCTATCCAAGTATTTTTCATCATAGTTATATTTTCATCTATAGATGTTTTTTTATTGATAAAAAACTCTTGATCTTGCTTGTTTAGCAGCCCTAGTTCACATGCTTTATCTGATAGTCTTAAATCCGCATTATCTTCACGTAAAATTAGTCTATACTCGGCACGAGATGTAAACATACGATAAGGCTCTTTGGTGCCTTTTGTTATCAAATCATCTATTAGAACACCCATGTAGCTATTTGAGCGCGTTGGATACCATGATTTGTCACTATCTATACTAATTGCAGCATTAATTCCAGCTACTAAACCTTGAGCACCTGCCTCCTCGTAGCCTGTAGTGCCATTGATTTGTCCTGCAAAAAATAAGTCTTTGATATGTTTAGTTTCAAGTGTGGGTTTGAGATCTCTAGGATCAAAGAAGTCATATTCGATTGCATAACCAGGTCTCATAATAAAGGCATTTTCGAAGCCTTTAATTGAGCGTATATAGTCACATTGTACTTCAAATGGTAGGCTAGTTGATAAACCATTTGGATATAGTTCAATGCTATTTAACCCTTCAGGTTCGACAAAGATTTGATGTCTGTCTTTCTCTGCAAATCTGACCACTTTATCTTCAATAGATGGACAGTAACGAGGACCTATACCTTCTATTAGTCCACCATACATTGCCGATTTATCGAGATTATTTGTAATAATCTCATGAGTCTTTGAGTTGGTGTAGGTTATATAGCAAGGTATTTGTCTTGGGTGCTCAATCTTTCCTTTTGAAAAAAATGAAAAATATGGTGTTGGAGTATCACCGTGTTGTACATCCATAACGCTAAAATCGACACTTCGGCAGTCTATACGTGGAGGGGTACCTGTTTTAAGTCTATCAACTCTAAATGGCAATGCTCTTAAGCGAGCAGCTAATGCATTTGATGGTTGATCTCCTGCACGACCGCCTTCCTTAGATACTTTGCCGATATGTATTTTACCTCCTAAGAATGTACCTACCGTGAGTACAACCTTTTTTGACTTGAAAGTGATGCCTGTTTTAGTTACGGCTCCACATACTGTATTATTCTCAACGACCAAATCGTCTACGGAGTCTTGGAAAATATCTAAATTCTCTTGATCATTTAGTAGAGAGTTAATAGCTTTTTTATATAGTATTCTATCTGCTTGAGCTCTTGTTGCTCTTACAGCTGGACCTTTACGAGAATTTAAAATTCTAAATTGGATACCTGCCATATCAATAGCTTTTGCCATGATACCACCCATAGCATCAATCTCTTTAACAAGGTGGCCTTTACCAATTCCACCAATAGCAGGGTTGCAAGACATTTGTCCAATTGTGTCAATATTGTGAGTAAGTAATAGGGTTTTTGCGCCTATACGTGCCGAAGCAGCCGCGGCTTCAACGCCCGCATGACCGCCACCAACAACAATAACATCATAAGTGTTGTTATAAATCATAAAGATATAAGTATGTATTTTATTTAAATGCTACTAAATTTTACTACATTTTAAAGCAAAAATAACTACTCTAATGATATTAATTAAGCAACTTTTACAATATAATTCTTACCATATTAGGTATCCTAAAAGTTGATTTATAAGTGCTTAGCATCAGTGAAATATATCATAAATATGTTGACCAAGATCCTATGAAAGTATTTCAAGATGGGGCTATCAAATCTGCAATTATACTTTTTTCATTTTTAGGTATTACAGCATTTTTTGATATCGACAAAAATCTTGTTATTATAATTATCTTATTTATGGCTAATTTGGCTGGAAGTATTCTATTAGGAAGTATACAAGCCAAACGTTTAGCCTTTGCACTATATATGATTATAGCTATAGTCATCGTCAATATATCTCCATATGTCCATCCTCTTTTTGAAACTAACTTTATGCTAATAGTATTTGTTGCTTTTATAGCATTTTGGTTTAGAAGGTTTGGAGAAGCATTTGCTGTATTTCCTATGATGATTGTTGTTATAACTTGTATCTGTTTTGTGCGTTATCCGTTGGAAAAAGATAATCACTTACATTTTACTCTTACAGCTATTGTGATTGGTTTGATTGTTTATCTAGTGATTATCAGAAACTACAAGTTAATGAAAGCTGATGATGTTCGTAAAGTATTTAATGAGTTTTTGAAAAATTTTGTGCGTAACTATATTGATACATTTGAAAAGTCAAAATATAGAAGATTTACTCAATCAAATATCGTTGAAGTAAGTAATTTGAAATATCAAAATATAAATTCATTTAAAAATCATGGTTTGATGTTCTTGCGTAAAAGTCATCAGGAGCAGTGGCGCTATTTAAGTCATAATTTGATAGTTTTTAATCGTTTAACATCAAAATTTCTATTAGTTTATAAAAAACTTACTGTTGATTATGTCCGTTTGGAATTTGAAGAAAATGAGGCAAAAAATCTATCACAAGATTTGGAGAAAATTTATAAAAATACAATGTTTTTGATGTTATATATACAAAAGTCTACTGAGATTTTTGAAAAAAAGTCAGAGGATATATCTCATCTTAAATATAAGTTTGAAATGAACTATATCCATAAATATCAAAATGATAAGCAAAAAAGGAAGCTTTTGTTTAGTAGTTTATTATTTTTAGATGATATGCTGATTAGTTTAGAAAATATTAGAGAGGCATACTATGATCTTATTTAAAGATAGGTATATAGATAAACTCTCTGATACAACATTATTGGCTATAAGAGTTTTTGTGGCATCTATCGTGGGGTTAATAGTTTGTTATTTAATATTTAGTTTAAGTGGCGATGATGGCTTTAGGGATAGAATATACTGGGTAGTTATCGCAGTAGTAAGTGTTGCCGCTAGTACGAGTACTAGTGTGGTTTATACTAGAGCTAAAGCGATTGTTATTTTCTCATTATTAGGTACTTCAATAGGATCTGTAGTATTGTTACTAATCCAAAAAAATATACCATATAACTTTACATTGGTTGCTGGTTTATGCTGCTTTGCTTTAGCATTGTATGTGTACACTATGTTTTTAAATTATGCGACTAGTGTTTTTTTTATACATGTTTATTTAGTAATGTATTTTGGATTATTTATTGGCTGGGATAAAGAATTATTCTTTGTTAGAGTAACTTGTGTAGCTATAGGGACGTTAAGTATAGTTCTGATAACCTTCCTCACTAGAGGACGAAAAAATAAAGTACTTTTTAGTAGAGATATGTATAGAATTTATTCTGAACTTAAAGATCTTGTGAATAAAGTTGATCGTAGTGTTGAAAATAGAAAAATTATTTTTTTAATCGAAAAAAATATTAAACTTAATGAAATGCTAGTGAATGCTAAGTATGAGTTTTCTGATACGAAAAAATATTATGAATATAAGAAAATATTGATACTTATAGATGAATTGCTCATTAACTTGAGAACGTATCGAACTCTATTTATGCAACAAAAAAAGCATGATGATAGTTTATATAAGGAATTTGTGCATTTTACTAAAGAGCAAATTCAAAGTAATTTTAAAAAAATAACTATTAGATATGATAGATTATTAGCTCAAAAATAAGTTTAGTTTCGCTCACTTTTACTAGTGTATTCTTTATTGAAATTAGTTTTGAGATAACTTATCAATGAGCTGATTCTTTTGAGTTGATATTTTACAGGTAGTGAAACAACAGAAAGTTTTGTTTCCTCTCTATATTCAGATAGTATTTCGACTAATTTACCATTTTTGATATCAGCATCTACATAGATATCAACTAACCTTGTGATTCCTAATCCTAAAAGAGTAGCTTGTTTCATAACTCTACCATTAGTTGCATGAAAACCATTATTATGAATATGTAGAGTATATTTATCATTTATAGATTTGAAATTCCATTGCTTGATACTGCCGTAAATTAGAGGCATAGCTTCAAGCTGTCTTGGATCAGATATTTTGGTATATTTCTCAATAAAATCTTTACTAGCTACATATTTAGTAAAAACTGTTCGAAGAGGAGAGACTATTAAATTTGAGTCGGGCAGATTACCCATCCGGATAACTAAGTCATAATCACTATCTATAAGGCTGATTCTGTTGCTAGAAAAATCCAAATGGATACTAACTTTAGGATGTAGTTGCTGGAATTTCAAAACTAAAGGAGCAATAACATCTTCACCAATAATTCCTCCAACACAGTTGATTTTTATATTACCACTTATTTCATTATGTTCTTGGCTAGTTAATTGTGTTGCTATATCAAGGTCTTGGAGAGCCTTCTTACATTTCTTATAATAGTCTTGTCCTATTTCAGTAAGACGAACATGTCTAGTGCTTCTATATAGTAGTTGAACTTTAAGATGGTTTTCTAAGTCTTTAATATTTTGGCTTAGGTTTGATTTAGCCATTCCTAATATATCTGCTGCCTTTGTGAAGCTTTGCTGTTCAGCGACGTGAATGAAACAGTGAATACCTCGCCAATGAATATTGTTCATTATTTAATAACAATGTTTTATGATTGTTGGTATTTATCAGTTTAATAAGTTTATATAGAATTTACAATCATTAAAACGATGTGAAAATTAAAACAAAAATATAGGAGAAATAACATGGCTAAATCATTAGTGGTAATCACAGGAGCAAGTTCTGGAATTGGTGCGGCAATTGCAAAAAGATTTTCTGAAGCAGGTCATTCGCTTTTGCTAATAGGTAGAAGAATAGAAAAGATACAAGAATTAAATTTACCTAACACAATGATTCGTAAAGTAGATGTGACAGATGCTCAAGCTCTAAAAAGTGCTATAAAAGAAGCTGAAGCTGAATACGGTCCAGTTGAGTTATTGGTTAATAATGCAGGTTTAATGTTGCTTGGTCAAATCGATACACAAGACCCTATTGAATGGCAAAAGATGTACGAAGTTAATGTATTGGCATTATTGAATGGTATTCAATCTGTATTAGGTGATATGAAAGCAAGAAAAAGTGGGACAATTATAAATATCAGCTCAATTGCTGGCAAGAAATCGTTCCCTAATCACGCTGCATATGTTGGTACAAAATTTGCAGTATCTTCAATGAGTGAGAATATACGTGAAGAAGTTGCTGATGATAATGTTAGAATAATGACAATTTGTCCAGGTGCTGTAGAAACTGAGCTTTTAAGTCATACAACATCCGATCAAATTAAATCAGATTATGAAAACTGGAAAGAGTCTATGGGTGGGGTTTTAGCAGCAGATGATATTGCTCGTACAGCTATGTTTATGTTTAGCCAACCACAAAATATAAATATACGAGAAGTTGTAATTGCTGCAACTAGACAGCCTGCATAATGTTACTTTGGAAATATAAAAATTATTCTTTAGAGCTTCTATCAAGTTTTTAAATCAAAATTATTTGTAATATTCAAAATTATTAATCATTATAAAGGTATGTTAAAATTCTAAGCCAATAATTTAATTAAATATGAGCTTATTCTTTAATGTTTCAAAATCAAACTTTTTTATTTTATGACTTAGAAACTACTGGTATTAATAATTCTTTTGACCAAGTATTACAATTTGCTGCGATTCGTACAGATTTGGACTTTAATGAAATTGAAAGGTTTAATTTTTTTGTGAAGCTAAACCCTGATACAACTCCATCTCCAATTGCAACGATAACGCATCATATTTCTATTGCTCAAGCAAATACGGGTGTGTCAGAATATCAGGCAATTAGAAAAATTCATAAAATCATAAATACTCCAGGGACTATTAGTATTGGTTATAATACCCTTGGTTTTGATGATGAGTTTTTGAGATTTGCTTTTTATAAGAATATGCTGCCTCCTTATAATCATCAGTTTAAAAATGGCTGTTCTAGGGCTGATTTGTTTCCGATTGTTACTTGCTATTATTTATTTTGTAATGATGTTCTTAAGTGGCCTAAAGTTCTTGATGAAGAAGGACAGCAAAAAATATCTTTGAAGTTAGAAAATTTAAATACTGAAAACAATCTCTATAGTGGTGGTAGAGCTCATGATGCTATTACAGATGTAATTGTTACAGTAGAGTTAGCAAAGAAATTAAGAATAGCTAATCCTAAAATGTGGCAGTTTCTATTAGCAAAGTTTAATAAGCAAAATGATGAAAATACTCTAGCACAATTAGATATTGGTTTAGAAGTCGGTGGTATTGGGTATAGACAAGCAATTGCTGTAAGTGGAGTTTTTGGCTTTAAAAATAATTTTATGTCGGCAATACTTGATATTGGTCAGCATAGACATTATAAAAATCAAGAGATATTTCTTCGCTTAGATAGTTATCTATTTAGTGAATTTATAGAAGAGTTTGGCAGTTTGAAAGCTGAGCATTGGCGTTTGACTGTAAATAAAAAATGGGGTGATATTCCGCTAATATTACCTGCTAAAACTCGTTTTGTGGGGAGATTGCCTAAAGATAGACTAGATTTGATAAAGACAAATAAGGAATTTATAAAAAACAATCCAGAAATATTTGCTAATTTTGTGGATTATATATTGGAATATAAGTATCCAGAGATTGAAAATGTTGATATAGATGCAGCAATTTATCAAAGTGACTTTATGAGTGCTGCTGATGAAAGAGGTTGTGATAAATTTCATACTTCACAAATTTATCAAAAAGCACAAATGCTAAATCAATTACCAAAATCTTATTATAACAGAGCAGTTAGGATAATTGGTAGATTAGACTTTTCAAAACTACCTGATAAAGCACAGATGGAGTTTCAAGATTATCTAAATAAGATTGTTAGCTTAGATAATGATGAGCTTTTGATTGACCATAAAGGTAGAACTCGCAAAACTTTGGAAGATATCTATCAAGAAATGCAAGATTTACGCATGAATCGTGATCTAACAGAAGAACAACAAGCTTTGCTATATGAGTTAGAGGAGTATTTATTTTAGATGAATAAATTCAACCTAGTAACAAAGTATGCTCCAGCTGGAGATCAGCCAAAGGCAATTAAATGCTTAGTTGAAGGTGTTAATAATGGCTTACAGCATCAGGTTTTGCTAGGAGTTACAGGCTCTGGTAAAACATATACTATGGCAAATGTGATTCAACAAACACAAAAACCATGTTTGATTGTTGCACATAACAAAACTTTGGCAGCTCAATTATATTCAGAGTTTAAGCAATATTTCCCAGATAATGCAGTTGAGTATTTTGTGTCATATTACGATTATTATCAGCCAGAGGCTTATGTAGCAGCATCAGATACCTATATAGAAAAAGATTCATCTGTAAATGAGCATATTGAACAAATGCGTTTGTCAGCTACAAAAGCAATACTTGAGCGTAATGATGTAATTATAGTCGCAACGGTATCAGCTATTTATGGTTTAGGCGATCCAGAGCAGTATATGCAGATGCTTTTGCACCTAAAAGTAGGCGAAGAGCTAGGGCTAAAAAAAGCTCAAACTAAGTTAGTAGAAATGCAATATTCGCGTAATGATATGGATTTCAGTCGAGGTAGTTTTCGAGTTAGAGGAGAAGTATTAGATATATTCCCGGCAGACTCTGAAAAAGATGCTATTAGAGTAGAGTTTTTTGATGATGAAATTGAAACAATAAGTGTTATTGACTCATTAACCTCCAAAAAAGTTAAAACATTACATAGAGCAACAATATTCCCAAGTACACATTATGTTGCATCAAAAGAGCGTAAAGATATAGTTATAGAAGAGATCAAAGCAGAACTGAAAGAAAGAGTTAAATATTTTGAAGAAGAAGGTAAATTACTTGAAGCTCAAAGAATAGAGCAACGTACTAAGTATGATATTGAAATGATTCAAGAACTTGGTTACTGTACAGGTATCGAAAATTATTCAAGATTATTATCAGGTAGAGCTCCTGGTGATCCACCACCAACATTGATTGACTACTTACCAGAAAATGCCTTAGTTATAGTTGATGAGTCGCACGTGACCTTACCACAGTTTGGCGGAATGTATAAAGGGGATTTATCTCGTAAATCAAACCTCGTTAACTATGGTTTTAGGTTACCTTCTGCTTTGGATAATAGACCTTTGAAATTTAATGAGTTTGAGAGTTTGTTACCTCAGACAATATATGTATCTGCAACACCTGCTAATTATGAACTTGAAAAGTCTCAAAACACTGTAGAGCAAGTAATCAGACCAACAGGTTTATTAGATCCTGAAGTCTCTGTAAGACCTGTAGCTATACAAGTAGAAGATGCTTTATCAGAGATAAATAAAGCTATAGCCAAAGAAGAAAGAATCTTGATAACAACTTTAACCAAAAAAATGGCAGAGAACTTAACAGAGTATCTATCTGAGCATGGCGTTAATGTCAGATATCTACATTCTGATATTGATACTGTTGAGAGAGTCCAAATTATTCATGATTTGCGTCATGGTGTATTTGATGTGCTTGTAGGTATTAACCTTCTTAGAGAGGGGCTTGATATGCCGGAGGTTGGAGTTTTATTAATTTTTGATGCTGATAAGGAAGGGTTTTTGCGTTCTGAAAAATCTCTTATTCAAACTATTGGACGTGTGGCTAGAAACCAAAATGGTAGAGCTATTTTGTATGCGGATGTTGTTACAAAATCTATGAAAAAGGCTATGGATGAAACTCTACGTCGTCGTCAACTTCAAGATGAACATAATAAGAAAAACAATATTACGCCTAAGACAATCATCAAAAGTATAGATGATATGTTAGATAGTTCTCCAGAGATGCAAAAACGTGCATATAAAAATAATTCGCGCTTAAAGGTTGATGATGTAGATGTTTCGGCTATACTAGGTATGACTGAAGCTTCGAAGGTTATTAAAGCTCTAGAAAAACGAATGAGGGCTTATGCAAAAGAGCTTGAATTCGAGCAGGCAACAGCAATTAGAGATAAGATAACTGAAATAAAGCAGAAGTTTATTAATTTATAATTTTACGATTTTTAAACAAAGTATATTGGTATTATGGCTATTGAAAGTAAATTAAAAAAAGACAGGCTCTTTTTGCGCTTTACATGGGCTAGGTTAAGGAACTACCTAATTAGAGCAAAAAAAAGTCTATATGCATCTATTATTCTATGTGGTTTAATAGTTGGTGTTGATCTATATCTAGGAGATATTGAATTTGTTACTCAATCGTTAGAGGTTGGATTTACTCTAGCATTTATATTATTTGTATTTTTTTTCTTAATAACAAAAGATGATAATCCTGTAGATATAATTATTTCAGGTGCAGAAGGCGAAACTACTGTTTTAGATGAGCTAAAAAAATTAGATAATAATTTTGTATTATTTAATCGAGTGGTTTTACCAGATGAGAAATCTACAGTAGGTAATAGAGAAATTGATTTTATTGCAATATCTCGTAAAAGTATATATATAATCGAAGTTAAGAATAATCGTGGCTATATTGAAGTAGAAAATATGGCTGAACGTTGGAATGTCTCAAAAACTTCTCAAAACAATAAAGTCTATGCAAAAACAATAAAAAATCCGATTAGACAAACATTTGCACAGAAAAAAGTACTGCAAACATATCTTTATAAACAAAAAATATATATAAAAGGTATCCCAGTTGTAACGATAGTTATTTTTGCTAATGATGACGCACAGTTAAGTGAAAATTTTATTGCAGATGATGCAAATCAAGCAGTTTTATCATTAGGAAATCTAATACCTTTTATCAAAGCAAAAGAAGAGTATTTAGAGAAAATACCTACGCGTTCACGTAGAAAGATAATTCGTAAAATAGAGAAAAAATAATGCTCAATAATAGACCTATAGGTGTTTTTGATTCAGGAATTGGTGGTTTAACTGTCGTCAAGAACTTGATGAATATATTACCAAATGAGGATATTATATATTTTGGTGATATTGCTAGAATACCTTATGGAACTAAATCACGAGCGACTATTCAAAAGTTTGCAGCCCAAACAGCTAAATTTCTAATTGATCAAGAAGTCAAAGCAATAATTATTGCTTGTAATACAATATCAGCTATTGCAAAAGATATCGTTCAAGAGATTGCAAAAACAGTTCCTGTTATTGATGTGATAAGCGCTGGAGTTAGCTTAGTCGATAGACTTAAAACCGTTGGTGTCATCGCAACTCCAGCTACTATTAATAGTAATGCATATGCACTACAAATACACAAAAATAATCCTGATACAGAAGTTTATAGTAGTTCATGTGGCCTTTTTGTATCCATGATTGAAGAAGGATTTATAGAAGGAGAAGTTGTTGAGTTAGTAGCTAGACAATATCTTGAGTATTTTAATGATAAAAACATTCAAGCTCTGATTTTGGGTTGTACACATTATCCTATCATTAAAGATAGTATAGCTAAGATTCTTAATGTAGAGCTTATAGACCCTTCATTACAAGCTAGTAAGATGTTAGAGCAATTACTAATTGAAAATAATCTTTTGAATAAAAACAATTCTAATCCAGAGTATAAGTTTTATGTTACAGATATCCCTTTGAAGTTTCGATCTGTTGGAGAGATGTTTTTACAGACTCAGATGCAACATCTTGAAATAGTTAGTTTAGACAATTACTAAAAAGTCTATTGTATGGCTTAAATATTCTTCTAAATAAAGCTAAAAAAATGTATGATTTGCTAAATTGAATTTTTAAAGTAAGTATTATAAATGTACGATAAAGATAGTAGAAATGTTATTTTATTAGCCGGAATTGGTGCAATTCTTGAGTTTTATGATTTTGTTCTATATATGATTTTTTCTAAAGAAATCTCAGCAACTTTTTTTGCTCAAATTACAAATCCAACAATTAAAACTTTTTTAACAGTTTTAATATTTTCAATAGCTTACCTTGTCAGACCATTCGCCGGAACTATCTTGGGGATTGTTGGTGATTTAATAGGACGAAGACGTCTACTATTATTTACAATACTGCTAATGGGAAGCTGTTCATTGTGTATGGGGTTGATGCCTGGATATGCGCAATGGGGATTATATGCAAGCTTTGTGTTTGTGTTATTACGTATTATGCAAGGTATTGCTTTGGGTGGGGAGTTGCCTGGGGCTTATGTTATTGTATATGAATCAGTTAAGGGTAAAATCGGTTTTGCTACTGCTATATTATTCACATTTGTAACGGGTGGATTTTTATTTTCTGATTTTGTAGGTTTTGCTCTTGAGTATGTGTTTGGTGATTTTGCTTGGAGAGCAGGATTCATTATTGGTGGATTGTTAGGATTTGTTGGTTATTATGTGCGTCGTAATCTTCATGAAACTCCAGAGTTTGAAAGTATTGATAAACAGAAAAGACATTCTTTTGGTTCTTTAGTCTCTATTTATGGTCCAAATTTGTTCGCTGGGATATGTATAGTTATTATAGTAGCCTTTGGTGGTGTAATGTTGACTCTTTATATACATAAATTTGTTGAAGATATTTTAACTGGATATAATTCTGGTCAGATTTCTTTGATTCTAATTCCAAGTGTTTTAACACTTACTTGTTTTACATTTATCTTTGGCTTTCTATCTGATAAAGTTGGTATTGCAAAAATGTTTATAGCAGGTGCTGGGCTCGTTGTAGTTTGTGCATTGCCTGTATTCTATTTGATGAGTTATATAGGTAGTGTATCTGCAATTGTTTTTGCATCTATAGCTATCATGCTCTGTTATTCATTAGTTGCGGCTACCTTTATATTCTTGCTTTGTGATTTGTTTCCTACAGATGTTAGATTATCAGGCGTAGGTCTCAGTTATAATCTTGCTTTTGCTATAGTTGGAGGAATTGCTCCTTTAGTGAGTACAACGATAATTACAATGACAGCATATAATTTTTTAGGTCCATCTATTGTTGGTATTGTTTGCGGTGTGATTGGGCTACTAGGTGTTTATGTTTATTCTAAAAGAGGTGGATATCATAAGAATAACAAAGACATGATAGTGAAACTATAACTGATTTTAGTGATGAAAGAAGATTTTAAAGTAGTATCAATTGCAGGCATAGGCGCAGTTTTAGAAGTTTATGACTTTTTATTATATGTGTTATTCTCGGTACAAATTATAAATACATTTTTTGTAGGAATTGATGATTCAGTAATCAAAAGTTTCATTGCTATAGCTATATTTTCTTTAACATATATTGTTAGACCTTTAGGCGCTATTACCTTAGGAATATTGGGTGATCGATATGGTAGGAAGAAAATATTTACATTTACAATAATTCTTATGGGAATATCCTCATTACTAATGGGAATTATGCCTTCTTATGCTACTTTTGGGGTGTTTGCAAGTATAGCTTTTGTGATATTTAGGATATTACAGGGATTTGCTCTAAGCGGAGAGTTGCCTGCAGCGTATGTGATTGTTTATGAAACAAGTACAAAGAATATAGGATTTAAACTAAGTATTTTGTTTGCATTTGTCTTATCAGGGTTTTTATTTGCAACAACAGTATGTCTGATTCTTGAATATTTATTTGATGATTATGCTTGGAGAATTGGTTTTGTATTAGGTGGTTTTTTAGCAGTATTTGGCTACTACTCTAGACTAAAATTAACGGAAACGCCATTGTTTAAAAAAATTGTGAGTAGAAACAAAAAAAGTGTTATTGCTCTTTTCAAACAAAACTACATAAATATATTTATTGGTTTTTGTTTTGCGATGCTATTTGCTCTTGGCGCAATAATTTTGCTTCAGTATTCTAATTTTTATATTGCAAAACTGCTAAATACTAGCAATACGAGTTTGATAATGATTCCAGTGCAGATAATAGTTTTAATATCTGTAATAACATTCGGATATATGTCAGACAAAGTCGGACTTAGTAAAATGTATATTTTGGGTTGTTTTGTTTTATTGATAGCTATTCCTATAACATTCTACTTGATGTCAGATACTTATAGTGTTTTTATGGGAATGATTTTTTTAATTATTTGTTATTCAATAGGAGCATCCACAACATTATTTTTCTTGTGTGATATTTTTCCAACAGAGTTTAGGTTGTCAGGAGTTGCTTTGAGTTATAGTTTAAATTCAGCTTTTGTAGGAGGTATTTGTCCAATAATTAGTTCAACAGTTATCTCTAAAACTGGGGTTATTTGGCTAGGCCCTGTTACTATTAGTTTAATTTGCTTAGTATTAGCGTTATTTGCAATCTTCTTATATAAAAAACTAAGGTTAGGTTTTTATAAACAAAATATTACATAACTAAGGTATTTAATTTTTGATATTAGTTGTCAAAAATTGACAAAAGAAATATTGGCTCGTTATTTTAGTATAAATATTTAAAGACGACATATTTCGATAGTTTGTTATGAAAAATATAATTTTTACTTTTCTAAGTTTGTTTTTTTACAAAGCTTATAAAGCATAATTGTAAGGTTATCATCTATAATAAATAAAGCAGATTCTTTCACTAGCTGTTTTGATAATCAATATACAGTAGGGAATAAAGTCAAAAAAATAATTCTGACTGATAAAGGAAAAACTTTTTATACTTTATCTGATAATAAAATTCTCGGATATAACATTTCAGTAGCTACTAATACTATTGAGTATTGAGTCAAAAGTGTATATTTAGAACTACCCTCAGAAGGTAATAGATGCAAAATTAGTTGATAATGATAAGTATCTGTATCTTATAACAGCTAGTCATACGAATCAAAGTGGTAAGCTTTTTATCTACGAGATTAATCCTGTAGGTACATTAAAGAAAATTTCAATAGTACTTTAAGCTTTAAGCCTGAAATGGTTAAGATTGATGATAATAGCTCATTTGTATCTAAATCTTTTATGGGATTTGGTAATAAAGATAATGTCAATATTTTCCAAATCTAAATCTATTAAAGCTAATCTATATATCTTTATCATGTTGTAGATCTCAAAGGTTTTCAATTTTAAGCTATAAAGATTAGCTGAAATTTAATATATTGTTTATGTAAAAGTAAGTTTTTTATATACAAAAATAAGTATTTATTATACTATGAATTTGTTAGATTATTTTATTTGGAGGTCTTTCATATATGTCTAATGATAATATTTTTTCAGGCTATGCTCCTTATTCGGGAGTGTATGATGAAATTTTTTCTGATGAAGGTCATGTACGTAGTGATGTTTCTCAGGCAATCAAAACCATAGATGAGTTAAGTGTAGAATCTTTATATGAAAAGCAGAAATTTGTTGATGCTTCTTTTTTGAAGAATGGAATTACATTTACTGTTTATAGTGATAGTCAAGGCACAGAAAAAATTTTCCCTTTTGATTTAATTCCAAGAATAATTTCAGAAAAGGAATGGCAAGAACTTGAAAAGGGGTTGAAACAACGACTTAAAGCACTGAATGCTTTTTTAAACGATATATATGATGAGCAAAAAATACTAGAAGATGGTGTAATACCAAGAGAGCTTGTAGAATCATCTGAGGAGTATTTACCTGAGATGAGAGGTGTAAAGCCTCCATATGGTGTATATTGCCATATTGCAGGACTTGATCTTATCAAAGATGAAAGTGGTTTTATGGTTCTAGAAGATAATGTAAGGACTCCATCAGGTGTTTCTTATGTGTTGGAGAATCGTAATTCTCTAATGAAAGTACTTCCTGAAGCATTTGCAAATGCTAATATCAAAAAGGTGGTAGATTATCCAACTGAATTGAGAAAAGCATTTTCAAGCATCTCTCCAGTAGTGGATGGAAAAAAAGGCTTAACTGTAGTTTTAACACCAGGACAATATAATTCAGCATATTTTGAGCATAGTTATTTGGCGCGTAAGATGGGATGTGAACTAGTTCAAGGTTCTGATCTTTTTGTACATAATAATTATGTATATCTCAAAACAACTAAAGGTCCTAGACTTGTAACAGTTGTTTATAGAAGAATAGATGATAAGTTTTTAGATCCAGAGTTCTTTAATCCAGAAAGTATGTTAGGTGTGCCAGGTATAATAGAAGCTTACAAGGCTGGTAATGTAGTTCTAGCAAATGCTGTAGGTAATGGTATAGCTGATGATAAAGCGATATATCCTTATGTTCATAAGATGATCGAATATTATCTCAAAGAGAAGCCAATATTAGCTCAAGTAAAAACATATTTCTGTAGTGAGGAAGATGATAGAAATTATGTTTTGAGTAATCTTGATAAATTAGTTGTTAAAGAAGCTAATGGCTCTGGTGGTTATGGAATGTTGATTGGACCTCAGGCTAATGCAGAAGAGTTACAAGAGTTTGCAACTAAGATAAAAGAAAAGCCTAGAGCATACATTGCTCAGCCACTAGTAGAGTTATCCACAAGTCCAACATTTATAGATGGTAAAGTATTACCAAGAAGAGTTGATTTAAGAGCATTTTTAGTTACTGGTAAAGATACATGGATATTGCCTGGTGGGCTCGCAAGAGTGGCTCTTAAAGAGGGGTCGTATGTTGTGAATTCTAGTCAAGGTGGTGGTTCAAAAGATACTTGGGTTTTAGGGAGAGATAAAAAATGATGATATCTCGTACAGCAGAAAATTGTTTTTGGTTAAGTAGAAATATTGAAAGAGTTCAAATGCTAACTAATGCTATAGATGTAGCATACAATGTAGAACTTGAAATATATGGTGATGCTGAAGATATTTGGTATCCTTTAGTAGTAGTAGCGGGTGGAAAAGAAGCTTTTATTAAAAAGTACGGCTATAGTGCAAAATCTAATGCTAGAAAAATACAAGAGTTTCTAATTTGGGATAAAGAAAATCTATCCTCAATATATTCATCACTATCTTTTGCACGTGAAAATGCTCGGATAATTAGAGATCTTATATCTGCAGATATGTGGGAAGAAATTAATGAGTTATGGTTATGGATTAATTCAGCTGAAACTCATAGGTTTTCTGTAGTGAATTTGGATGGATTCTGTAAGAAAATTATTAAGTTTTGTTTCTTATGGATAGGTTTTTATCACAATTTCATCTTAAGAAATGATACTTATAATTTTATGAAGTTAGGTATGCTTATTGAGAGAGTTGATTTTACATTAAGGCTGGGAGATATCCATCATCATAGACATATAAGTCTTGCATCAAAGAATGAAACTACAGATGAATCACAATATTGGCAAGAAATGTTGTTAAATACAATGTCTAAAGATGCTTTTATGCGCAAAGCAGATTTGGATGTTAATAGGAAAGATGTAGCAGAGTTTTTGATAAAATCAGATGATTATCCTAGAACTGTTACATTTTGTTTAAATGATTGTCTTGCAGTGTTAAAAAGGATGTCATATCACTCAACAGGAGTTGGTATGCAGTCTAGAACAAAAGTAGAGGAAATTATAAAATACTTTGAAAGTAATTCTACAGAATCATTGCTAGAAAAAAATCATGATTTTATTACTTATCTGATAGAATCAATGGCAGAACTTACAACTATTATTTCAAAAGAATTCTTTATATCTGATGTTGATTTCTACATAGCAATGTTAGAAGGGTAGAAATAAAAAGGAAAAATATTTAATGTTTAGTAATATCTTGGCTATATCTTCAGATTGTCCAATATCTCCACGAATTAACTTTTTAGCAGATGATACCGCAACTCTACAAGAGTTTATGTGGGGTATAGGATGGTATCATGATAATCATAATGCTGTATCAATTATGAAAGATAATCATGTTGAAAATCTAGAGGCATTACGCGCTTTATTCGATGGCAATCCAAATTTTTGTTCAAGTACTTTCATTGGACATATTTATAGTCATAGTTTATTTGATAAAACTAATTTAAATCTTCAGCCATTTATGAAGCCTCATGCGGGCAAAGAATGGACTATAGTCCATAATGGTGATTTAAATAGAATGTATCAAAATACATTGACCTTAACTTTCTCTGACTATGAGCCTGTTGGTAAAACTGATTCAGAATACATATTATGTTGGATTCTCTCTCAATTAAGAAAAAAAAATATCAGAGAGTTAAATGATGATAATTTGTTTTATTTATATGATCTACTTAAACAAATAAATCAGGTTGGACAAGTGAACTTAGTTCTCTCTAATGGAGATGTAACAATAGTTTATCAAGATAAGGATGATTTTAATCCGATTTATTATAAAAAGTTCTTTCCTCCATCAAATAGTAATAATCTTGATATCGGTTATGTAAATGTAGCCACAGGATTATATGAGGATGAGCTTAGAACTTATACAATATTCTCTAATAATACTAATGTAGATAATACATGGAGAAAATTATTGCCAGCTCAGATGGTGGCTGTTTCTCATGGACGAGTTATATGGAATAGCGATAAGAATAGTAGTAATTATGGTGGTCATACCTATCAGCCCGATCTGCTAAATGTTCCAACAGAAATTAAAACATTTAAGAGTTCAGAAAGAATTTTAGATATAATTCATACTACAAAATATACTTATGAAATTCCAGTTAATCTAAGTAAACATAACATTCGGATGAGGCCGATTGTAGATACAAAGCAGCGTATACTTAATTATGATCTTAATATATCTGTTGCGTGTGAAAAAGAGGAGTATACAGATGTTTTCGGTAATGATGTTGTTTTTCTGAAGACTAAAGAGTCTTATAAAGAGTTTACTATAGAAATGAAAACTAAAGTGGCTGTAAGTACTGATCATAGTGTACGTAAGAGATCAATAAACTCACGGACAACTATGCCAATTTCTTGGATGCCATGGCAAAGACAAATGATGACACCATATCTATTATCTGTAGAGTTACCACAGACTCAGCTTGAGGAGCTGATGGATTATGCGGTATCTTTTGTCAAAAGAAATGACAGTGATATTATGGCGGTGCTCGATGATATCAATAAAACGATCTATTACGAATATAAATACGCCTCAGGCTCTACTAATTTTGCTACAACCGCTTATGATGTTTATATTACTAGACAGGGTGTTTGTCAAGATTTCTCAAATTTATTTATTTGCTTAGCAAGGCTTTTGGGTGTGCCTGCTCGTTATCGCTCAGGCTATATATTTAATGGCGGTCACTATAGCAATACTGAAATGAGTGATGCAACTCATGCTTGGGTTGAAGTATATATACCTTGGGTTGGCTGGATAGGATATGATCCTACAAATGGTTGTGAAGTTAATAGTGATCACGTGCGTATTGCTTGTGGCAGAACATATATTGATGCTACACCAACAGCCGGAACAATTTATCGTGGAGGTGGTACAGAGTCTTTATCCATAAATGTTAAAGTCTTTGATGTTACTGGGATATTATAGTTTTATCTAAAAAAGATTCTTGTGATAAATATTAAAATCACATTCTACAGCTAATAAATGGTATGTATTTGGGAATAAGCTTTTAAATGGCTCGATAGAGTGATGTTTATATCCACATTTTGTGTACCATTTTTTAAGGATTTCTTTGCTCGGATTAATGTAATGCTTAGGCGTGAGTAACTCAAGCTGCATTATCCTAAAGCCATTATTCTTTGCCCAATCTTCTGCGGTATTGACAAGCTTAGTACCAATGCCAAGACCTCTATAGTTAAAATTAGTTGCAAGCATCCCAAATTCAGCAACATCTTTTGAGAGTCTCGCAACTTTTACAGAACCAACAATTTCATTATTATTTGTTGCGATAATTATCTGATTTTGATTAATTAAAGTCTGCAGCTCATCAAAAGTTACTCTTTTAGCTGAATTTATCCATAAATCTCCTTCAGCAGTTTTGTAAGCATCGTTGATAATTTTTACAAGATCATTAATCTCTTTCGTAGTTATATTGTTTATGTTTGCAAAGCTAATTAGTATTTTGCTCATGATTCTTTCTGTATCACTAAATCATTTATGATATTTATAAAATATTTTACTCCATATAGCATTGCCTCATTACTGAGGTCAAAAGTTGGTTCATGTACCATAGATGTAAAACCTTTTGCTTCATTTTTTACTCCTAAAAGAGCGTAACAAGCAGGAACTTTTTTAGCAAAATAAGAGAAGTCTTCTGATGCCATCCATGGATGATTAGCTCTTATAACATTATCTTCACCAAATACATGTTTCGCACTAGCTATGCACTTAGTAGCAACTTTTTCATTATTTCTAGTTTCAGGATAGCCATGAATGTAGTTAATTTCTGCCTTACCTTTGTACGTGTCTGCAATCCCTTTAGCTATTTCATGTATACGTTTTTTTGCAATATTTTGACCAAAAGAACTTAAAAAACGAACAGCGCCTTTTAGTTTTGCTTGATCCGGAATTACATTAAATGCTGCCCCAGATTCTATTGCAGTTACAGAAACTACTATTGGGTCAAAGCTATCGGCATTTCTAGAAACAATTGTTTGAGCTTGATTGATAAATTGAGCAGCCATAATGATAGGGTCATTAGCCTTTATGGGAGTACTAGCATGTCCACCTTTACCGTGAAATATTATTTCGAATAGATCAACACCAGCCATAGCTACAGGAGTTGATATTTGTATACATCCCTCATTGATAATAGGATAAACATGAATACCATATATTTCATTTACATTATCTAAAGCACCGTCTTTAATCATTGCCGGAGCACCACCTGGCAAGATCTCTTCAGAAGGTTGAAATATAAACCGAATGTTTACATTTAGCATAGTTTTATTTTTAACAAGCTGTTGCGCAGTTACTAAAACCATAGCACAATGAGCATCATGGCCACACATATGTGCTTTACCCTCTATTTTTGACTTATATTGACAGCTATTTTGTTCATGAATTGGTAGAGCATCCATATCAGCTCGAAAAGCAATGGTTTTGCTTGCATTTGGAACAATTAAATCAGCAACTAATCCAGTTTTTCCAATTGATTTTTGAACCTTTAAACCTATTTTCTCTAGTTCTTTAGTTATATATTCAGCTGTATTATATACATCGAAACCAAGCTCTGGGTGCTGATGTATATGTTGACGAATTCTTTGAAGTTCTTCAATGGCATTATTCGATATATTAATCATCTTGTATTTTATTATATGTAGTTATAACTTAAATTATTACATAAACTTAAATATTTTTCATAGTCATGTATACTTGCAAATACTATTTAATAAAATCATGTAAATATTACAAGTTATGAATTTAGTGAAAAAAAATTTTTGTATAAGCGTATTATTAATATTTCTTGGTATTAATGCTCAAGCGAGTTTTGTTCGTACGAGCAAAGATAATCATAAGGCACAACCTGGATATATAAGCACAATAAATGAATCAAATGTTCAAGCTTTAGCTATATCCGAAGGAAAAAATTCTAGATTATATTCAATATATCGTGATGGTCCACAATATTGTATTAGTGCTATAAAATTGGGCTATTCGATAAATAATAGTGCTGTGTTTTCTAGCTGTTTTGATAGTGAAACAAATGTTGGAAGTAAAGTTATAAAAGCGCTCGCCTCTAAAAATGGTGATCGTTTATATTTATTCTCAAAGCATATTATTTCTGAATATAGTATGTCACCAATCTCAAACAAAGTTAATTCGCAAATATCAAGTGAGCATATAGCCCAAAATATTATAGCTGTTGAGATGTTTAAAAATAAAATTTATGTTCTCACACATGAGGAAGATAGCAATAAAGGTTCCTTAATTATATTTACCATAGGAAATGATGGTGTTTTAGATAAGACAGACTCTAGGTCTTTGAGCTATACTCCAACTGGATTTAAATTCTATGAAGATGCAGGCTTTGACTATGTTTATGTTAGATCTAAAGAGCAGATATATAAATATGATATTTTGAATGATGGCACAATTAATCGTTCTAGTAAGCTAGTGGATTATCCAGGTAATACAATTAAGGATTTTGGAATACTAAAAGATAGTGATAAAAAAACACTACGAATGGTGGTGGCTTTAAAAAATGGTGACTCTGGCCTTAGCCAAGGTGCTTTGAAACTATATATACTTAATGGTGTGGGAGTGAGATTAACATCAAGTGTTAATCTAGAGCTAGAGCCATATAAAATACAAGCATATGATGAGAAAGAAATGTTTATGGTAGCGTATGAGTATAGCTTTGACATTAGAGCAATTAATAGAAAAACGAATGCAATAGAAGATAAACTTGTTTTACAAAGAGGTTTTGAAGCTTCGCTTGTGGATATAGAATATAGTGATAAACTCACATCTGTAATGAGTGAGGCAGCAATACAAGTATTTGATGGCTTTGTATTATCTCAAGCATTATATCTAAAAGATAAGCCTCTTCAGTTTATATTTAGTCCAGATACTCATTTCATGGGAGTGGCTAATAAAGATAGTGTAGATGTCTATGAAATAGTTAGGTCTAATGAAAATTAAAATTTTTTATGAAACATATTAAAATAGATAAATAGTACAAACTAAGTGTTATAATGAAAATGTGATCAAACTCCATTTATTTGATTTTTTGAAGTTTCATCGCAAGTATGTTTAAAGTTAATCTTAAGGATGTTTACTATGAAAAAATTTATTTTTATTTTTGTATTTATTATTTTTTCTGCTTCAGTATATGCTGCAGATGAACAATTAACTAGTGGTGATTTAAATTGTTTACAGGAACAAAAACATCATGGGGAAATAAAAACATGTTTACCATCAAAAAAGCCAGATAATTGTTCAGAAGAAAACTATGAAAAACTAAAATCAAGTGTTCAGGAGTGTAGTTTTAAAGTTAGAGGTGCATTAAGATCAGCACTATAAAACAAATTCTTTATAAAACCTGTCTTTCTATTATAAATGTTAATAACGGTTGTATATTAGTTCTGTAAATGTAGAATTTATTAAAATCAAGATTTTTAGTTAATATTATCATGCAAGAATCATTGAAACTTAGTGAATTTCTTGAGCTTATAAAAAGTACTATAGAAATGAGCTTTGGATATGAAGGCTTTTGGGTAGTTGCAGAGTTATCTGAATGGCGTAGATCTGGTAAACATTACTATGGTGAGCTTATAGAGCATGATGGGGTTAGTAAATTTCCTATAGCTAAAATTAGATGTAATTGCTGGGCAAATAAAGTTGATTATATCTATAGTAAATTTAGTCAAGCTACTGGTGAAACTCTAAAAACAGATATGAAAGTCTTGTTTAAAGTTGCTGTAAATTATCATACTAGCTTTGGTCTTAGTCTAAATATAATAGATATAGATCCTGCTTTTACACTTGGTGCTAGGCAAGCTCGTAAAATTGAGATTCTACAAAATTTATCTAAAAAAGGCATTCTAGAGAAAAATAAAGTTCTTAATATGCCAAGTGATTTTACCAATGTTGCAGTAATCACAAGTATGACTGCTGCAGGTAAAGGAGATTTCTTCGAAGAGGCTGATAAATTACAAGATTTAAATCTATGTAACTTTGATACATATGAAGCAAAGATGCAAGGTGTAGAATGTGCGAAAAGTGTCTCAACAGCATTTACTAAAATATCAGCAATCGCTGATAAATATGATGCAATAGTATTAATCCGAGGAGGGGGCTCTCAAGCTGATCTTGACTGGTTTAATAATATACTACCAGCTGAAAGCATTTGTAATAGTAAAATTCCAGTGTTAGTTGGTATAGGACATGAGAGAGATATTACAGTTTTAGATGAGATATGTACAAAAAGATTTGATACACCATCTAAGGTTATAAATTATATAGCTAATACAATTGTTGATAATGCTTTAAACGCTAAATATAATTATGAATCGATAGTGCGAATCACTAAAAATCTAGCTAGACAAAATAAACATCAATTAGATAATCTGTATCATAACTTTAAAACACGTTTAGAACATTATCTCTATCAGATGAATCAAAGTGTGGATCATAACTATAAAGAATCAACTTCTATAGCTAGAGGAGTCTCTAAATTATATGCCAAATCTATGGATACTGTATATCAAAGTATATTACTAAGTTCAAAAAGCTTGATGAGAAGTTATGAAAATAATGTTTATAACTTATATAATCAATCAATTAATAAGGCTCAAAATATTTTAAAATATTATAATCAAACTAGTGAGTCTCTTTATAAACAAATATTATCAGTATCAATAGAGCCAACTCTTAAAAGAGGCTTTAGTTTGACAAAGACAACAGATGGCAAATATATAACAACTCAAAAACAAGCACAAGCATACTCAGATTTAGAGATAGTTTATGCCGATGGACATATACAAGTAGAGGTGAAAAAAAATGGCAACTCAAAGTAAAAAATTTGCAAAAAATTATCAAATATTAGAAGAAATTAATGAAAAACTTCAAGAGCAACAAGATAATCCTGCTCTGTTAGATGAGTTAGCACCAATGCTAGAACAAGCCTCAAAAAGTTATCAGTTATGTAAAGAAAGAATCGCGGCAGCTCAGAAGTTTATAGATGAATTTGAAGGTAATGACTAGAAAACCATTCCTGGCATTTGCCATATTCCAGCCGTTCTAAGAGTATCTTTAATTATTAGTATTTTTTCTTGTTGCTGTGCCGGTTTATCAATATCATAATTTGTTCTAGCAGTTATGTTAAACATTTTGATAGGTAGTTTAGCATTGTAAATTTCTTGCTCAAAAATAGAGTTTGCTCTACGGATATGAGAGTCAGAGCTTATTAGTAAAATATTTTTAACAGGTCTATTTATTTTTTTGATTATATTTATCGTATTGATAGCATTGGTGACGGTGCTAGTTGATTGATCCTCTTGTATTATACTTTGTGCAGAAACACTATGCTTAATTAACCATTGTTTCATTTGGTATGATTCCGTCACACCTTCATGAGCAACTCCACCTGATACTATAATTATCGCATTAGGATATTTCTTATATGCTGCTAGGGTTATTTTTAGTCTATCAACTAATATATTGCTCATGGAGCCGTCATCATTTAATGAGTATCCTAATGTAACTATTGCTAAAGAGTTTTGATCAATATCTTTTAACTGATCTAATTTTGAGTTTATGCCTAAGTTGAAGTTAGTTTTAGCAGTTTGTATCGCTTGTATAAAGTGAGGCATTTTTGACCATTTAGATTCTTTAAGAATAGCAATATTTTGATCAAAATTATTAGGGTTCCAAATCAGAGAATATGCAGTTAAGAATATCTGTAATATCGGATTATTATAAGATTTTATCGTACCAAGAGAGCTTAATGTTTTTCTAGCATCATTTACTGAATTATTAGATATTTCTAAAGATGCTAATGCAAGGATAAGCTGTGTATTGATATAACTATTAGGCTTAGACTCTTTAAGAGCATCCTTTAAAGAGTTGATTGAGCCTTGTAAGTCACCTCTTTGGGTAATTGAACCGTCATTTTTATCATCAGTCGAAACACTCAAATCATACTGGATATTTGCTATTGCAGTTTGTTGGTTATTGAGGATATCAAGATTGAAATTATTTGATCGACCTGCAAATGTTAAAATAGGTAAAGCTATAATTAGTAAACTTAAGACAAATTTTTTTGAGATTTTCATATCTATGTTTTTGTTAACGAATATTACAAGATAATATAAAAAAATTACTATAAATTAAATCTCTTTATAAGATTTAAAAAATCATTCCTGGCATTTGCCATATACCAGCAGCTCTAAGAGTATCTTTGATAATCATTACTTTTTCATAATCTGTAAGAGGATACATTATATTGTATCCTTTAGTCTCAGAAGCTAAGTTATGAATTTTTATATCAATCATATTATTATCAAAAGCTTCTTGTTTAAATATTGCATTAGCTCTTCTAATATCGGCTGTTGAAGTAACTAAAATGATATCAGTAGGTTTAGGGTTCATATTTTTTATTGTCATAAAAGTATTAACACCTTGCCATACCATGTTAAATGATTGATCTTCTAATATGATTTTGTTCAAAGGCACACTACTATTAATTAGCCATTGTCTCATTTGATATGATTCAGTTTTGCCAGCTGTTACTCGACCACCACTTACTATAATAGTTGCATCTGGGAATCTAAAATAAGCTTCTAATCCTTTATAAAGTCTTTTGATTAAATATTCATTCATACTAGCATTAGAATTTAATGGAGATCCTAAAATTACAATTACGGGTATAGAGCCTCGCTCGAGTTGTATTTGATTAGCACTAGTGTTTATATGTAAGTTAAAACTTCTTTTGATAATATCAAAAGCATTCACATATACGGGCATATCAGACCATTTGGATGTTTCTAATTTCGCAAATGCTTTCCTAAAGTTACTAAAATCAAAAATATATGAGTATGCTGAATCATATATTTGTACAATAGGATTGTCAGGGAAGTTCTCTACAAGCATATCTAAAGTTTCGCCAGCCTGATTATACTCTTTTGTTTCTATTTGAAGAGAAAATAATGATAGTCCCAATTGTAAAAGTTCCTTACTATCTGGATCAGTTTGCTTCATTGCTAATTCAAGAGCATCTATAGCATTATGTAAATATGTATCTGCGGATTGTTGGTGAAAAACACTATATTGAACATTTTCAATAGCTTTCTGTTTTAGACTAATACTTGCTATGCTTGTGGGAGTAATCTTATCACCAAAACTTAAACTTAATGTGCTTAATATGACAAATATAATAATTGTAAATTTTATATTTATGTATTTCATTTTTATAAAAAATAAAAAGTTTTTATAAGGTAATAATATAAGAGTATCTTTGCAAATTAAATTATTATTCATCATAATAGTTAAAAATAAATTTAAAATTGATGAAATGCAAAAAATAGTATCCCCAAAAAATATAATATTTGCAGGTTTTGCAACAACAGTAGAGTATTTTGATTTTGCTCTATTTACTTATGTAACTATTTATATATCTGCGACATTTTTTCCAGATAATAACTCTTCAGTTGCTATATTAAAAACATTTGGATTGTTTGCTGCTGGATACTTAATGAGGCCCTTGGGTGGGATTTTCTTTGGAAATCTTGGCGACAAAAAAGGGCGCAAACATGTATTGATATTTACTGTGGCACTAATGTTTATATCTACAGCTATGATAGCATTTACTCCTAGCTATGGTAGCTTGGGAATAGCTTCAGTAATAATTATACTCCTAGCTAGAATGATTCAAGGATTCTCAATAGGTGGTGAATATAACGGTGTACTTGCAGTACTAAGTGAAGGCGCTCCTGATAGTAAGCGTGGTTTGATTACTGCTTTTGGTACGTTTTTCTCAGGTTTAGGTGTTTTTTTAGGCACGTTTATAGTGTATATCTTAACAAGTTTTTTAAATTCTGATCAGATGCATGCTTATGGTTGGAGAGTTTGCTTTATTATTGGAGCGATACTTGCTGTTATCGTTTTGATACTTCAGTTTGCATCAGATGAGTCTCCTGAGTATCTTAAATCAAAAGAAGATGGGATGTTAGATGATACTCCTGTAGTATCTGCAGTTAAAGAATATCCGTATCAAATCTTTATTGTATTTGCTTTAGCTGGATATTTGGGAATTGTATATTATATGGTTTCTGGATTTATACCAACATTTCTAAAAAGTGATTTAGGTTATTCTGTACATACAGCTATGTTGATGTCTATGGTTGCAGCATTTTTCTACTTTGCAACAGCGCCAATATGGGGTGGCTTATCTGATAAGGTTGGTAGAAAAAAAGTATTGTTAATATCTTGTATTGGGATTGGAGTTTTAATAACACCAGCATTTTATATTATGACTAATACAGATTCACAAATTGTTATAACATTAGTTATGACTGTGATAATGTTGTTAATATCGGCAGCTACAGCGACATTTGTAGTCACAATCAATGAGCTATTTCCAACACATCTAAGATTTAGTGGTGTAGCAACTGGGTATAATATAAGTAATGCTTTATTAGGAGGAACTGTACCAATGGTATCAGCAGCATTAGTTATGTATTTTGGTAATGTTGCTCCTAGTTTTTATGCTTTAATAGCTTCTGTGGTTATAGTTATTATCATAGCAACAATGCCTGAGACTAAAGGTATTGAGTTAGAAGAATAAAGTTTTAGTTCTATAATATTTTTTCTCTATAAATAAATATATTAATTTAGACAATATTTTTATTTGTATTTATTGTTATCATGTACTAATATGTTAATACATTAATAAACTAGTTTATTCTATTTCACCTAATGTCTGAAATAAAAAATAATGAAGAAAATCTTCAAAACTTATATGAAGTTTTCAAAAGCTTTGAGTCTGCTGAAGAAGCTAAGCTTTTTTTGGAAGATTTATGCACTCCTGTAGACTTAATGGCTATGGCTGCACGTTGGAGAGTAGTCAAAGAGCTAAAAAAAGACAAACCTTATAGGCAGATACATGCTGAAACAGGAGTTAGTTTAACTACTATTAGTAGAGTCGCAAGATGCCTTAGTTATGGAACTAATGGTTACAATATCATCTATAATAAAATCAATAAAGAGAGCTAAAATGAGAGAAAGATTAAGAGTCGCTGTACAAAAAAAAGGCAGACTATATGACAATTCTATGGAATTATTCAACAAAATAGGTATTAAGGTTGAGTTTTCAAGTAAGAGTAACTTATTATGTCATTCAATAAATGCTCCAATTGATTTTCTTTTTGTGAGAGATGATGATATTCCAACTTTAGTTAATGGTAATGTTTGTGATTTTGGAATAGTCGGCGAAAATGTTTTAGAAGAGTATTTATTAAGTATCAAAAATACCACTAAGAAGAATGACATTATTAAAACTAAGAAATTAGGATTTGGTTATTGCAGATTATCTATAGCAGTTCCTAATGATGCTAGCGATGATATTGGGACACTTAAAAATACTCGTATTGCGACATCATATCCTCATCTAGTACAGAAGTTTTCAGATGAGAATAATTTAAATCTAGATCCATTATCTATTTCTGGATCAGTTGAGATAGCTCCGAACCTGCAGATGTCGAGCTCAATATGTGACTTGGTTTCTACAGGTCGAACATTAGAAGAGAATAATCTTAAAGAAATTCATACTATCATGAAAAGCCAAGCTATTTTAATTCGCTCAAATGAGAGTTTTGGAGCAGAGCTTGAAGAGTATTATCAGTTATTACTTAGAAGGATTGAAGGTGTCAAACATGCTCAAGAGCGTAAGTATATTATGTTCCATATAGATAAAAATGCTGTTGATACAATTACCCATATTTTACCAGGACATGAAGGTCAAACTATTATGCCGATATATGGTGATACTAAAGTTGCGATACATTTAGTTACCAAAGAAGGTGTTTTCTGGGGAACTTTAGAAAAGCTAAAAGCAGCTGGTGCTAGTTCTATATTAGTTTTACCAATTGAGAAGATGTTGGAGTAAGTAGCAACAATGATTAAAATATATAATTGGCAAGAGCTTAGCACCACTCAGCAAGTAGAGCTTCTGTCTCGCCCAGTTTCTGCTAATAAAGCTAGCTTAGTTGCAGGTGTTAGAGATATTTTAAATGAAGTTAAGCAGAACGGTGATAAAGCACTTTTTGAATTTACTTCTAAGTTTGATAGTGTTGATTTAGATAATATTGAAGTCTCAGCAGATGAGATTAAAGAAGCTTACTCACTAGCCTCACAAGATGATATTAATTTAATCAAAAATTCGATAGCGCGTATATCTAACTATCATCAAGTAATGAAGCCAAAAACTACTGTTTGTGATACTAATGATGGTGTGGTTTGTAAAAAAGTTTATAAACCTATCGAAAAGGTTGGCTTATATGTACCTGGTGGTTCAGCTCCTTTAGTTTCTACACTAATAATGCTAGCAGCTCCAGCACAAATTGCAGGTTGTAAAGAAACTTATGTGGCTACACCTTGTGATAAAAATGGTAATGTTCATCCATTAATTTTAATATCAGCTGATATTTGTAAGGTTTCAAAGATTTATAAGCTAGGAGGAGCTCAAGCTATAGCTGCTCTAGCTTATGGTACAGAAACTGTATCTAAAGTTAATAAAATTTATGGTCCTGGAAATTCTTGGGTTACAGAGGCAAAACAACAAGTATCTAATGATAGCCAAGGTGCAGCAATAGATTTGCCTGCTGGACCTTCAGAGGTTTTAGTAGTTGCTGATGAGAGCGCAGATCCTAGATTTGTTGCTGCAGATTTGTTAGCTCAAGCTGAGCATGGCATAGATTCACAAGCTTTATTAATCACAACTAGTCAAATTCTAGCTGATAAGGTTAGAGATGAAGTTTTTAAGCAAACTAGTATAGCCCAAAGAAAAGCTATTATTGAGAAATCTTTAGAAAATAGTGCAATTATTGTTGTAGATACACTTAGCCACGCAATTAATATAGCTAATGAATATGCTTCTGAGCACCTTATTTTAAATATTGAAAATGCTGATAATTATATAGATAGTATCGAAAATGCAGGGGCTGTATTCGTAGGTCCTTGGGCGGCTGAAGCATTAGGTGATTACATTACAGGATCTAATCATGTACTACCTACTTATGGATACGCAAAAGCTTATAGCGGTTTAGCAACTATAGATTTTATGAAAGCGATAAGTATTCAAAATGTATCAAAACAAGGTATAAAAAACATAGGACAAACAGCGATGAGATTAGCTGATATAGAAGGTCTCAAAGCTCATGAAAATGCAATAGCTATTCGTTTGGAGAGTTTATAACATTATGCAAAATCAAACTACAGAAAGTCTTATTCGTAAAGATTTACAAAAATTTAGTGCATACTCATCTGCACGTTCTTTAAAAGTAGATGGAGATATCTGGTTAAATGCTAATGAATCACCATATAATGATGAATATTTATATAATCGCTATCCTGAGCCACAACCAAGGAAATTAGTGGAGAAGCTAGCAAATATATATAATGTTGATGCAAGCAATCTATTAGTTACTAGAGGTAGTGATGAGGGGATTGATCTGTTATTTAGATTATATTGTGAGTATCAAAAAGATTCTGTTTTTGCAGTTGAGCCGACTTTTGGGATGTATAAAATAGCTGCTCAATTACAGGGTGTTGATTATAAGACTCTTAAGCTAAAAGAAGAAAATAACTTTGAGATTAATATTACAGAGCTTTTAGTAAATATTCCTGATAACTGCAAGTTATTATTTCTATGTACTCCTAATAATCCTACGGGTAAATCTATACCATTAGCTGATATAGAGCAAATTTTAAGTGAATTAGCTGGCAAGTGTGTAGTTGTAGTTGATGAGGCATATATTGAATTTAGTAATGAAAAATCTGTTTCTTGCATTATTAATAAATATGAAAATTTAGTTGTGCTAAGAACCTTGTCAAAATCTTTTGGTATGGCAGGTCTTAGGCTAGGGACGGTAATTACTAATTCAGATAGAATAGTTTGGTTGAGAAAAATATTAGCACCATATCCAATCCCAAAAACTACAGAAAATACTATATTAAAAATGCTTGATGATGAGAATTTGGCAAATATAGCTAGTCAAATTACTGAAGTAAAAGAGCAGAGAGAACATCTATATCAAGTATTATCACAAATGAAGATTGTTGATAAATTGTGGTCATCAGATGCTAATTTTATATTAGTTAGATTTAGAGAGAGTATCTTTAATAAACTTATATGTAATAAGATAGTAGTCCGTTCTATGGCTCATTTTTTCAATGATGAAAAAGTTCTAAGAATTAGCATTGGGACAGTATCTGAAAATAAAAGATTAATCGAAGTATTACAAAAATTAAGTAGCGAATATGAAACAAAATAAATATTTATTCATTGATAGAGATGGTACTTTAATAGTTGAGCCACCTATAGATAAGCAGGTTGATAGTATTGAGAAGCTTGAGTTTTTTGAGGGTGTTTTTGAAGCTATTATAAAGTTACAAAAAGCAGGCTTTAAACTTGTAATGGTATCAAATCAAGATGGCTTAGGCACAGAGTCTTTTCCACAAGAAGAGTTTGATGCTCCTCATGATCTGATGATGAAGATATTTAAATCTCAAGGGATAGAATTTGAGGATGTTTTAATATGTCCACATTTCGCTCATGAGAATTGTAACTGTCGTAAACCTAAAGTTGGTTTATTGATGGATTATTTAGTAGAGCAAAAGATCTCTCTAAAAGATAGCTATGTGATAGGAGATAGAGAAACGGATGTACAGTTGGCTCACAATATAAAAGTCAATCCTATTCAATTTGGTGTTGGAAATTATCAATCTTGGGATGATATTGCTACAGCGATATTAAATAAACCTAGAGTAGCTGAAATCAAGCGTGTAACTAATGAGACTGATATTATCGTAAAAGTTAATCTAGATGCTCCTGGAACTCGAGAAATCGATACAGGTCTTGGCTTCTTTGATCATATGCTTGATCAGATTGTAAAACATGCTGGTATAAGTGCTGTAATTCAGGCAAAAGGTGATCTTCACATTGATGATCATCATTGTGTTGAGGATGTTGCAATTACTCTTTCACAAGCAATAGCTCAAGCTCTTGGCGATAAATATGGTATTAATCGTTATGGATTTTTGCTACCAATGGATGAGGCTTTAGTTGAGATTGCTCTAGATTTAAGTGGCAGAAATTATTGCTCATTTGAAGCGAATTTTGATCGAGAGATGGTTGGGGATTTATCAGTAGAGTTGGTGAAGCATTTTTTTGTATCTTTTGCTGAAGGTCTAAAAGCAACACTACATATTAAAGTAACAGGTGAGAATACGCATCATATGATAGAAGCGTGTTTTAAAGGCTTAGGAAAAGTACTTAAACAAGCAATTGCCAAAAATGGTATAGATGAGATTCCTAGTTCAAAAGGAGTGTTATGATAGCGATAATAGATTGTTGTGGGAGTAATTTTGCTTCGATAAAATATGCCTTTGAGAAATTAGGGCAAGAAATAGTCCTAACACATGATGCTGAAGTTATCAAAAAATCAGACTGCGTAATTTTACCAGGTGTAGGACATGCTAAATCAGCAATGGCAAATCTAAAAAAATACAATTTAGATAAGCTTATTCCAAAGCTGACACAACCAGTATTAGGAATCTGTTTAGGAATGCAGATTATGTATAGTTTTTCTGAAGAAGGAAATACAGATTGTTTGAATATTTTTCCTGAAAAAGTAAAAGCTTTTAAGAAAACTCAAGGTTTTAGCATTCCACACATGGGTTGGAACAGCTTACAAAAGATAAATAAGGATCATTTTCTATTTAAAGATATTGCAGAAGATGATTATGTATATTTTGTGCATAGTTTTTATGCTGAGCTTAATCAATTTAGCATAGCTACTAATGACTATATAAATGATTTCACTGCGATGGTAAATAAAGATAATTTTTATGGAATACAATTTCATCCTGAGAAATCCGGTAGGGTTGGCATGAAGATTTTAGAGAATTTTATACAAGGAGCTTTGTAAATGAATATATTTCCAGCGATAGATCTAATAAATGGCAAATGTGTTCGTTTAGAAAAAGGTGATTTTAATAAAACTACTACTTATGAACTTGAGCCAAAAGATGTTGCAAAGTCATATCAACAAGCTGGTGCAGAGTTTATCCATGTCGTAGATTTAGATGGTGCTAAAAAAGGTCAAACTTGTCAATTTGAAACTATTCAGCAGATTAGAGAGAACTGTAATATGACGCTACAAGTTGGTGGTGGTGTCAAAGATTTTGAGACTATTGAGAAGCTTTTAGAAATCGGAGTTGATAGGGTAGTTGTTGGTAGTTTAGCTGTTAAGGATATAGCATTAACAAAGAAGTTTTTTGAGAAATATGGTGCTGAGAAGATAGTTTTAGCTTTAGATGTATTTATCAAAGAAGGAATACCTTATATAGCAACGCATGGTTGGCAAGAATCAAGCACAACAACTTTAGATGAGATATTACAAACTTATCTTGGTGATGGTCTTGAGTATGTCTTATGTACTGATATTTCTCGAGATGGTATGCTACAAGGTCCAAATTTTGAGCTATATAGAATCTATTCATCTATATATCCAGATATTCAATTTATGGCTTCTGGTGGAGTTGGTAGCTTAGAAGATTTAGAAATTCTAAAAGAGCAAAATACTTATGGTGTTATCATTGGTAAAGCTCTATATGAAAATAAATTTACACTACAAGAGGCTCTAAAATGTTAACAAAAAGAATAATTCCATGTCTTGATGTCAAAGATGGTGTAGTTGTCAAAGGTGTAAAGTTTAGAAACCATAGAATTATTGGCGATATTATTGAGCTGGCACAGAAATACTCAGATGCAGGAGCTGATGAGCTAGTATTTTATGATATTGGCGCAAGTCCTGATAATAAGCTACTTTCTATCAAGTGGATACAAGAGATAGCCAAAAAGATAAATATCCCATTTTGTGTAGCTGGTGGAATTAAATCTGTAGAGAATGCTCGAGCTATACTAAATGAAGGAGCTGATAAAATATCTGTCAACTCTGCAGCACTTGCTAGACCTGATTTGATAGATGAGTTAGTTTATGAGTTTGGTACACAGTGTGTAGTGGTTGGTGTAGATAGTAAATTTATTGATGGTGAATTTAAAGTTTGCCAATATACGGGTAGTGCTGATAAAACTGTACAGACATTATTAGATCCAGTTAGCTGGGCAAAAGAAGTAGAATCTCGTGGTGCTGGCGAGATAGTTCTTAATTGTATGAATCAAGATGGTGTTAAAGGTGGTTATGATCTAGAGCATCTCAGAGAAGTCCAATCAAATGTCTCAATACCTGTTATTGCTTCTGGTGGCGCTGGCCAGATTCAGCATTTTATCGATGTATTTAAGTACACAGATATAGATGGTGCTTTGGCAGCAAGTGTATTTCATGATGATATTATTGCTATACCTGAATTAAAACAAGAGCTTTTTAAAAACAATATACCTACAAGAATAGTAAAATAGGATACAAAATGGATAACAAAATTATAGAGTCTATAGCTTGGCAAAAAATGGATAATTTAGTTCCAGCTATTATTCAATCAGCAATTGATAATAGTGTCTTAATGCTAGGCTATATGAGTAAAGAGTCTTTAGAAAAGACTTTAGAAATCGGCAAAGTTACTTTCTATAGCCGTAGTAAAAAACGCTTATGGACTAAAGGCGAAGAGAGTGGTAATTTTCTTGAGCTAAAAGATATAGCAGTCGATTGCGATAATGATTCTATACTTATAAAAGCTATACCATACGGTCCAACTTGCCATACTGGTAGTAAATCATGTTTTACTCAAGATGAAGAAAATAGCTCTTTGTATATAATAGATAAATTAGAAAAATTAATTGCTGAAAGAAAAGACTATTTACCTGAGAATAGTTATTTAACTAGTTTATTTAAAAAAGGATTACCAAGAATTGCTCAAAAAGTTGGCGAAGAAGGTGTAGAAGTTGTAATTGCTGCAATGAAGCAAGATTCAGAAGACGAACTAATTTCTGAGACAGCAGACTTATTATTTCATTTATTAGTTCTATTGAAGGAGAAAGAGATTTCATTAGAGCAAGTTTGTCAGAAGTTGGTTTCTCGAAATACTTCTAATTAAGTTATAATTGCTATTTGAAACTAACCCAAAATTTACTTATATGAAAATAATAATTCGTATCTTAACGATTACACTTTTGGCTTTAATTACTACATCAGTGTACGCAGTGCCTGCTAAAGGTACATTTACAGCAGAGTCATCGTGTCAAGCATATATATCAAAAAACAAAATGACTAATCCTGATAATACTTATGTAATTGCAGGGCAAACTTATTCTATTCAGGAAAAAAATAAAGATACTAATTCAGATTGGTTTAGAGTATTTATTTCAAATGCTAGCGAAAGTCAGTCACGCTGGGTAAGTAGTAGTTGCGGTATAGCGGATATTGAAGAAGGAGGCGATACTCCTGCTAAACAATGTGTCCAAGAGCCTGGACTTGCTGATAGCTATGTATTAGCTTTAAGTTGGCAGCCGGCATTTTGTGAGACTTATGGCTTAAATGCTGGAAAACAAGAGTGTAAAAATCTACCTGTAGATAGTGTAGCGGCTAAGAGTTTTTCGCTACATGGATTTTGGCCAAATCAAGATACTTGTGGTACAAATTATGGTTTTTGTGGTACTCAGAAACAATCTGATTTTTGTAATTATGCTCCATTAAATTTAGATGATAAAACTGTAGAGTTACTGCATAGTGTGATGCCAGGATATAATGACTCTTCATGTTTACAACGCCATGAATGGTATAAGCATGGAACTTGTCAATTACATGATCAAAACCAATACTATACTCAAGCAGCTACTTTTGTAAATCAAATAAATGATTCGAAATTAGAGCAGTTATTTAGCCAAAATATTGGTAAAGATATAACTATTGAACAGTTTGATAATGCTTTTAATCAAAGTTTTGGGGTTGGTACTAGTAGTAAAGTATATTTAAATTGTAAAGATGGTATGCTAGTTGATGTGTATATATCGTTACCGAAAAATGCTGATGAGCCAAACCAAAAAGATTTGTCTGTTTTGCTAGCTAATGCGCCAAATGCTAACCAAAGTACATGTCCAAATACATTTAAAATTTCTAATTTTTCTCATTAGTGTGAATTAGTTCTATTATAAAATATTATCTTTATAGTTTTGTAGTGATAGCACATTGTACTGTCTTATAATATCCATAATAAGTATTTGACCGAAATCAAACTTGTTAGTCATACTACGGCTTTGACCGTAATATCCATTGATAAAGTATAATTTTTTTCTATAATTTTTGGATTCTCGTGAGCTAGATTATGAATAAGCTTTTTAACCTTTTTCTTTTTGGATTTTCTTGTATTTAGATTAAAATTGTTTCAATAAATTAGTCTAATTAATAAATAAAACCAAGTGTTAGGTTTTTCTGAAATAAGGTTATAATTAACATTTTTTCTCAAAAGAACAGTATTATAAGCCAACAGTAATTTCCTTTAATATTAAAAGTGCAAAAAAGGGTACTAGAATGATTCTTGTTCCAATTCGCTTTAATTTATAAGAAAAAGATGCTGATTCATTATTTAATTCATTGAAGGTATAAAACATATACTTAGTTTGATAAAGAGATTTTACGTTAATTATAGTGTTATTTAGCTTTGGTGCAGAGGTAACTAAGTATGCTTTAATGCTTTCATTTTTTTCTAAATTAGCTAGAGCTACACTATAGGGTTTATTGTAATAATAATTATAACGAGTATTATTTGTAGTATTTAGCAAAATATTATTTTGTTTTTGAGTTTTTGCTATGTATTCATAATGAATATTATCAGTAATTTTATCTACTTTGGTGAGAGATATTATATGTAATTTCTTAAAGTTTAAGTTCAAGAAGTCTTCAGAAGAAACTTCTTTATTTTTATTACCAGCCTCTAAATTTGTATAATAGCAATCTTGTTTACTGTTCCATAAATGCTCTTTACAAAAATATACCGTATATATAGAAGTATCTTTTGCTGGATTACTAATATCTGTATGCTTAGTTTTGACCTTATAATAGATATTGTCAGCATTTCTAATAAACTCTTTGAGCTCTTTGTTATTTTCAGTTGCGAAAGCTAAATTACAGAATAAGAGTACTATTATGATTGAGATTGAAGTTTTATACATTGAAATTAAGATCTTGTTGATTACAACCAAAAGTAAATCAGAATAGTTATATTAAGTCAATAAACTACTGTTTATCAAATCTTTATCCATCAAATGACTTGGTAATACATTTGATAGAGAGTTTAGAATATTACTTGGTACCTTTGGATTTTCATGTGCTAAATCTTGGATAAGTTTTTTAACTTTCTTTCTTTTAAGATTTTCTTGAGATCCACATAGATTACATGGAATTATTGGGAAATTTTCTTCTTCAGCGAACTCTATGAGATCACGCTCTTGAACTAATACCATTGGACGGATTACAGTATTTTCACCATCTTGAGTAATAAACTTAGGAGGCATAGATTTAATTTGCCCCTGATATAGAATCGACATTAGTAATGATTCGATCAAATCATCGCGATGATGTCCTAGAATGACCTTATCCATTTTATGCTCTTTTGCATATCTATAGATGTTACCACGGCGAAGCCTCGAGCATAATGAACAATAAGTCTTACCCTCTGGAACTTTATCTATCACTACACCATAAGTATTTTTTGTTTCAATCTCATAGGATACACCTAGATTATCAAGATATTTTCTAAGTTGACTATCATCCCAACCAGGTTGAGACTGATCTAATGTATACACATGAAGATCTATATCATAAGTTTTATCTTCGATTAGCCCATGCAAAACTTTTAATAATCCGAAAGAATCCTTACCTCCTGATAGACATAGCATAACCTTATCACCTTTTTCGATAAGCTTATAATCAGCTATAGCCTTAGTAATATAGTGACGTAATTTTTTTTCAGTTTTGCTTATTTTTATTTCAGTCATTTTATCTATGCGCCTTCTTAAAGATTCTATCTTTTTCGCGAGCCCAATCTTTATCTTTTTCAGCTTGGCGCTTATCGTGAACTTTTTTACCCTGAGCGAGAGCTATTTCAACTTTTACACGAGGACCTTTCCAATACATAGCCAAAGGCACACATGTAAATCCTTTTTGCTCAATTCGTCCCATGATCTTGTCTATCTCACGGCGATTAAGTAGCAGTTTACGATTTGCTGAAGCATCAGCTACCACATGAGTGGATGCGGACAATAGAGGAGTTATTAGACAATTAAAAAGCCAAGCTTCGCTACGCTTGATATGCACATGACTATCTATCATCTGTACTTTACCAGCTCTGATACTTTTTACTTCCCATCCTTGTAGTACTATCCCAGCTTCAAACTTCTCTAAAATAGTATAATCATGGAAGGCTCTTTTATTTCTAGCAATAGTTGCTGGAGAAACCTTATGTTTACTCATAACTTTATTATTTTTTGTAAAAGATATACAATGTAACGCTATATATTATCAGCAAAACACAAAAGATTAAATAAATGAATAAAGTTAATAAATCTGCAATTGTTAATTATACTGCTTCACAGATGTATGATCTTGTAAATGATATTGAAAGCTATCCTCAGTTTTTACCAATGTGCTATGATATAGAAGTTTTTGAGCATACAGAAACAGAAGCAAAAGCATCTCTAAAAATCAAATCTGGATTTGTGAAATTGGATTTTGCTACACATAATACAATGGTTAAAGATCAGCATATTCATTTAAATCTTATGAATGGTCCATTCAAAAGTTTAACAGGTGATTGGAAATTTGAACCTCAAGATGAAAATTCATGTAAGGTATCATTGGACATGGAGTTTACCTTTGAAAATAAATTTGTTGAAATGGCTCTTGGACCAATATTTCGTGGGCTGGCAGATAAGATGTTAGGGGCATTTTGTAAACGTGCAGAAGAGGTTTATAAATAGTGAAAGTAGAAGTCATTTATGCTTTACCGAATGAGCAGAAGTCTTTTTATGTTGAATCTGATGATTCTCTGACTGTTAGACGGGCGATTATTCAGTCAAAAATCTTAGATACTTATTTTGAACTAGAGAGTCTTGAAAATCTTAAAATTGGTATCTATGGACAAATAGTCGATTTAGATCATGTTCTTGAGGCTAGAGATAGAGTTGAAATATACAGAAATCTAACTATTGATCCAAAACAAGCCCGTATGCTAAGAGCAGAACAAAAGCGTAAAAGAGAAGGCATCAGAGGTTTTGGTGCGTAATAAAAAAATAGCTATTGTAGGAGCTGGACTAGCAGGTTGTTCATTAGCTTATGAATTAAGTAGAATCCTTAACTTTGATATAACTTTATTTGATAAAAATTCTGATATTGCAATCGAAGCTTCTGGGAACTTTGCGGGAATTTTAGAACCTTATTTAACTTCAGATAATAATTTTTCAGATCAGTTTCATACACTAGGTTATAGTATATTATTAGAGTTTATAAATCAGTATCGTAATGATATAGAAATTTGTAATCAGGGTGTCTTGCAAATATTAAGTGATGAAAAAGAACTAAATAGATATCAAAAGATTTTTACAAAAAGAGAGATAGATGATGATTTAGCTAGATTAATATCTCCTCAAGAGCTTTCAGAATTGCTTGGTAAAAATACTCCTAACAAAGCTGTATATTATCTTAATGCTGTATCAGTGGTACCTAAAAGTATTTGTCAGCTATGGCTTAAATTATCAAATGCTAAATTAAAATTAGATAATGAGCTTTTAGATATTAAGAAATTAGAGAGTAATACTTGGCGATTAGAATTTAATAATTTTACTGAAGATTTTGATATTGTAGTGTTTGCGGGAGGGTATCCATTATTTAAAAATATTTCTCTGCTACAAAATATTCCAGTATATCCATCACAAGGACAGTTAACAGTTATCAAAAGATGCTTTGATATCTCAAATAATATTATGGATAAAGGATATATAATCCCTAATTATAAAGATAATCTACAAGTTATTGGAGCAACATTTCGAGATAATAATGATACTAGTGGAGATATAAGACAAAAAGATAATACTTTTAATATTAATCAAATTAAGCAAATATTTGATGATAAAAGTTACAATGTTGAAATCGTTAATTCAAGAGTAGCTACGAGATGTGTAACTTCTGATCATTTACCACTTATTGGTAGGTTGGCAGATTATAATAGTTTCGAACAAGTTTTTTATAAGCCTCTGTCTAAAGGCTATCCAAAATCAAAAATGCCAAAGATTGAGTATCAAGAAGGCTTATATGTATCTTCAGGATTTGGCTCAAAAGGTTTATGTTCATCATTATTAGCGGCTAAAATTATCACAGCATACATAACAAATCAAAATCAAAAATACTCGGATAAATTATTAGAAGCACTTGCTATAGAGCGTTTTTGGGCTAGAAGCTTCAAAAAAGGTATAAAATTTTCATAAAATATTACTTCAGTCTGTGTTTATATAGCGATTATTGGCTATAATTGTGAGATTTTTTAAAATCAATTTAATAAGTTCATGAAATTAAAAATAAAAAAGAGTATTTTGTTACTCGCCACTATCATAGCATTATCAGGTTGTTCAATTAAATGGGAGACATCAGTTAATGATAGAGATCCTTATGAGAACTATAATCGTAAGATGTTTCATTGGAATAATGAATTATATGAGGATCTAACTCCTGTAGCAAAAGCTTATAATTTCATTATGCCAGAAGCAGCACAAACAGGTATATTTAATTTTTTTCAAAATCTTTTTGAGCCTAGTCGAGTAGCTAATGATCTTTTCCAAGGTGAGTGGGGATATGCGGGTGATGATAGTATGAGATTTTTGGAAAATACGACTCTTGGAGTGGTAGGTATTTTTGATGTAGCTGGTAGTAGGTTTGGATTGCCAATGCGCTATCATCAAGATTTTGCAGTTACCCTCCATAAATGGGGTGTATATAAAAAAGGATATGCATCACCATATATTGTTTGGCCAATTTTTGGACCAGGTACTATAGAGGGTGTTAGTGATGGTGTTGATGCTATGTTTAATCCACTTTCGTATTTATTTTTAGCTCCAGGAGTAGGTACATTTACAGCGTATGCTGTAAACTATAGTGTCTATGGCTTATACTATACAAATCAAGGTGTTTCATATCTGCCAGCATATTCAAATTTAGAAGAAGTATCGGTAGATCCATATACAGCTATGAGAAATGCTTATATCCAAAATTATGATTATGGTATGGCAAAAGTTCTCAAACAAAAAGATCCTTCACTTGATGGATCTCAAAATGATAAAGCAATACTAAGCGTTTTGGGTATCAACAACACTAATGCTAAATCAGAGGTTGCCTATAGTGATGAGAGTTTTGTTCAGGCATCTCAAGATACTCCACCAGTCCTAAAAAGTAGTCTTGCTAATGTAAATAAGGTTGCTGAAGTCTAGTCTAAAGTTATACACAAGTTTTAAAAAATATCTTTTGTTTAGCTTAAAAGGTTTTTTTAAAATATCGTTTTTTGTTATCTTATATGTAATATGTTTAAAAAATAGTTACTGAGGTTCATTAGTGAAAAAACTATTTGTAAGTTTAATGTGTTTGGTAATTTTTTTGCCAAATTTAGTTTTGGTTGCTGCTCCAGTACCAACAGGTTATGATTTTATCCCTATTCAAGAAGAGATGCAAATTGCTCAACCAGTTGTTGCAACCCATGGTATGGTTTCTTCTCAAGAGGCCTTAGCGAGTCAAGTCGGTTTAGATATTCTAAAACAAAGTGGTAATGCTGTAGATGCAGCTGTTGCGGTTGGCTTTGCTTTGGCTGTTACATTACCTAGAGCTGGTAATATAGGTGGTGGTGGTTTTATGATTGTCCACTTACAAAATGGCAATAAGAACATAGCTGTAAATTATCGTGAAAAAGCTCCTGCAAAAGCATCTAAAGATATGTTTTTAAATGATAAAGGAGATGTTGATTATGCTAAAGTTTCTGGTTCATATAGCGCTTCAGGTGTTCCTGGCACTGTTGCTGGTTTAGTGGATGTACAACAAAAATATGGTAAATTGAAATTATCACAAGTTATTGCTCCAGCTATCAAGCTTGCTGAAGATGGTATCCCAGTAAGCTATGACCTAAATCAGTCGCTTATAACTGCAAAACCATGGCTTGAAAAATCACCAGAGGCTATGAAAATTTTTTACAAGAAAGATGGCTCTGCTTATGCTGTTGGAGAAATCTTAAAACAGCCTGAACTTGCTAATAGTCTGAAGCTAATAGCAAAACAAGGTAAAAAAGCTTTCTATGAGGGAGATATCGCTCATAAGATAGCAGATAGTATGGCGAAAAATGGTGGTCTAATAACATTACAAGACTTGAAAAATTACAATGTCGAAGAAATGAAGCCACTTAAAGGGACATATCGTGGTTATACAATATATTCTATGCCTCCACCAAGCTCAGGTGGTGTGATCCTGATAGAGTTATTAAATATTCTAGAAAACTTCCCATTAGCTGATTATGGTAACAATAGTGCTAAAACTATTAATCTTATGAGTAATGCAATGAGCTATGCTTATAATGATAGAAATTCTGACTTAGGGGATCCTGATTTTGTTAAGATGGATTTAGCTAAGTTCTTATCTAAAAAATATGCAAAACAGATTGCACAAAAAATCACTACAGACAAGCATATTCCAAGTAAAGATATAAGTACAGTTAATCCAGAAAACCGTGAAAAACTTCAGACTACTCAATTTAGTGTAGTTGATAAAGATGGCAATATGGTATCTAATACTTACACACTTAACTACTCTTATGGGAATGGTATTGTTGTACCAGGAACAGGCATTCTATTAAATAACGAAATGGATGATTTTGCAGCAAAAGTAGGTGTTGCAAATGTGTTTGGTTTAGTTCAAGGTGAAGCTAATACAGTTGCTCCAAATAAGCGACCATTAAGTTCAATGACTCCAACAATTGTTCTTGATAAATATGGTAAGCCGTTTTTAGCTACAGGCTCACCAGGTGGAAGTCGTATTATTACAACAACATTGCAGGTGATTTTAAATATCATAGATTATAATATGAATTTGCAATCAGCAGTTAACAATCCTCGTATGCATAGTCAACTATGGCCAGAAGAGATAGGTGTAGAGCAGGGTATATCTGTAGATACTATCAATTTACTTAAGAAAATGGGTAATACTGTAACTCTTTATGCTGCTATGGGTGCTGCTGAGTCTGTAATGTCTGATGGACAGTATGTTTATGGTGCTGCAGATCCACGTAGAGGTAATGCTTTAGCGATAGGTTATTGATCGAAATATCATGTTAAAAATAAATAAAATCTTATATTTAGACTTAGTTTTTCAATAGAGGAGAAAGTATATTGATATTTAATAAGCTTAGTTCATCGATCTTTAGGGTTGTTGTAATAGGAGTCATGTCAATATTTCTTTATCAATTATCATATTCAAATATTATAAAAGTAGATAAAGAACTTACATTATCTGAAAATAATATCAACTATATTGCTACTATACACCAACCAAATGTCAAAGCTATGGCTATCAATAGTGATAGTACAAAGCTATATTCAATTTACTATAATTTTGGTCAGTTATGCGTCAATATTACTAAGTTATCAGCTTCTATTAGTTCAGCTAGTACTCATAGCAACTGCTTTGATAGTATTGATAGTGAAGACAATCATATTGTTGATATGCTAATAAATAAGTTTGGAAATGCTTTTTATTTATTTTCAAAGCATGATATTACAGCTTATAACATTTCACCCATTTCAGACAAGATCAAAGGTAGATTGTTTAACTATCATATTGATTCGAATATTATTCAGGTTATTCCTTCTATGAATTTAGATTTTATCTATGTCCTTACATCATCTGAAAACTCAAGTTCAGGGAAGCTATTAACTTATAAAGTTGATAAAAATGGACAGTTTGACAAAATTTCTGAAGAATATCTAAATTTTAAACCTATTGAGATGATGCTAGGCAAATATAATATTTATATATCAAGTAATAAAGAGATTTATAGATATAGTTTTGACTTAAAAAAAGATATTAATAAAAGTGAGAGAGTTGTATCTATCAATGATGGCGTACTCGAAAGTTTTGATATTACTGAAGATACTGATACAAAAGCTAAATTAGCTGTAGGAATTAGAAAAGTAGATTCGATTAATAATCAAGAACATGGCGTTTATAGATTATATAACTTAGATGGTTTTGTGCAGCTTCAAGAAGAGGAATCTCTTGACAGAGTACCAGTTAAAGTAGTTTATAGAGTAGCAAAAGAGCCTCTGATTTTATATGAGAAAGCAAAACTTAAGATTATCGGTGACAGATACATGAGTGCCGAAACTCTTGAACCTTTGAGAGAGGGTACATTAATTGCATTAAATGTTCGTAATAATATGAACGGATATAGTTCAAATAGTGTTATAGATGAGAATGTATGTGTTATGACTTTTTGCTCTAAATTTTTTGCTGTAGCAACTAAAGGTGATATTTATGTTTTTAACGTAATTGGTTAATAATACTTTTGGACAGTAAAATCTTATATATACCTCTTATCATTTAGGTCAATGTTTAAAACATTTTTACATTTATTAATCTCTTTAATTTACAAAACTAGGTTTTACTAATGCAAAAATAGATATCTGCTATTTATTTTTGTCTATATACAACCCTAAAGAACTCTTATTTACAATATAGTTGAAAATTGGAATTTATTAATCACATTAAATAGAGGTGTTACGAATGAGGACTAGTTTAACTTTATTATTTTCAATATTTTTTGTGAATTTAGCATGGGCTGACTTAGAAGGAGGATTAAATTTTTGTGTTTATTCAAAAGATAAGCCTGAGCATGAGTATAATGTTCAAGTAATACAAAATGAGTATAGGTGTGCTGATACGCCAAATAATAATCCTTATGTAATAACTTTCCCTGTAGCTGGTCAAAAAGGAAATATTGTAGCGAATATACAGGTTAAAGATAAAGGGCTAAACTGTACTAATTTTGAGAATGGTCGAGGTAAAGGGATTCATTTTTATATTTCTACTTCTGATATATTTAGTGCCAGATGTGTAACTTCAGAATATGATAGCATCACTATAGATATGCGAGTTAGTTATGATGCTCCTGTAAAACAAAATATTGCGCATATCTCATTAGGAACAGGTGGACCAGCTGGTCATAATTATGAGCTTAAAGCTTGGAAAGGAATAGCTAATTATAGAGAAGATAGATCTTGGAGAAATGGGACATACCCTACTAGTACTTTACAATTATCTACATCTAAAGATTTATCTGGAACAAATACTCTTAATTGTCCAGATGGTATATGTACTAATGGTATTTTACCTGGCACAGTATCCTATGTAATATGGGCTCCTAATGATGACATGTAAGTATAAGAAATTATTTAAGGAGATTAGTAATATGAAAAGAAGAATTATATGGATTTTATTATTTAGTTTTATTAGTCCGATATATGCTGAAAAAGCTGGTAGTCAAGCAGTAGTGTCTATAACAAATAATTTATCAAATCAGATACGTAGTGGCTCTGGTGGAAGTGGTGATATGAAAACAACATCTGCTAGGGAGTGGATATCATCTAGAGGGAATCTCAAGTTTGTAATTGAGACGGCAGATAATGATCATCCAGGTGAGGCATACGATTGGATTCAGGTGATTGATGATAGCAATAAAAAATTTTTAAATATACGTTTTACAAAAATAAATGAAGATGAACCTTGTGAAAGTAAGCTTAGATCTGGAGCTGAGAATATATGTATTAGAGGAGATTATAATGAATTAGTTTCTAGTTATGACCTTACAGATGGTACAAATGTTACTGTTGAAGAAGGAGAAGTTATTAGTGAATATCAGCCTATACATGTAGATATTACTGTTAATTCAGAGGAGGGCTGGAGAAGCTTTGATAGTATAAATGAAATAGATGGAGAACCGGATGTAAAAGTAAGCAATAATATCTAAAGATTATTTAGTACTTATTAAATCACAACTAATACTAGTCATTTTTATTTGGAGTTGCTGAGCTTCCCGCAAGTATTCCACCATCTACATTTAATTCAATCCCTGTAACATATTTTGATTCATCAGATGCTAGATATAAAGCTGCATAAGCTACATCTTTTGCTTCACCCATTTTCTTCAAAGGTATATCCTGAGCAATAGTTTTAATAGCTGCTTGTTTTTGATCTTCATCTTTTGGTAGCATCTCATCCCACATTGGAGTCAATATGGCTCCTGGATGAATTGAGTTACACCTAATCCCATAATTCATATTAGCACAGTACAAAGCAACTGATTTTGTATGATTCCTTACAGATGCCTTACTCGAAGCATATGCAACAGCCTGAGGTATACCTACAAGTCCAGAGCGGGAAGAAATATTAACTATACTTCCGCCATTTTCTTTCATAAGTTTGATAGCATATTTACACCCTAAGGCTACACCATCAGCGTTTACAGCATGGACTTTTCGCCAAGAATTTATATCTAAATTTTCAGGGTCATGAGGACCTGAACTCTCTATAAAACCTGTAATACCAGCATTATTAATTAAAATATCAAGTTTACCAAATTTAGATATAATATATTTGCTAATACTTATCCAATCATCTTCAAAACTAACATCTAAGTGTTTATATTCACAATTTGATGAGTTAATGTCATTAACAGTTTGATTACCTAAGCTATCATTTATATCTGAAACAATGACATTAGCTCCCTCACTAGCAAATAGTTCTGCAATGGCTTTACCTATTCCTCTAGCAGAGCCTGTTATTAAAGCGACTTTATTTTCTAATCTTTGCATATTAAATTCCTTATGGATAAAAGCTTTAGGTAAAAAAGAAAAGAATTAGTTTGAAAGAATATATTTTATTAAAGCGTACCACGAGATGCTTTTTTACGATCAGATTCTGTTAGATGTTTTTTTCTTAACCTAATAGACACTGGAGTAATTTCTACAAGTTCATCATCTTCGATAAACTCAAGAGCATATTCAAGAGTCAATTTGATTGGAGTAACTAGAGTAAGAGCATCATCTTTACCAGAGGCACGAACGTTAGTTAGCTGCTTACCTTTACAAGGATTTACAGCCAGATCGTTATCTCTACTATGAATACCTATAATCATACCTTCATAGACTTCAGTACCATGACCGATAAACATTTTACCACGCTCTTGAAGATTCCAAAGAGCATATGCTAATGCTTTACCAGGTACCATAGAAACTAGAGTACCATTTTGGCGAGTTTCTAGAGTTTGTTTCTTCATTGGTCCATAATGATCGAACACTTTGTTTAATATACCTGATCCAGATGTAATAGTAAGGAATTCTGTATAGAAACCTATCAAACCACGCGATGGAATAATAAACTCAAGTTTTACACGACCTTTTCCATCAGGTTCCATATTTTTAAGCTCGCCTTGACGTAAGCCCATGCGCTCCATTACAGTACCTTGATGTTCTTCTTCGACATTTATAATAGCCTGTTCATATGGTTCATGTTTTTCACCATCAACATCTTTAAAAATTACATGCGGACGAGAAACGGCAATTTCGTAACCTTCACGACGCATATTCTCTAGTAAAATAGAAAGATGAAGCTCGCCACGACCTGATACTTTGAACTTATCAGGATCATCTAGTTGTTCAACCCTTAATGCTACGTTGTGAATTAACTCTTTTTCTAGTCTATCTTTGATTTGTCTAGATGTTACAAATTTACCTTCTTTACCTGCAAAAGGAGAGTTGTTTACTTGGAAAGTCATGCTGATAGTAGGCTCATCAACAGAAAGAGCAGGTAATGCTTCAACATGATCAGGGTTACATAAAGTATCAGAGATCTTTAGACCTTCCATACCTGTTACACATACTATATCTCCAGCACTAGCTTCTGGTACTTCGTTTCTTTCTAAACCAAGATAGCCTAATATTTGTAGTACACGACCATTTCTTTTTTCACCTTTAGCATTCACGATAGTTACAGGAGTATTTGTCTTGATACGTCCTCTTTGTATACGACCGATACCAATAGTTCCTGTGAAGCTAGAATAATCTAAAGATGATATCTGCATTTGGAATGGCCCATCTTCGTCTACAGCAGGATGCTCAACGTTCTCTATTACAGCCTTGAAAAGATCTGTCATATCTTCTTTTTTCTGATCAAGATCATTAGTTGCCCAACCATTAATTGCAGAAGCATAGATAATAGGGAAATCTAATTGCTCATCAGTTGCACCTAATCTGTCAAAAAGGTCAAATACTTGGTCAACAACCCAATCAGGACGAGCACCATCTCTATCAATCTTGTTGATAACTACGATAGGTTTTAAACCTTGAGCAAAAGCTTTTTCTGTTACAAATCTTGTTTGAGGCATAGGACCATCAACAGCATCAACTAGTAGTAGTACAGAGTCAACCATTGATAGTACACGTTCAACTTCACCACCAAAGTCAGCATGTCCCGGAGTGTCTACGATATTAATCCTATAGTTATTCCATTTTAGGGCAGTATTTTTTGCAAGGATTGTGATTCCTCTTTCCTTCTCAATATCGTTAGAGTCCATAACTCTTTCAACTTCAGGACCACGGTTTTTAAGTGTTCCTGATTGTTGTAGTAATTTATCAACCAATGTTGTTTTACCATGGTCAACGTGCGCAATAATTGCAATATTTCTTAAATTTTCAATCATTAGGGATACCTATTTTTATAAAATCACCAACAATTATAGACTAATAAGGCGTAAAAGTACCTAAAAAAATAGATACTTTAGTTTGAAAGTGGTTTCTATTTTTAACATATGCAATAGAAGATTATCTTTCTAAAAATATATCAGAGTAAATAATTTTTTATAATGAAAAAGTTTTGCATTCTCTAATATTCAAGTCGAAATAATGGCTGATTTGGAGTTATCAATATAATTTTGTTAAAATTTAAAGTAAATTTGTTAAATAATTTGTAAATGTAGTTGGAGCATGCTGTCACAAGTTAATAAAGTAAAAGCACTTTTTAAGAGTAGAAACTCATATAATGATACTTATATTAGTGAGTTAATATCATCGATTCATCGTGCTGATATTAAAGCTGCGATACTATCTATACTTTGGGCAGCTGGACCCGTTACAATCATAGCTATAACTTTAGGCTATTATCTTAGTCATGGTCAAAAAGTCCCACTAGTTACTGTTGCGTACTTTTCTTTTTATGTTTTCTTTGTAGGGTTAGTGGGTTTTATTAGCAAAATTGTTTTTGACTCAATCAAACATCGTAACAAAGAACAGATGCAAGATAAATTTCTATATGTGATCGAGGAGTCATATCAAAGTTTATATTTGTCTAAAAAGATTGTTCTAAGCAATTTAACTGATCAAGTACGAGACAGCAAAATCGCATATGAAATTCTTGCTAAATCTCATCCAACAAGTAAAGAAATCTTTTATGCTTTTGAGCTACATTTTGATAAAGAAATGGCAGAATTTGCTGAGATTATATATTTACATCGTGACAATGGTTTTCCTATTGATACGCCAGCTAACAAACGTAAGCTAATAAAGTTTTATAAACAGATAAGTACTAGTCAAAGTATTTCTGAAGATTTAAAAGAGAAGTTCTTACAAGCTTTAGTAGGCAAATATTCAGATCTAAAAATGGGGCTTGACAGAAAAGTAGGCTTTTTATCTAAAGTTTATAATAGTGCTGGGATGTATAATCTATTTGATTTAGAAGATGCGAATAATGTTATAACTCTTTTTATAGAGCTACTATCAGGTAGAAAAATATATTATCTAAAGGCAGTTTCCAAGTTTGAAGATGTTAAAAAAGATTATTTATTTAATTCTATAGAGAATTTAAGAACGTGAATTCTTGAGAAATATAATCATATTTTAGGTATTTATAAACAATGTTATTTAGCAGTATCTGAAGTTGCGCCTGATTTTGATTTGATAGAAGTTGTTGATACTGCTCCAGATATAACAAATAATCTAAATCAATTAGAACAATCAATAAAACAACTATCTATAAGAAATCAGCCTAAAGAAATCAAAAAGCTGGTACAACAAAATAAAAACAGATTTTACCAAAGAGTGCGTATAGTAAAAACTCAGCTTAAAAGGATGAATATTTTATTGCGTCAATGGAAATCTTTAGAGTTTGGTAATGATGAGAAATTGAGCAAAAATATAGAACATCAATTAGCCTATATATTTCTCGAAGAGCAAATGAGAATGTCTATAGCTTATAAGATGTTTGAATATATAAACCATGAGCATGATTTTTCTTCAAAAACTGAGCAAATCAAAGCTTATGCTCGACAGATAGTAAAAATATTACAAGAACCATTAGATTTACAAGAATCTACAGTGTTAACAGCTATTGAAAGTTCTCCAAAGGCAAATCTTAGTAGTATAAGATTTAGTAATTCAACAACAGAGAAGCTTAATACTACTTACAATCTATGTAAATCTGTTAAGACAAACATTATAGAACTAAGAAAACATCTAAACAAAATATTAGTGACACAGTATATTTAGCAACTCATCTTGTTAATCTTGTATACCTAGCCACCATAGTTTCATTACCACTAGTTCCACCGCAATGAATATAGATAATAGGCTTTGTAAGTTTGCAATGTTCATTTAATAATGCGCGCCAAGCTATAGGGTCATATAGTAGCTCAAACTCAATTTCTGTCTGTTCTAGAAGCTTTTGGTATATTGTGTAATTTTGGGTATCTAATTGCCCAAAATGAGTTTTAAAGTTTAAATTGAGAATTCTAGGATGTTTTAAACTACTATCAATATCATTAAATTGTTTTTTTAAGTATTGATTATCACCAACACACGCAATAGTGTAGACTTTGTTTGGTAGATACTTTTCAAGATATAATGCAGTTGTGCCAGTACCAGATGCCACAACAACACTGTAATTATCGATATCATTTTCTAGACAGTACTTTTTAATTTCATTAGCACAGTCAGCTATGCCTTCTTCAGCGAGAGTATTCCTACCACCTTGATCAAAGAAATAAAGGCTATTGTCTATATTGTAATTCGTCTTTATATTTTTTAGCTTTAGAGAGCTTGTAGTCTCAAATAACTGCATGCCATTTTCTAGAGCTAGTTTTAGGTTGCCATTTTTAGCATTTTTAAGAAATTTTGGTAGTGGTTTTATCCAATAATGGAAATCCCAGTCTTTAATCTTAGCTAGCTGTGATAATGCCAACATGAAATTAGACTGATTACCGCCAAAAGATACAATAGTCTTGACGTGGGAGTATTTATCTGGATTTTTTAGAAGATAAGCTAATTTTCTAGCCTTATTACCAGAGAAGATAGGGTGATTTAGATCATCTCTCATTACAATGAAATCTTTATTCTCAAAAGATATTTCTTGAAACAATGAGACCATTTAAGAAATTATTCTTCTAATAGTTCAAACTCTTCCTTACCAACACCACAGTCAGGACACTCCCAATCTTCAGGTACATCTTCCCATCTAGTACCAGGTTCGATACCATCTTCTGGCCAACCTTCAGCTTCATCATAAATTAAACCACAAACGATACAAATGTATTTTCTATATTCCATAATTAACTCTAAAAAAATTGATTAATAAATAAAAAGTTGCGATATTTTAGCATTATAAAAATCGTATATCCAGTGCCTTATTAAAACATTACAAAAGGTTATACTTAGATTCATCAATACCAATCTTACGTGATTTATTTGAAAAAAATATAATATTATTTTCAACGAAAAGATCTGTAATTTGTCTAGGTATATCTTTGTCTAAATGCCTTTTAATTAATCTATAGAAGGCATCTTTATTTGTTTCATTAAAGTGTTTTTTAAATGTTTTATCAACGACACCTTCGTAGCATTCAAGGAATTTTTTGATACGTATTTTGGGGTCAGTATTGCTATTACCTGTATCACATTGGTTAGGAGCTGCAGTAGCTATGTTGAATCCTTTGCGTGTATAGTATGATGCGATACCTCTAAAAATTCGGTCATTACTAAAAATTGTAATACTAAGATAAGTACGAAAATCGCGATATCTTTCGACATATTCACCAACTTTAGCACAAATATAACCATCCATATTATCTTTGTTACCTTCACCGTAAATTATTGGTACAAGTTCAAAGTTGTGATAGATTTGAGTTTTATTGAAGTTTGCTTCCAATTCTTGTGGATTTGTAAAGACAATTACTCTGTCAAAATTACCATCAGAAATATGAGCGAAATTATTATAGTTTTCAGAATCAACTATTGCTAGTTTGAGATATTCCATAATTACCCGACTCCTTATCCTAGCGCTTATAATATCTATTTTACCTTAAAAGCTGTGTTATTATCTATACTCTGCTAAAATTATACCAAAATGGTAAAGTTTAGATTTTATGATTGATTTTCAATATAGTTATATAGATTTATCTGATAAATTTTATTCAGAACAAAAAGTGTATAGATATCCTGATGCAAAGTTACTGATTGTAAATGATTGTTTAGCCAAGGATTTAGGTTTAGATTTAGAAGGTAAATCAGAGCAAGAATTATTAAAAACTTTCTTAGGTTATAATAGTAAAAAGCCGATTTCTCAAGCTTATGCAGGTCATCAGTTTGGTAATTTTACAATGCTAGGAGACGGTCGATCTATCTTAATTGGTGAGTATAAAAAGGCAAATGAAGAAATTGTTGATTTTCATCTAAAAGGAGCAGGTTTAACTAAATTCTCTCGAGGTGGTGATGGCAAAGCAGCTTTAGCGCCAATGCTTAGAGAATATATAGTTAGTGAAGCTATGTATGATTTAGGCATACCCACTAGCCGAATTTTAGCTGTGATATCAACAGGTGAAAATATTCAAAGAAGTAAATTACAACAAGGAGCAATAGCTCTTAGAGTTGCAAGTAGTCACATTAGAGTAGGTACTTTTCAGTATGCAGCGATGCTTGGAGAAAGTTATAGTCAAGAATTGTTAGACTATACGATTGTTAGGCATAATATTCCATACACTGATAATAAAGCTTTGAGCTTACTTGACTATGTCATTGATAAGCAGACAACTTTAATAACACAATGGGAAAGAGTAGGTTTTATTCATGGAGTTATGAATACTGATAATATGACTATTTCAGGGGAAACTATTGACTATGGACCTTGTGCATTTATGGACACTTATGATCCAGATACTGTTTTTAGTTCAATAGATCGAGATGGAAGATATGCATTTGCTAATCAAGCATCAATCGCTGGCTGGAATATTGCAAGACTAGCAGAAAGTTTATTGAAACTTATCTCACAGGACGAGGATGAAGCTATTAAATTAGCTCAAGATAAACTGCAAAGTTATTCAGAAATTTATAAGCAAAAATGGAGAGAAATGTTTCTTAATAAAATAGGTTTTAATATCAATAGCGAATATGATGATGAACTTATTTCCGGTTTGCTTGTTGCTATGTTTAAGCATAAGTTAGATTATACAAATACTTTCTATGATCTAAGCTATAATAATTTTGATGACTTACAAAGCAAAGGTTTAAAAGATTGGTTAGATAAATATATCAATTACGATATCAATTTTGAAAGTATGATGAAATCTAATCCAATAATAATCCCTCGTAATCATCAGGTTGAAAAAGCACTTGAGCTTGCAGAAAATGGTAATTTTAGCGCCTTTAAAAGTCTTGTGACAGCACTTAAGACACCTTATGAATTAAACACTCTCACTAAGAAATATATGTCAGAACCTCTAGAGCAAGAGAAAGTTAGATTTACTTTTTGTGGTACTTAATAAATACTAGCGTGCTAAGAAGCTTTGGTAGTTTTATCTACTATAATAGCCGTTGTCATAGTACCATGAATATTTAGCGGAGTTCTAAAGCTATCAATAATAGCGTCAACACCGATGATTAAAGCAATCATTTGCCAAGGCAGTCCAAAGTAAGAAAAAACAACACCAGCTGCAACGAATGCTGTACCTGGAATTCCAGATACACCTAGTGAAGCCAACATACAGATTAGAGAAATTAGTATAACAGTTGAAAATGTGATATCTACACCTGTAGCATTCATTGCCATTATTGCTAGCACTGCAGGAAATACCCCGGCACAACCATTCATACCTAGAGTAGTACCCATAGTTGGTGCAAATGTGGCAATACTACTAGTAGTACCGTATTTGTTTAAACCATCTATTGATAACGGTAGAGTGCCCATACTAGATCTAGATGTAGCAGCAACTAACATAGCTTTCCAAATACTTTTGTAGAATCTGACAATGTTAGTTCTAAATATAATTAATAGCACAATATGCATTATTAGAACAATTGCTAATGCGATATAACAAGTGAAGATAAAATATAAAACTGTAGAAATGCTATTGTTATCTAGCTCTATGCTCATTTGTATCATCAATCCAAGTACACCATAAGGTGTGATAGCAATAATCATTCTAGCTAATTTCTTTATTACGAAAAATGCAGAATCTACAAAACTAATGAAAGGAGCTGCTAGTTTACTATCTTCACGATGAGCTATTAGCATTGAGAAGCCAAGAAGTATTGCAAATATAACTACGGCCATTACGTTATTATTATCCATCTGGTGAAAAATATTTTCAGGTAAAAAACCTAAAACAGTCTCGGATATGCTGGATGTTTTTATATCCTTAGCGACATTGCCTGTAATAGATGCGATATCTATACCATGACCTAAGTTCATTATGATGGCGACAGTAGCTCCTATAGCAGCACTTACTCCAGTTAATATAAGTAGTATTGCTATTGTTTTATATGCAAATTTTATAACATAAGAGCCTTCATAGTTTTTTAGATTTACTATTGAATGGATAATAGATGTTAGAACAATAGGGATAATTAGCATCTTAAGTAAAGAAATATAACCGTCACCCAATATATTACTAATTTGGATGAAACTATTACTATAACTATCAGTCCAGTTATAGATAATACCAATAATTATTCCAGTAACTAGAGCGAATATTGTTCTAAAATTAAAACTAACCTGCTTAATGTGTAAGTATATTAATAAGGCGATTGAGATTATAAGTAAAATTACCATATTTAAAACCTATTATAGAAAGTTGTAGAGAAGGATTTTAACATAGTTTACTAATTTGGTATACATAGTAAATGGCGGAGAGATAAGTTATCAAAAATTAATAATGACAGTTTAAATTTGATAGATGTTTTTTGTTGTAAAAATAAAAAAAACAAGCTTATAATGGATTACCTATAATTTTTATTTCATCAGTTAATATGACAAAAACTCTTATGCATCAAGAGGCTAGTAGTAGCTTCGAGAAAGTTGCTAATCAACTTAAACTTAATAAAGATATTGTTAAAACTATAGTTAAAACTCTTAAGGAAAAAAATATTAAAAGAGTTATTACTGTAGCGAGAGGCAGTTCTGATTGTGTAGCGAATTATGCAAAGTATTTATTTGAAACACAACTTGGATTTAGTGTTTCTTCGTTGCCACCATCTATAACAACTATTTATAACAAAAATATAGGTGATGAACATACATTAGCTATAGGTATATCACAGTCAGGTGGTAGTCCAGATTTGCGTCTAGCACTTGAAGGTTGTAAGAAAGCTGGATGTACTACTTTAGCGATAGTGAATGTTGAGAAATCTCCTTTAGCAGATAGCGCAGATTTGGTCTTACCTGTAAGAGCTGATGCAGAAAATGCAGTTGCAGCAACGAAAAGCGTAATAACTTCTTTAGTAGCGTTAGTAAGTATTGTAGCTGAATATAATCAAGATCAAGCTCTTTTGGATAGTTTGAATATTCTTCCAGAAGCTCTAGAGAAAAGTCTAAATTCTGATTGGACTCCAGCTATAGAAGAGCTTAAGAAAAGTAAAAACATGTTTGTCATCGGAAGAGGTTTTGGATTCCCGATAGTCCAAGAGATGGCTTTGAAATTCAAAGAAACTTGTGGAATACATGCTGAGGCATTTAGTTCTGCTGAGGTGTTGCATGGTCCATTTGCACTTATGAATCAAACTTTTACAACATTTACTATTTTGCAGCATGATGAAAGTGCTCAAGGTACTCGAGAGATTGTTAAGAGAATGTCTGACTTAGGAGTTGGAACTGTATTTGCCACGACAGATAATGAGTCTAGTGCAAAAGTTCACTTATATGTAGATGTAAAAACTCATCCAATTCTTGAAACTGTAGTTCTATTACAGAAGTTTTATCTAATGGTAAATGAATTAGCGTTGTCATTAGGATATAACCCAGATAGTCCAAGTAATCTAAAAAAAGTTACCGAAACTGTTTAATTTATTTTGAAATGATAATTTACTGATGGCTTTATTTTTTTAAGGAGAAAAGAATGAAAGAAGCTAATAAGCTTAAAGTGTTTATGATTATATTCTTCTCAGCAATGGGTGGAATGTTGTACGGATATGATATAGGTATAATAGGCGGTGCTTTACCTTTTATCAAATCTGAATTGGGTATGACTGCAGCACAAGAATCATTCTTAGGAGGTTCTGTTTTATTTGGTGGAGCCTTTGCAATTCTTATAGGTGGGATATTAGCGGATATCTTTGGTAGAAAAAATATGATCACAGCATCCGGATTGATATTTACATTATCAGTTTTTATGATTTATTTTTCTGAAAGTTATAATTTCCTTTTATTTTCAAGATTAGTTCAAGGCGTAGCAGTTGGTTTTATATCTATAACAGTTCCGCTATATTTGACAGAATCTGTGCCTAGTATGATTCGCGGTTTAGCCGTCACATGTTTTCAGCTATTTCTCACAGCAGGAATATTAATATCTGTTGCAGTAAGCTTATTGTTTATTTCAAATGATCCTGTAACTGGCTTAGAAACTGGTGACTGGAGAAATATGTTTCTTACCGCTTTAATTCCTGGTCTGATTGTATTTGTTGGAGGATTTTTACTGATTAAATCTCCTAGATGGCTGATTATGAAAAACAGAGAGCTAGAAGCAGAAAAAATCCTTACAGAAACAATAGGTGTAGATGCAGCAAAACAGCAAATGCAAGAAGTTAAAGCTTTGATTGAGAAAACTAAAAATGAAGGTAGTTTATTGTCGAGTCTTACAAAAAGACATTATTTAATGCCAATGCTTATAGTATTCTCAGTTGCAATTTTAGCTCAAATGACTGGGATTAACAGTATCTTACAATACGCTCCTACGATGCTAAAAGAAACTGGCTTAGGTTCTGTATATGCAGCAGTTGTTGGTGGCGTTGCAATTACGGGTCTTAATTTTGTGACAACGATTATAGCAGTAGTTATAGCTGATAAAATAGAGAGAAAATTTGTAATTACTTTTGGAACTTTAATGGTTTCTATAGTTTTGCTTACTCTGGCAGTTCTAATGTATGCTATGCCTGATACTTCAGCAAAAGGTATGGTATTACTTATTGGTTTCATATTATATATATTTTTCTTTGCAATTGGTCCTGGAGCATATATATGGGTTATCATGTCTGAGTTATTACCTACAAATATTAGAAGTAAAGGTTTAGCTGTAGCACTATTCTTAAATAGTATGGCTTCTGCAATTTTAGCTTCATCTGTTATGCCTATTACTCAACATTTTAATGGAAATTACGGTGTAATTTTAGGTATATGTGGAGTATGTACTTTGGTGTATAGCTTTATCGCGTTTAAATTTGTACCAAAAACAAATGGACGTACTCTAGAAGAAATCGAACAAGGTTTTATCAAATAACTTTTACTAATCTTATATTCTTTCTCATCTTTTATTTTCAATAATCAAATAGTTTAGATAATATCTTTATTAAGTATTATCATTTTAAATTTATTCAATTTGATATAAGGCATATATGAAAAAGAATTTAATAGCTGTATTACTTGGTTCACAGTGTTTACTTAATAGTGGATTTGCAACTAATTTTGATGTACAAAAAATTCAAATAAAAAATATCAGTCAAAATAATCAGAATTTTGATATGAGTATTGATGTCAAAGTTAATCAAAATCAATCAGGAAATTGGTTTTTTGGTTTTTATATGCCAAGAACTTATAATTTATCTAAAGAAGTGAATCCTGATCTTGCTCTTAAGGTAACTGATTTAAGTACTAAAAAATCTGCAAATTTAATTTATGTTAAAAAAACAGATAATCTGACTACTATGCCGATATATGCTGATGGGTATAGTAATTTATTTAGAGCTATTACTGATTTTGAACTAGAGGCAGGGCATACATATAGATTTAGTTTTGAGAATAATAACCAATGGTCTCCTAGTAATATATCATCTCTTCCTCAGAGTTTCTTTTTGATTGACTCTAAAGGAAGTGTAATGACTTCCAATGCTAATCTAGATGCTTATATATCTAAAGATACTAAAGAAATTTCAAGTATTCAGGGCTATGATCCAGCTAAGATTGATATGGAAATCCAACAAAAATTACAATCATATGTTGATAACTCAATTGCTAGTAATTCTTCAGAATTTGCTAATCAATATCATCTGATACCAACGCCTCTAAGTATTAGTGATATTGGCTCAAAGCAAAATATAAATTTAGATAATGGAGTATATATAGATAATTCTAATAGTAAGCAGAATATCAAATTATTAAATCAATATTTTAAAACAGATAAGATTATAACTTATGATTTAAACGCAGTTACTGATAAAAATTATGCGAGTATTATTCTTGAAAAAGACTTATCTATTAAAAATAAAGAAGGCTATATTTTAAAAATAATTGATAATAAGATCTATATTAGATATCAGACAAATGCTGGTTTATTTTATGCTATCCAAACACTGAGAAATCTTTATCAAAAAGATAATGTTGGTAGTAAAAATAGTAGTAATATGTTGATACTTCCTCAAGTAATAATCAAAGATCAACCAAGATTTCAGTATAGAGGTATATTGCTAGATGTCGCTAGACATTACTTTAGTGTTCAGACAATAAAAACACTAATTGATGCTATGGCAAGCCAAAAGCTAAATACTTTACATATTCATTTTTCTGATGATGAAGGTTTTAGGCTAGCTTTAGATAGCGTAGATGTTAAAAGAGCTAGTACAAGAGGATATAATGATAGCTCAACTATTCCGGCACAAATGTATCAACAAGCAAATTTAGATAAATCAAACTACTTTAATCAGAAAATAAAAGATGGCGATATTATATCGCCTAATTACCCAACTGCTACAACCTTTTATAAGGGATACTATTCAAAAAAAGATATTCAAGAGATTATTAGTTATGCAAATGCTAGACAGATAACAGTTGTTCCTGAAATAGATTTTCCAGGTCATGCTAAAGCACTAATTGATTCAGCACCTGATATATTTGTTAATAAATCTGATAAAAGTGACTATATAAGTGTACAAGGGTATTATGATGATGTTTTACCAGTGTGTTTATATAATCAGGCAAATATACAAGGAGAAAAGTTTACAGCTAAGATTGATCAGATTGTGACAGAGATATATAAACTTTTTGATAACCAAAATACAGTATATTTTGAGCCACAAGTTAGTGTAGGTGGTGATGAAGTTTCCACTGATGCTTGGATTAATGACTCAACATGTGAGAATGAAAAAGATTTAAATGCATTAGAAAAGTCGCATAAATTTTTTAAAGAGTTACAACAAAGTACTAATCTAAGAATATCTGGATGGCAACAAACTGTCCAAAATGATCCTAATGAAAATTTAGCAGGAGGTATTGATAAAAATTCAATACCTTCTAATAAAACCGGATATATTTGGGTTTGGAGTGCATTTAACAGCTCAGGGTATAGTGAAGCACAGCAGCTTGCAAAGGCTGGTTACTCTACAGTATTGGCATATGCTGATGATACATATTTTGATTTAGCATATAATCCTGATGTTTGGGAGCCTGGTTTTTACTGGGCTACTGAATATGCAGATACTCATGCCGCTTTAAATAGTGCTTTAGATTCAAAAACTACAATTACAAGTTTATCAGCAAAAGAAGCTAAAAATATAAAGGGTCTAGAAGGAGCGCTGTGGTCAGAGAATATCAATAATGCTAATCATTTATGGTACATGGCATTTCCTAAAATGACTGGTTTGGCTGAAGCATCATGGGCAGATCAAAATATTACTGCCAAAGATAAAAAAATAAACTGGAATAGTTTAGTGTATAGATTAGGAACTGATAACACTAAATTTTTGGGATACATAGATAGAATTATTAACTCTAATAATGATAAAAAGGTTATCTCTTATAGAGGATACCCTAATGGTATCTCCCAAGAATTACCCAAGAAATAATAAGTATGCTATGCCGGATTATCTATATCTATAAATTTTGTATCTAGAGCAAACTCTTGTTTAAGTAACTCAGCAATAGCTTTTACACCTTCTTTTTCTGTAGCATGATGTCCAGCAGCTATATAGTTTATACCTAGTTCTCGAGCAGTATGTGTTGTTCTTTCAGAGATTTCTCCTGATATGAAAGTATCAGCTCCGGCTTGATATGCATATTCAATATAGTCTTGTGCTCCACCAGTACAAATAGCTACTTTTTTATTTTGCTGTTTTGTAAAAATTACGGTTGGCTTTTTATCAAGTTTATTTTCTATTAAATTGCTAAAACTATCTAAATTTAAATTACATTCACCAATTACTGAAATATCAGGCTTAGAACCTGTTTCAAAAAACTCTAAATTTGTAAGATTTAGCTTTTTTGCTAATAAGATATTGTTACCAATTTGAGAATGTCCATCTAGAGGCAGGTGATAACCAAATAGATGTATGCCATTTTTTATAAGTTTTGAGATACGCTCATACTTCATACCTATGATAGGGTAACTTTCACCTTTCCAAAAATAACCATGATGTACAATAATAGCATCAGCATTCTCTTTTACAGCTTGGTCTATAAGTGCCTGACATGCTGTGACACCAGTGACAACCTTTTTGATATCTCTATCTCCTTGAATCTGTAGACCATTTGGGCAATAGTCTTTAAATTGAGCAATATCAAAGTAATTATTCAAGTAATTTTCTAATTCTTTAAAGTTCATAGCTTATGAAAATTAATCTTTATGATGATATAATCTTACATTGTATACTTTTCGTGAAATTATTTAAAAAAATAAATATAGTTTTTGGGTTCTTATATGAGTAAAACAAATGTTGTAAGAGTAGGAGATGTCTTAATTGGCGGAGGTAATCCTGTTGTTGTCCAATCGATGACAGATACATATACTGCAGATATTGAAAAGACAGTTAAACAAATTTTAGCTCTTCATAAAGCAGGTAGCGAGATAGTTAGAATTACTGTTAATGATGAGCCAGCGGCTGCCGCTGTACCAGATATTGTTAAAGAGTTAGCAAAGCATGATTGTCATGTACCTCTAGTTGGTGACTTTCATTACAATGGTCATACTTTACTTAGTAAATATCCAGAGTGTGCAAAGGCACTAGCGAAATATCGTATAAACCCAGGTAATGTGGGTTTTGGTAAGAAGAAGGACACTCAGTTTGCAGAGATTATCAAAATTGCGATTGCAAATGATAAGCCCGTTCGTATTGGGGTTAACTGGGGAAGTTTAGATCAGGCATTATTAGCTAGGCTAATTGATGAGAATAATGCTCAAGAAAATCCGCTAACATTGCAGCAAATAATGCACAAAGCGCTTATTACTTCAGCACTAGAGAGCGCAAAATATGCACAAGAGTTTGGTTTAGCAAAAGATAAAATCATTATTTCATGTAAAGTTAGTGAAGTTCAAGACTTAGTAGCGGTGTATCAAAAGCTTGCTAAAGAGTGTGATTATGCTCTACACTTAGGGCTGACTGAAGCAGGTATGGGTACAAAAGGTATTGTTGCTAGTGCTGTTAGCTTGGGAATATTGTTACAACAAGGTATAGGTAACACTATACGTGTATCACTAACTCCAGCACCAAATGCTCCACGTACAGAAGAGGTTAGAGTGTGTCGAGAGATTTTACAAAACCTTGGTATGCGAACATTCACCCCAAGTGTGATATCTTGTCCAGGCTGTGGAAGAACTACTAGCTCATTTTTTAGAGAGCTAACTAGTACAGTTAAAGAGCATTTAGATGAAAAAATGCATACATGGAAAGACCAATATCATGGTGTTGAAGCCATGAAAGTAGCTGTGATGGGTTGTGTAGTAAATGGTCCAGGTGAGTCAAAAAATGCTGATATTGGTATTAGTTTGCCAGGCAGTGGAGAGTCTCCTGTAGCACCAGTATTTATAGATGGCAAAAAAGCTCATACTCTCAGAGGTGATAATATCTCAAAAGAGTTTATAGAGATTGTCGAGAATTATGTTAAAAATCGTTACGCTAAAAAATAGGTAAGTTTAAGAGGATGTCAGTAGTTTTTGTAAATACGCCTTTTGCTAGACTTAAACTAGGTTATACAAATAATACTCAAGGCTTTAGTAAAGATAAATATGCTAAATTTAATCTAGCAGATAATGTTGGTGATAAGCATTTAGCTGTAGAAAAAAATCGTAATTCATTTAGATCGTACATCAATGCTGATATTAAATGGTTAAGGCAAAATCATACAAATATTGTCACAAGTTTTGATGAATATAATGGTGGTTTTTGTGATGCTATTGTTACAGATAAGCCTAAGCAAGCTTGTGTAGTTTTGACAGCAGATTGCCTACCTATAATACTTTTTGATAAAAAGATGACAAAAGTAGCTGCTATACATGCTGGTTGGAAAGGTTTGTTACAAGGAATATTAGAGCAGACTCTCAAAGAGTTTGTTGGCTTAGATCTAGTAGCCTGGTTTGGTCCTTGTATTTCTGGAAATTTCTATGAAGTTGGTCGTGATGTTCATGATAAATTTGTAGAGCAGCATGAAGCTTATGGACAAGCATTTCGCTCAAAAAGTGAAGATAAATATCTTTTTGATATGAAAATGGTAGCTAGACAAATATTAAATGATAATCACTGTTTTGATGTGGTTGATTCTGGCTTATGTACTTACAGTAACAAAAGATTTTACTCTTATCGTAAAGAAGGTATTACAGGTAGACAAGCTACATTTGTATGGTTTGAGTGAATTTAAATATATTTTAATGGGGATAAAATGTCTGAGAAATTACAAGTTTTAAGAAGATTAATGAAAGAAAAGGGCTATGATTTTTATTTAGTTCCTTCTATAGATGATCATAATAATGAATATGTTCCAGAATGCTGGCAATATCGTAGTTGGATTAGTGGATTTGATGGTTCAGCAGGAGATGTGCTTATAGGTTTAGATAAATCTTATCTTTCAACCGATGGTAGATATTTCACTCAAGCAGAATATCAACTTAATAAAAATGAATTTGTATTATTAAAGCAAACAGCTTTTTCTTCAAAAATAGAAGAGTGGCTTGAAGAAAACTTAGCTGGTAAAACACTTGCGATAGATCCAAAAAAAATAGGTATTACTAGAGCGGAAAATTTATTATCAATAGCAAAAAAAGTTGATGGTAAAATTGTTTTTGATAATACTAATCTAGTAGCTCAAGCTCAAAAAGAACTTAATCAAGAAACTGCTATACCTAAAGAAAATGTTTTTGTACACGAAATTCAATATGCCGGTCAATCGGTTGATTCAAAACTAAGAAATCTTAGAACATATTTGAAATCTATCAAAGCAGAATGTCTGATAGAAACAAGCCTAGATTCTATTATGTGGGCTTTAAACATAAGAGGTAGAGATATTAAAAATACACCATTGGCTATTTGCTATATGGTAGTTACAGTTGAAAGTACTTTCTTATATATTGATAAAGATAAAGTTACAGATGAGATTCATAGTCATTTTGAACAAAATAATGTGATCGTTCTTGACTATAAAGACTTTTTCACTGATCTGAAAAAGTTTGCTGCAAAGTTTGTTATTGATAGTAATGTTGCAAGCTATGCTGTTAAATTAGCAATCAAAGAAAATGAGCATAGTAAACTTATCGAAGACACTAGTCCAATAATTTTGAGTAAAGCATTAAAAAACTCTATTGAAATAAATGGATCAAAAGATGCTCATAAAAAAGATGCTGCTGCATTTATTTCGTGGTGGCATTGGATGGAGAATAATTATCAAGGGATAGATGAACTTGATGCGATGGCAAAACTCAGAGAGTTTCGTTCTAAGCAAAAAGGTTATGTTGAAGATAGTTTCTCATATATCGTTGGTCATGCTGCTAATGGTGCGATTATTCATTATTCAGCTAAGAGAGATGCTAATCTAAAGAAAATTGATGATCAAGCACCTCTTTTGTGCGACTCTGGAGGGCAGTATAAAGAAGGAACAACTGATATTACTCGCGTACTGCACTTCGGTAGACCATCTAATGAGCATAGAAGATACTATACATTAGTTTTAAAAGGTCATCTAGGCTTAGGTAGAGCAGTCTTTCCAAAAGGAACTACAGGATCTCACTTAGATGTATTAGCACGTGAGCATTTATGGCATTTCTGTTCAGATTATGCTCATGGTACAGGTCATGGAGTGGGTAGTTTCTTAGGTGTGCATGAAGGGCCTCAACGTATAAACTCAGCCTCTAAAGTTGAGCTAATGCCTGGCATGATTCTAAGCAATGAACCAGGAGCATATTTTCCAGGTCAGTTTGGCATTAGAATTGAAAATTTGTGTTATGTAAAACAACGTAATCAAGATTCTCCTACAGGTCATGGACCTTTTTATTGTTTTGAGGATTTGACATTAGTACCTTATGAATATAATTTGATTGAAACATGGATGCTAACTTATACCGAGAAAAAAACTATAAACAATTACTACAGTAGAATTAGAAAAGAAGTATTACCATTAATCGAAGATCAAGAAGTCAAAGATTTCCTATTATTTAAGACAAGACATATTAAATAGCTGAATAATTTTTTATTTCTAATATTTTTCAATTAATATAGATGAAAATTTCTAATGATGTTTTTGTGATAAAAAATAGGTAAACATGGCAGCAAAAAATAAAAACTCTAACAAAGATAATAAGAAGTCAATTAGCTATGTAAAGATAGTATTATTTTTGGTATTAACTATTAGTGGAGGTTTTTCAGGACTTCTATTTGATAAGTTTGATATTAAAGAAAAAATTATAGATTTACGTTATAAAATATATAACTATTTTACTAGCGAGCCACTAAAGCAATATACTGCTAAAGATAATCAAAATATAATTGCAAAATTCTTTTCTGAAAGTGATAGTGCAAAAGATCAGCAGCAGCAAATAAATCAATTTGAAAATCTTAAGCAGTATCCACCTGTTAGAACACTACCTGCAGTAACTGATTATTGCCATGGTTTTTTGGCTTATGGTAATCCTAGTTATGATGTGACAGAAGGGTTGGGGCAATCAAATATCTACCTATGTCGTGATGGCTATGTTGTTGGTTATAATTATCAAACTAAAGAGGCGAGTTGGGTGGCATTTAAACTCACAAAGTCAAAAGTCGCTAATAAGTTAAAGAGAGATGATAAATTTAAAGAGGATAGTGATGTACCTTTTGTTTATCGAGCTACATTAGATGATTATTCACGCTCTGGTTATGATAGAGGACATTTGGCATCTTATGCATCTATGGATTTTAGTAAAAAGTCTGCAGATGAGTCATTCTTATTGTCGAATATGTCACCACAGAAAGCAGGTCTTAATAGACAAGGTTGGGAAAGGCTTGAAACAGATGAGCGTATTTGGGCAAATATGTATGACAGTATATATGTCTATACAGGGCCTATATACAAAAAACAAACAATCCATAAAACTATAGGCGATAATAAGATAGCTGTTCCTGACTACTTCTTTAAAATAATTTATGTACCTTCTAAAAACCAAGCAATAGCCTTTGTAATGCCTAATGCAAGAGTTGAGAAGACAAAGATTGCAAATTATAGAGTATCAATCAAGGATATTGAACAGCGTACAGGATTACATTTCTTAACGAATATTCAAGATAGAGATTCGGTTGTAAATAATGTTTCATCAATGTGGCGAACTGCTTATTTATAACTATATCTTCACGCTATAGAAAGAATATAGTATTATCAAAGTAGTATTTTTATAAATTCCAATTATTCAATGTTTCGGGAAGTTATATATGTAAGTCAAAGTAGTATTTTTATAAATTCTAATTACTCAATGTTTCAGGAAATTATACCTATAATTAAATATCTTTTTGAGAATATTTCTAGCTTATTGCTCCTGATTATAATCTTTACTTTTTTATATTTTATGATTAAAGATATTATTAAGTCAGTTTTTTATTTTATAAAAAGATTTTTCTTAAAATTAATAGAATATTGTCGCCGCCGAAGTTTAAATGCTAGAAAAATACCTACAGGTGTTGATATTATATTAGGTGATTGGGGTAGTGGTAAAACTCATTATTTTGAAAATGTTTATAAACCAAAATATAGCTCCTTTAGAGCAAAAAAACTGAGTTGTTTTTCATATAGTAGAGAAGAGTTTATAAAACAGTTAATAACTATAAAATTTTCGAATAGATGGCTATCACTAAATGGCTTGTTAGCGGGATATATATTACATAATTGGCATAAAATGTTACCTAAAAATATGCTGATATTTATCGATGATTTAGAAAGATTACCATGTGATAAATATATGGCTAATGATTTTATAGGGATTGTTGAGGAGTTAAAAAAGCATAATCGAGTTGTGATAGCTTGTAGTTCACAAGATATAAAACAAGGTGTTATACGTAGATATTTAGAAAAATTAGTAGATTACTTTCCTCATGAGATTACTTTAGAAGAGCAGATAGAATCACGAGCTATTATTGAAACAATTAATTCAACTATTAATGATATAGAAGATAGTAAGATAGAGCTTAAAAAAGAAATTGACAAATTAGTAGAAAAACTCGAAGAAAAACTCGAAGAAAAAAAATCTGAAGATAGTGAATCTGTAAATAATGAATCTGTAAATAATGAATCTGTAAATAATGAATCTGTAAATAATGAATCTGTAAATAATG
>NZ_BTHG01000008.1:0-42577 GCF_045862875.1 Francisella sciaenopsi
TGGTGGGTAGTACAGGATTCGAACCTGTGACCAATTGGTTAAAAGCCAACTGCTCTACCGACTGAGCTAACTACCCAAAAGATGCTGTTTATTATACTGACTAGATTTTTTGTGTCAACACTTTCTGCTGTTTTTTTCTATTTAATTCCAAAATTTCTATAGGGTGTTTGATTGTATGACCTTCCATACGCTTTACTTGACATCTACATGAAAATCCTGTTGCGATTACAGACCTAATTCCACTTTCTTTAATTTTGTCTTTCCAGCTTAAATTATAAATGTGCTTTGATGTATCTATATGCTTAGTTTCATGACCAAAGCTGCCAGACATACCACAACAACCAACTTTAGCAATTTTAGTCTCCACACCAAAATGCTTAAATATTTTTTGCCATTGCTCTATCGAAACAGCAGATAAGGATTTTTCTGTACAATGATTAAATAAGTTAAACTCTTTATCTAGCATTTTGCGCATAGTCGGCAAAGTATCAAGTTTTGTTGTTAACCACTCTTGTATTAGTTTAACTTTGAATCTTACCTTATCACCACAGATCTTTTTGTACTCATCTCTATACACAAGAGTCATTGCAGGATCAACACCAATCATTTCAACTTTTGTTTCTGCTATTTGGTTGTATAGCTTAGTAGCTTTCATAGCTTGCTTTTTAAAGTACTTAAGGAAACCTTTGACATGTGATGGCTTACCATTTACTTTAAATGGAGCAAAATATACCCTAAAACCTAAAGCCGTTAAAAAGTCATATAACGTCAAAACTATATGGGTATCATATAAAGATGTAAATATATCTTGGACGATACAAACAGTTTTTTTCTTTTGCTCTGTAGACAGACTTCTCATTTCTTCGAGATTAAACTCTGGAGAGCCTCTTTTTTTAAGCTCTGATCTTAGATTTAATGAACTAATAATTGGCGTATCCGCAAAACCAACCAAGTTGGTCAATCCAGCTCTGACAAATTGAATATTAAAAATATCATTATATATTTTTGGCATATATAAATTGATACTCAGCAATGATTCACTAAATTTAACAAAATAATCTAAGCCAGGACGTTTATATTTAGAATGATAATGATATAAAAATTGTGATTTCATCGTAGGAATATCAACTTTTATTGGACATCCAGATACACAAGCCTTACACCCTAAACACTTGTCTAATGAGTCATATACTTGATGCGAGAAATCATCTGGATATTCTTCTAACTTATCAAAACCAGTATTATAAACCTTATCTTTTGTTGAATACCCTGCTGCTGAGAGCTGATTAAGCCACTCACGTAATACAGCTGATCTTCCTTTTGGTGAATATAACCAATTTCTACTAGCTTTAGCTGATGGACATATTACAGTATCTAAATTATAGTTTAGGCATTGTGAATTACCATTGCAATTATATGCTCCAGAGAATTGTTCGCGTATCTCTTTAGGCACTTGCTCATCTGAATAGCCTCTGAATGGTCCATCTACTTTTACAAGCTTATCTTTACTACCTGTTGGAACAGTAATCTTACCAGGATTAAGTTGATTATGTGGATCAAATACTTTTTTGATATGTCCTAATGAATCATACAGCTCTTGACCAAAATACTCCTTGATATACTCACTTCTATAGCCATGACCATGCTCACCACATAAAACTCCACCATACTTCTTAACAAGATCACTAACTTTTTGGGTAATTTGCTTGACCTTTTGAGAATCTTCAGCTGAAGACATATCTAGCGCTGGTCTTACATGCAGACAGCCTACATCAACATGACCAAACATTCCGTATTTAACACCATAAGAATTTAGTAATACTGTTAACTCTTTGATATAGTCTGCTAATTTTTCAGGAGCCACTGTCGTATCTTCAATAAAAGGTATTGGTTTACGATCTCCTTTCATAGCACCGAGTAGACCTACACCTTTTTTTCTCAGCTCCCAAAGACTGTCCATATCTGTTTGACTTTCTGTGAAGTGAAATACTGCTTGTTTTTCTAACAGCTTTCTTTCTAGACGCGAAGTCATATTATCTAACTCATGTTGACTATCAGCAATAAATTCAACTAAATTTACAGCTGCTACATTTGTAGAGTTACCACTCTTTTCGAGCATATACTTTATTTTGTGATAAACCTCATCGCCCTTTGCAATTTCAATAATATTATTATCTATAGTCTCTATAGCAGATGGGTTAGATGATAACAAATCTCTAGCAGCTCTCAATGCGTCATCAAAACTACTATATGAAATTGCAAACAGTGCTTTAAATTTAGGTTTTTTAGTTAGTTTAAGTTTCAGCTCAGTAACAAATGCTAATGTTCCTTCTGAACCAGATATTAAATAACTTAGATTGACCGTATTATCTTTTTTATTATAAGTTTTAGCTAAATTATATCCTGTCAGATAACGGCTTAATTTAGGAAATTTCTCCTCGATTAGCTCATACTTATCTATAATTTGTTCAACAACTGTTGAGTATATATTTTTCTCAATATCATTTAACTTATTTTCATTAAGATCACTTAACTTAATTTTTTTAGTAGATAATTTCTGCCCATTTACTAAAGTACACTCTAGTTCTAAGACATGAGCACTTGTGCGCCCATATATTCTAGAACCTTTACCACATGCATCAGTATTTACCATACCACCTAAAGTTGCTCTATTACTTGGTGATAAGTTCGGTGCAAAGAAATATTCCGAGTCAGCCAATGTATCATTTAACTGATCAAGTACAACACCTGGCTCTACTTTGACATATTCATTATCAAAATCCACCTCTAGAATATTATTCATATATCGACTAGTATCAACAATTACACCAGCACACAATGAATGTCCAGATGTACCTGTGCCACCGCCACGAGGTGAGAATTTAAGCTCTTGATATTCTTTTTTGCTTGCTAATGCAAAGATTCTATTTACATCATTTTTATTACATGGAAAAACAACAAGCTCAGGAACAACAAAATATACACTATTATCCATTGATGACGATATTCTTGAAGCATAGTCAGAATGTATATCACCCTCAAATCCTTTTCCTCTTAGCTCTTCAGCAAAAGCATTAATCAAAGCATTCAGTGCATTTGTCTTATTTAAGACTGGTAGTTTACTTGTTTTCATATATAAAAAATGATCCTAGTTAATAAAAAATAGACAAGATTCTTTTAAATTATATAAGAAAATTAAGTTCACATAAATAATATTAGAAAAATACATAAAAGATAAAAACATTTCATTTTTTTGTATCAAAGCAGACAAAGTATAAATATAAAGTTATAATGACTCTCGTATTTAAAAATAATTTCAAAAGTTAAAAGTTTTTGAGGATAAATATGAAAAAAACTACTCTTTTAGTAATCTTAGATGGTTGGGGCTATAGCGAAAGTGATTACTTTAATGCTATCAAAAACGCAAACACTCCTACTTGGGATAGCATCTGGCAAGACTTTCCTAAAACATTAATTAACGCATCTAGCTTAGAGGTTGGTTTACCTAAAGGCCAAATGGGGAACTCTGAGGTCGGACATGTAAATATCGGTTGTGGTAGAGTAGTCTATCAAGAGCTTACAAAAATTGATAAAGCAATCGAAGAAAAAACTTTTGGTAATAACAAAGCCATCTGTGATGCTATTGACAATGTTATTCAAAAAGACTCAAATCTTCACTTAATGGGTCTACTCTCTCCTGGTGGAGTTCACTCTCATGAAGAGCATATTTTTGAAATGATAAAAATTGCTAAACAAAAAGGTGTCAAAAGAGTATATTTACACGCTTTCTTAGATGGTAGAGATACTCCTCCACGTTCAGCTGAAAGCTCAATCAAAAAAACCGATGATCTACTCCAAAAACTGAATCTTGGCTATATTGCTAGTGTTAGTGGCAGATACTATGCAATGGATAGAGATAATCGTTGGGATAGAGTTGAAAAAGCATATAATGCTATAGTAAATGCTGATGCTGAGTTTGTTTGTAATTCAGCATTAGAAGCTCTAGAAGATTCTTATGCTCGTGATCAATCTGATGAATTTGTCATTCCAACTTGTATTCAAAAAGATGGAAAACTGATAAAAGTTGAAGATAATGATAGTGTTATTTTTATGAATTTTAGAGCTGATAGAGCTAGAGAAATATCTCATGCTTTCACGGATCAAAGCTTTGATCATTTCCCGAAAGACAGACATTTAAACATAAACTTCACAACTCTCACAGAATATGATTCAAAACTTAAATGTAATGTAGCATTTCCACCAGAACAACCAGTGAATACTCTTGGTGAAGTGCTAATGAAAAATCATAAGACTCAACTAAGAATAGCTGAAACTGAAAAATACCCTCATGTAACTTTCTTTTTTAATGGTGGTAAAGAGGATCAATTTGAAGGTGAAGATAGGATATTAATCCCTTCTCCAAAAGTTGCTACTTATGATCTACAGCCAGAGATGTCAGCTCCGGAAGTTACTGATAAACTAGTTGATGCTATCAATAATGGTAAATATGATTGTATAGTTTGTAACTATGCAAACTCAGACATGGTTGGTCATACTGGCAACTATGAAGCAGCAATGCAAGCAATTGAATATCTTGATAAATGTTTAGCAAGATTGAAAGATGCAATACTTGAACATGATGGTAATATGTTTATTACCGCAGATCATGGTAATGCAGATATGATGGTCAACCCTAAAACACAAAAGCCTCATACTGCTCATACTACCAATCTGGTACCATTTGTATATGTTGGGCATAAAAAAGCTCAAGTAGCTCTAGAGCATGGTAAGTTATCTGATATTGCTCCAACTATACTTAATGTAATGAATATTGCTCAGCCTCAAGAGATGACAGGCAAAACTATATTTAAATTTGAAAAATAAGGATTTCAGACAAAATGCTTGATGCTAAATATATTAAAGATAATTTAGAAGAGGTAGCTGAGAAACTCGCAACTAGAGGTTATCAGTTTGATATAGCAAAATTCAAAGCTCAAGAAGCAAAAAGAAAAGACCTTCAAGAGAGAACTCAAGAGCTTCAATCTCAACGTAATACCATCTCCAAAGAAATAGGTAAAAGAAAGTCTAAAGGTGAAGATGCTAGTGATATTTTTGCCAAAGTTAATGATATCAATGATGAACTAAAAGTAATCGAAAAAGAGCTTAAAGATCTGCAAGATTGTATAAATAATACTCTTCTTTCTATGCCAAATCTCCCAGCTGATGATGTACCAGTTGGTAAGGATGAAAATGAAAATGTCGAGATAAAAAAATGGGGAACTCCTCGTGAATTTCACCCTGAAGCTCAAGCTAAAGATCATGCAGATATTGGTGAAATACTTAATATGATTGACTTCAAAGCTGCAGCAAAAATCACTGGTAGTCGCTTTGTAGTTCTAAAAAGTAAAATTGCTAAGCTTCATCGCGCATTGACACAATTTATGTTAGATATGCATACAGAAAAACATGGCTATGAAGAATTATATGTGCCATATATGGTAAATAATGATAGTTTATATGGAACAGGCCAATTACCTAAATTCTCTGAAGATTTGTTTAAATTAGAAGGTGACTTTGAATATAGCCTAATACCAACAGCAGAAGTACCTATCACAAATCTAGTAAGAGATGAAATCTTGGATACAGAATCTCTGCCTAGATACTACACAGCACACACACCATGTTTTAGAAGTGAAGCTGGCTCTTATGGACGTGATACTAAAGGATTAATTCGTCAACATCAGTTTGAAAAAGTTGAGCTAGTACATATCACTACAGCTGATAAAGGTGAAGAATCTTTAGAGCTATTAACGTCTCATGCAGAAAAAGTACTACAAAAACTAAACCTACCATACAGAGTAGTCAAATTATGTACGGGAGATATGGGTTTTAGTGCGAAAAAAACCTATGATCTAGAAGTATGGATACCTTCTCAAAATACTTATAGAGAAATATCATCATGTAGCTGGTGCGGAGACTTCCAAGCACGTCGCATGAAAGCTAGATATAAGGATCCATCAATGAAAAAGCCAAAATTAGTTCATACTTTAAATGGTTCTGGTTTAGCTGTTGGTAGAACATTATTGGCAGTTATAGAGAACTATCAGCAAGAAGATGGCTCTATTATGGTTCCTGAAGCTCTTATAAATTATATGGGTGGTGTTTCTGTTATTAAATAACATGGATAATAATTCTATTACTGTTGTTATAAGCATTATTGCAACCATTATCTCTCCTATCGTTCCAATTTTTATAAAGTCGTCATACTTTTATAAAATATTTGATAAACATAGTTTTAGCAAAAGTAAATATGATGAACTATTTGATACAATAGCTTTTTGCTTAGATGGTAATAATTCTAGCTCTCTAAAACAAATAAAAGTATATAAGTATAAAACTTTATTTGATAATATTGATCTTAGAAAGGTTCTAGTAAGAGGAAAACTGTTAAAATATTTCTCTCAAGAAGAAATTGACTTTCTTTTTTTTACTGAAATGATTAAATACTATAGTAACAGATGGTTACTAATGCCGAGCTTAAAACGTACTATTTTAAAATTATTAATACTAATAACCCTTACACTTGTATTACTTTTAATAGGCTGCTGCTTTTTCTTTATAATTTTAAATTACTTATACTCATTCAGTGGAAATATTATTATATTTATTGGTCTCAATATTTTTTTAGCACTAACTTTGGTATGCATACTACTTTCAGTAATACTCTATTTTTATTTTTTTAACTACCTTATAATCGCCTTATACATTTTTAAAAAAGTTCGTAAGACTCAATTGAAACTAGTTAGATTCTATTATGATAAAAATGATTATAAAGAACTTCAAAAATATTTTTAATAGGTGTTCTTAATTTCAAAGATTTTAAAAATTATAAAGCGTCAGATTTATGTATTGAAAAGTAAACTTTGGTTTAAACCCGCAGCTTATTGTGTTGTAGCAACTTTAGCAATATATTTTTGTTATCTATTTCAGAAAATAGGTATAAATTTCCATTCTACAACTATTAATAAAGATACTGTTACTACTCTATTATCTATAATTACAAATAGTATAATTGCAGCAATGGTTTTTGCTGTAGGTGCTATAGTTACAGCTTATACATCAGCTAGTCAATCCGGAACACCTAGAGTACTATCTATACTTCTAAGAGACAGCACCTCTCATAAAGCTACATCAACCTTTATCGGTGCTTTTATATATGGGGTTGTTGCTACTATTGGTCTTAAATCTGGAATTTTTAATCAAACAGGAATCTTTTTAATATTTATTATTACCATACTCGTATTTATATGGATTATTCTTACGTTTATTGTATGGATTGACAATATTGCAAAACTTGGTCAAATAAAAACTATCTTGCAAAAAACAGAGAAACAAGCTTTTTCTACAGTTAAACAATATACAAAAAATCCGTACATGTACTGTAATAAGCTTGATAAAGATAGAATACCAGAAGAGGCACTACCAATTTACTCTGATGATTATGGATTTCTTAATGAAATTCATCTAGAACTTCTAAACAACTATTGTGAAAAATTAAATGCAAAACTATACATTGTAAAATACAAAGGAGAACACTTGGCTAACTCTGAGATTATAGCTTATATCAAATCTCCCAAATATTTATCTAAAGAGATGCTTAGCAAAATTACTGATAATTTTATTATCTCTAATGAAAAAAACTTTATTGAAGATCCAATATTTGGTGTGGAAACTCTCAGTGAAATCGCTGCCAAAGCTTTAAGTCCTGGAACAAATGATCCTGGAACTGCTATTAGTGTTATTGATTCGCTTAATCGCTGTTTTAAGTATCTAATTGATTATACAGACTCTACTACCAAAGTTATTTATAAGAATATTTATGTGGAGGGTATTAAGATAGATCGCTTTATAAAAAGTGGATTTGAATATATAAGAATTTATGGAAGCAATAATCTTCAGGTAGCAAAACGCATCCAAAAAAGTCTTCTTCATATTTCTAGACAACTTGAGAATGATAATAGCATTAATTTTATAAAAGGATATCTATCAAACTGTCTAGCTCAAGCTAATAATGAATTAAAATATGACTTTGAAAAAAAAGATCTGAAAATATTTACTGATAAATTAGAAAACCAAAAATAAATTTCTCAAAAACTTAGTAAACATTCAATCAAATAATTCTAAACTAAGCTTATCAGTGATAATATTTAAAATATTAGATACATTATAATTAAGTCGATTGATATGCATTTACTAGGTATAGAAGCTGGTGGAACCAAGTTTTTTACAACTATTGGTGATTTTGATGGAAATGTAATAGAACGTCATCGTACAGACACTACCACTCCAGAAGAAACAATGTCTGAGGTTCTTGGGATAATAAGAAATTATCAGAACAATTATGAAATCAAAGCTCTAGGTTTGGCATGTTTTGGACCTATCGATATTAATACTAAATCTAAAACCTATGGATACATTACAAACACCCCTAAGATAGCATGGCAGAACTTTGATATAGTTGGAGCTATAAAGTCAGTATATAAAGGACCGATTGGTTTTAATACTGATGTAAATGCCGCGGCAGTTTGCGAACAACTTTGGGGTTGTGCTCAAGATCTAGAAAATCTTCTATATCTAACAGTTGGTACTGGTGTTGGTGGCGGTGTTATATGTAATAATAGATTAGTTCAAGGAGCTATGCATCCTGAAATTGGCCATCTTTTTATCCCGAAGAATCCTGAAGATAAATTCGAGGGCTGCTGTCCTTTTCATGGCACATGTATAGAGGGTTTAGCTTCTGGTACAGCTATAAATAAAAGATGGCAAGTTGCTCATGCTGGAGCGCTTAACGATGATCATATCGCATGGGTATTTGAAGCGGAGTATCTAGCAAAAGCATTAGTAAACTATATATGCGCATTTTCTCCAGAAAAGATTATTCTTGGAGGTGGTGTAATGCACAAAACAATCTTGTTTGATATGATTCGTAAAAATGTGAAACAATACTTAAATAACTACTTTGACTATCCTGCATTAAAAAACATGGATAACTTTATAGTACCTGCTTCTTTTGGTGATAACACAGGTGTCAAAGGCTCTCTTGCTCTTGCGCTAGAAACTTTCAATACACAAACTAAGTAATCTAGTCAAAATTATCCTTATATTATTTGTTCTTTACTGTTAAAATCTCCTTAAATTTAATTGATAAATAAACTATTAGCTAATCTTGATAAAAAAAATACTTTCTAACCATATACTATCTAAATCTTTACAAACAATGGTAGTTCAAGCTTTAGGACAAGCATGTGCATTTATTACAGCGATCCTTTTAGCTCGCCACTTAAATATGAAAGATTATGGTTTTTATATCTTTGGTGTTACTGTTGCTACTATCATAGCAGTAGTTGCAACTATGGGGGCTGGAGGTATATTAGCTAGGACTTGGGGTAAATCTGACTTAGAAAGTAATTTTGAGCGCCATAAAGAAACATTTAGAGTTCATAACTGGTACTTCAAACGAGGTTTCGCCATAGTAGTTATAGTAATTGCTCTTATAATTTTTTATAACCGTTCTGAACATAGTGATAATTCAATAGAAAATTTTGCACTGTTGTTTGCCGTACCATTTTTTATGGCAAATATATTTCAATCATTCTTTGTTGCAAGAAGAGTAGTCGTTTTTGCTAACCTAATACAACTTGGTTTAAGACTTATTATGCTATTTTTAACTGTAGCTTTTATAGTCTTATATATCAATGACACTGCAATGCTTATTGGTACTATGATGATTTTTATGACCATATATGTCACATCTATATGGCTTATCCAAACATCAAAATATAGTTTCGAAAGTGCTAAACCTGTTGGTAGTAACTTATCTTTTGCCTTAATGCAGTGGGGATTATTACTTTTATCACAGGTTGATATTATCATTTTAAAAGGACTATCAGGTCCTAGTAATGTAGCACTATTCGGTGTTGCACTACAGCTCAGTGCTCTAGTAAGCTTTGTTTTAAATGCGGTAAACTCTAATGTTTTGTCACAGATAGCTGATGACTACAAAAATAACTCTAGAGAGATATTTCAACAGAAGATAACATCATATACGAGAATAATATTCGTTCTATCTATTATCGCTATTTTAGGACTTATTATTTGTGGTTATCCAATAACTTTGATGTATGGAGAACAGTACACAACATCATACTTTATTTTCTGTATTCTAATGATTGGGCAAATTGTTAATGTACTTTCTGGTTGTGTGGCGACAATTCTTAATATGGCCGGATTTGAGAAAAATACTTGTATTGCATTTTATATTGCTTTAGTTCTAAATATCGTATTAGGAAGTATTTTTACATTGTATTGGGGTGTATACGGACTGGCAGTTGCCTCAAGCATTTCCATGATATATTGGAATATTCATTTACTATATAAAGTAGTTACGAAAATAAAGATTAATCCTACTATATTTATCTTCAGATAGCCTTATGAATCGATTGGGCTACTATTAGTCTTAGCTGCACTATTAAGTGATTTAGAAACGTTATCAACGGCGTTATTTACTTTTTCTTTGACTTCCTTTACTGGCTCACTTTTTATATTTGCAACAAGCAATAAGCCACCTACAAGAGCCAAGAAAACTATTAACGGTATATTTATTTTTCCAAGAATTTTTTTTAAAATTTTCATATGTATCTACTTAACTATCTAAAAAACCATTGTTGCTCCGCTACTTGCCTCATCAGTGCCATCATCAAATCCTTTTTTAAAATTTTGAACTTTTGTTTGGGCGCTATTAGCCATATCATTCAAAGCATCTGAAGCATCATTTGCTTTTGCTTTTATAACTTCTTGGCTCTTATTTGCTTGATCTACTATCTGATTAGCTGTTTCAGAAAATTTATTCTTAACATCATTATATGTTTGATTCATAGATTGTGAAGCATTATTAGTCTTCTCAATAATATTCTGTTTTGCTTGAATAACAGATTGTCCAAATTCTTTACCTGCTTGATAAGAATCTCCTTGCGAATAATCAAAATCATCAGCATATACTGATAAAGAAGATAATCCTAAAGCTGTCACTATAATTGCTATTTTAATTTTTTTCATAAGAGAATCTCCTAGTAATTATCTATATCCAATTTCATAAAATTAGCTAACTAGTCAAACCATTAGCCGCATCATCAATATTGCTAATTTCTTCTTTCATAGTTTGAGTTTTACTAGAGTTATCAATAGTTGCTTGATTATTTTCAGATTCAACATCAGCTAAAGTCTTAACCGATTGTGGTTGATGCTGAGTTGTACTACTATCACTAGTTATATTTTGAGCTGGAGTATCCATAGAAGTAGCTTCAGGAATAGCTCCACAGAACATTGGTAATATCATAAAACTTAATACCGACAAACTTAGATATCTTTTTTTCATCGTATTAACCTCACTATAAAGCGAATAAACTATTATAGAAATTAACACAAAACTCCTTTTTTTACTATATTTCAGCGCTAGTTTGATATCATAAACAAGTTTATAATTCTATTGTGTTATAATTTAAAACAAAATAAAAACTAATGAATTTCTAATGCTTTCAGATGCATCTAAAGAAGATAAAAAACTAGCAAGGAATTGGCTTAAAGATATCGCATCCCCTGCTAAAAAATGGATTAAACTAACTGTACTAATAGCTTTCCTAAGTGGCCTACTACTAATAGGTCAACTATATTTACTTGCTCATATTTCTTATGAAGCATATCTACAAAGCTCAACCTTAGGTCAACTAAGCACTTATTTTGTTTTGATTATTGTGATTGTACTAGTTAGAGCTGGCCTAAGCTGGATCCGAGAAATAATAAGCTACAAAGCCGCAATATTAGTAAAAAAACAAATTCGTGAAGATATTTTAGCTCATGTTAATAATCTAGGCCCTATTGAGCTTAATAAAACCTCTAATGCCAACATAATAACTAGTGCGATGGAGCAAGTCGAAGGATTAACAGGTTTTTTGACAAAGTTTTTACCTCAAATAACTTTATCTGGACTAATGCCACTGGCTATTCTAGTGTTCATATTTCCGCAAAGTATAGTATGTGGGATTCTACTACTAATATGTGCCCCTCTTATACCATTATTTATGATCTTGGTAGGTTTAGGTGCAGAATCTGAGAGTCAAAAACATTTCAAAACACTTGCAAGAATGAGTATGACTTTCTTAGATACTCTAAAAGGACTTACGACTCTAAAACTTTTTAATAAAAGCAAATCTCATAGCGAGACTATTTACGAAGCATCTGATAATTATAGAATCCGCACAATGAAAGTTCTTAAAATTGCCTTTTTATCTTCGGCTGTACTAGAGCTTTTTGCTGCTGCTTCTATCGCTCTTGTTGCGATATATCTTGGTATGGGTTTTATCAATGCTGGTGCAGGTAATGATATTTGGTGGTCATTAAACAATATCACTTTGCAAGGTGGATTATTTATCCTGCTTTTGGCTCCTGAGTTTTTTATGCCTCTTAGAGAGCTTAGTACTCATTATCATGCCAAAGCAGAAGCAGTTGGTGCTGCTCTAGAAATAGCTAAAATATTTGAGATGCAACCATCTCATCAAGAAAGACATGAAATATTTAACGATAAAGTAAACTCTATAAACATCAAAGATCTGATAGTAAAGTATGATGATAAAATAGCTCTTGATAATGTTTCTTTAGAGATTAATCACAAAGAAAAAATAGCTATAGTTGGAGCTAGTGGTGCAGGTAAAACAACACTAATAAATACACTACTTGGTTTTATAAAATATCAAGGTAATATCTTAGTTAATAACACTATTGAACTAAAAAATCTTGAAGAAAAATCTTGGCTTAGAAATATCTCATGGCTAGGACAAAACTCATCATTATTCAAAGGTTCTATCAAAGATAATCTGTTATTAGCTAATAGTAATGCTACAGATGAGCAAATAAATCAAGCTTTACAAAATACTGATCTAAATGAATTTATAAGCTCTCTTGCGAATGGTTTAGATACAGAAGTTGGCGAACAGAATATAGGAGTATCTGGAGGTCAAGCACAAAGATTAGCTTTAGCTCGTGCATATCTAAAACCTCATGATATCCTAATTCTTGATGAGCCTACAGCAAGTCTAGATAAAGATAGTGAAGAAAAAATCATTAACTCATTAAAATCAAATTGGAATGATAAAACTGTGATTATGCTAACTCATAAACTAAGTTTCCTAGAGTGTGTTGACAGAATTGTAGTCTTAGCAGATGGAAAAATAGTTGAAACAGGAACATTTGAAAAGCTAGTTAGCGATCAAAATAGTGAGTTCTATAACTTCTATAGAAATGAGGTAACAGCATGAGAAATTTAATACCATTTATAAAGCTGTTTAAAAATCAAACTCAATGGATGCTCTTGGGTACCCTACTTGCATGGTCAGCGATACTTATGGGTATAGGCCTGATGTCTCTATCTGGCTGGTTTATCTCATATACTGGTTATTTGGCTACTACTAGCTATGCTATTGCAACTTCATTTAACTATTTTTACCCTTCTGCTGGTGTACGCTCTTTCTCACTTGGTAGGATACTAAGTAGATATGGTGAAAGAATACTAACACACGAGGCAACTTTTAGAATAATCACAGATATTCGTGTATGGTTCTATCAAAAGCTTGAACCACTGGCACCTTCTCACTTATACAAGTATAAAAGTGGCGACTTACTTACACGTCTAGTCAATGATATTGGGGCATTAGATAATCTATATATCCGTATAATCTCTCCAACTGTTGTATTTGTCTTAGCAAGTATAACTATAGCTATATTATTTAGTTTCTTTAGCTTAAGCCTTGCACTACTGACATTTATAGCACTGCTGTTAATAGGCTTTGTAATACCATTGGTTAGTAGTCTATTAGCCATGAAAAAAACTCAAGATCTTAATCACACTAGTGCTGAATTAAAAACAAATATCACTGAACATGTTAACTCTCTAGCAGAGCTTAAAATCTTTGACTTAGAAGGTAAGCATCTTGAAAATATTAAAAAGCAAAATTCTGAGCTACTAAGCCAAGAAGAAAAAATCAGCTTCATAAGCGGTTTTGGTAGTGCTTTAATGACTTTAGCGTTAGGCTTAACTGTAGTTATGGTAACAGTTTTTGCAGTCAAACTAACTCAAAATGGCTATATAAGTGGTGCATTTATTGCTTTGATATTCTTGGCGATAATGGCGATGTTTGAGTCAATTATGCCATTACCACTAGCATATCAGTATTTAGGTAAGACAATTTCTGCTTCAAAAAGGATATTAAATATTACAGATGCTAAAGCAGATGTTGAGTATCCAACAAACTCTGACATTAGTTTAGATAACTATAGTATCCACTTCAATGATGTTGATTTTGGCTATAATGCAGAGCAATCAGTGCTTAAAGATTTTTGTTTAGAAATCAAACAAAATGAAAAAATCGCACTATTTGCACCAACGGGAAAAGGCAAATCTACTATTATTAACCTACTTGCTAGATTCTGGGATGTTAATAGTGGCAAAATCACTATTGGCGGTAGAAATATCAAGGAGTTTAACGAAGATCAACTTAGAAACCTAATGACTGTGATTAATCAGTCTCCACATATTTTTAATACAACTATTAGAGAGAATCTAAAGATTGCTAAGGATAATGCTACTGAAGAAGAGCTACTAGAAGCCTTAGAAAAAGTTGAATTAAGAAAACATGTTGAGTCACTACCAAAAGGTCTTGATACTTGGACTGGTGAGCTTGGTAGGCAATTATCAGGCGGTCAACAAAAACGCCTAGCTCTAGCGCGTGCATTCTTACAAGATAAGCCTATACTTATCCTAGATGAGCCAACTGAAGGTCTTGATAAAGAAACTGAAAGATTAGCTTTTGAAAACTTAGTTGAACTTATGCAAAATAAGACTGTAATATTTATTACTCATAATGCTAAGCTTTTGGATAAATTTGATAGGGTTGTTAGATTCTAATTTTTATTTGATATTTACCAATAAGTATATTTTAGTTTTCTTTATCTATTTCTAATTTCAATAAATGAATATCTTTCCTATTGTTTCTTAAAGTTAAGTTACTCAAAATTTTATTCTCAGTTTCAGGTGACCAATATATTTTCAAATTATTTTTTGCTCTTGTTATAGCTGTATAAAAAATATTATGGGTAATTTGTTCTTCTACTTCATCAGTTATAACAATTTTTACAGAACTATACTCTAAACCTTGAGCCTTATGAATAGATACAGCATAAGCAACTTGGAATGGCATTACTGACTCTGACAATTCATCATCTTCATCTGTTGTAGCCAAATCATTAACATTAAAGCTAATAATTGATTTATTACTATCACTGCTAACTAACTCAAAATCATAAAATGTAGTGTCTAACTCGTTTAATACCTTATCTACCTCAATATGAAATCTTATTTTATTATCTAAAATAGTTATAGCAGAAATTTTACCTTTTAAATTATTATAAATAGCATCTCCAAATCTTTTTGTTTCATTAAATAAAATAGGATCTTCAACTTTATATATTAATCCATCTCTATTTACTGATTCATTGGGATTGTTAGCTTGCAAAAACCTATTTATATTGTTTATCCCGTAAAGTCCATCGTAATTCAAACATAGTATTATTTCATCATTTTCATAGTTTTCAAAAATGGATTGATCTAAGTTTATAGAATATCCATTCTTTTGTATATGTTCTGAAATATCATCCTTATTATTTCTAACCTTATCCCATAATGTAATTAAACTATTATTTTTACTTCTATAAGGTTTAGTAAGTTCAAATATAGTTTGTTTAGGTAAAAAATCTTTTGATATCTCAAACCAATTTCCAAACCTAATAGACTCAATTTGAAATATATCTCCGACAAGCACAAGAAGTGTATATTTACCCTCAGCCTTATTTAGAACTCTAAGCATATCATAATTACTAACTGTACTACTTTCATCAATAAATAAGACAGCACATTCAATATTCAAATTTTTATTAGATAAAAATTTAGTAATTGTCATAAATTGAGTGTTTGGCACATCCACTTTTCTCTCTAAATTATCTTTTGCAGGATTTGTTTGAGCTAAATAAATTTTTTTATATTCTTTAAAAACATGTGAAATATGATTTATTAATGTGGATTTCCCTGTTCCAGCAGCTCCATAGATCATAGCAACTTTTGAATTTTCAAACATTTGAGTCAAAAAATTCTTTTTGTCTTCACAATCTATTGTATATGTTGCTTTTTTAATAAAAGCATTTACAAAATTAGAATAATTTGTAAAGCCTTCATTAGATAGTTTCTTTAATTTTTCAACTATCTGTATAGTATTTTCTAAATAACCCTTCATACAAATAAATTTATCTTTATATACTTCAATTAAACGACTTGATTGAGTTTTTTTATAAATTAAATCATTGTATTTTTTTATCAAAACCTCAATTTCATCAAATTTCTCTAATTCTTCTAATGAGGTAAATAACTTTCCTTTTATTTCGACATTATTTTGAACTAGTCTACCTAGAAACTCATGCTCTCGTTTTTCGTGATTAATACATACAAACAAATTATATATTTTCGGGTTGTGATTAAATAATGAACTAGTAAATGGCATCTGATCAAAGGGAATACTCTCCCACTTTAAGTATAAATTAGATAATTTAAAATTTACTTCTTTATGAGTTTGTAATTTTATAACTTTATTGCTCATTGTATAGAGAAGATAGCTTATAATATTTGATCCAGGTTTATTTTTTAGTAATATCTCTCTACATATATCTAGCACATCAAAAAATCTTCCTTCTATACTCTCAAGAACTCTATTTTTAACAAAATCATAATATTCCTGGTCTATAGTGACATAATCATTAAAACTCAAACAGGTTTCAGTTAAAAAAGCCATTAATTTTTGATATTCTTTATGAGCAATACCTAACTTAATATTTATACCAAATATTCTTGCAAAATTATTAAGTTCGCAAGGTCTAATTGAAACTCTCCAACTATCTATAATAACTATAGGCAACTGTTTACCCAAAATCTCAATATATTCTTCCTTTAAAAATAGTTCAACAGCATAATTCTGAGTAATATCTAATTTAGTAAAAGCAATAATTCTATCGAACTTACTTACCTTATCATGAGATTTTGTGAATGTAACTTCATAATAAACCTTGCTGTTTACAAAAAAAGGTTTAATTTTTTGAATATAGAATCTATCTTTATTTGTTTTCTTAATAAGCGAAAATTCAATTTTTTCCGCAATTTTTTCATAAAATTCTAAAGTTGTATTGTCTAAATTTATAGGAAATCTATTTATATTCTGAAGTATTTTTAGATTATACTCATCTAATAAAAATGATTTTATTTTTATAAGGAATTCATAATATTTGAGCATCAGCCTTTCTGAAGCATTTTCATCAAGTGTGTAGTGAGAAGCGGATATCTCCAACAAGCTATGAACATGACCTAAAAATCTATAACTTTTTTTTGGTTTTGATTTTATATCACTAACACTTTTCTTAAGTCCTTCATATGTAATATCAATATTACCTTTTGGATTACATATTCTTAAACAAGTATGTTCAACTAGGTTTCTTAACTGAGAAAGTATGTTTTGAGATATAAAACCTCTGTTATCCTTAAAGTTTTGAATATTTTTATCAATATTTATACATATAGTCAGTATCTCATTATTAATATTTTTCATAACTAATTATTATTAATCTCTCAACTCACTATTTAATTTATCAATATCTAATTTCTTCTGCCATTTGGATATAATAATCGTCCCAATAGTATTACCAATCATATTTGTAATAGCACGCCCTTCTGACATAAATCTATCTATACCCAAGATAATCACAATACCTGCAACTGGCACAACACCCAAGGCACTCAAAGTACTCGCTAATATAATAAATCCACTGCCTGTAACTCCAGCAGCTCCTTTTGAACTAATAACCATAATTAGTAGCATGAAAACTTGCTGACTCAAAGTAAGCTCTATACCTAATGCTTGTGCTATAAATATCGCAGCTAGTGATAAATATATAGCTGTACCATCTAAATTAAAAGAATATCCAGTTGGTATCACCAGACCTACAACCGATTTATCACAGCCTAAATTCTCAAGTTTCTCCATCAAATTTGGTAGAACTGTTTCTGATGATGAAGTACCTAATACAATAAGTATTTCTGTCTTGATATATCCAAGTAGTTTAAATATATTTATGCCACAATATAGCTTTAGAATTAATCCTAAAAATACTAAGATGAATATTAAACATGTAATATAAAAGCATAGTAACAACCCCAATAATCCAAGCAGTGTATCAGCACCATACATACCTATTGTATAACCAATCGCAGCACAAGCAGCTATCGGTGAATAATGCATTATCACATGAATTATCTTAAAAAATACTTTTGATAAGCTCTGGATACCATCTAGTATTGGCTGACCTAATTCTCCATACATCACTAGCCCAACAGCAAATAATATTGATACAAAAAGTACCTGCAAAATATCGCCATCTGTAAAAGCTCCTACAAATGTATGAGGAATAATATTCATAAAAAAGTCTTGCATACTTGTTACATGCTCAACATTTCCCATATACGCTTTTGCAGCACTAGCATCTAGAGTGCTTGGATCAATATTCAATCCCAAACCAGGTTTTAGTAGATTTGCCGTAACCATCCCAATTATGAGAGCAACTATAGTCATTGAGAAAAAATACAATAGAGCTACGCCACCTATCTTACCTACGGCTTTTAAATCTTTCATTGCAGCAATACCAGATACCAAAGTGAGGAAAATAATTGGAGCTATCATCAGCTTGATTAATTTAACAAAAACATCTGCAAAAGGCTTCAAAGCTACAGCAAAATGAGGAGTAATAATTCCAAGTAAAACTCCTATAAATATACCAAGTAAAACCTGTGCATATAAGTGACGAAATATTTTCATATTGATTTCAAAATTAAGAAGTCATAATTTGAATATATCTTATAAAGATATCCTAAGTAAATTGTTTTTATAAAAATTACTCTGATAGTCAATTTTGAAAAATTTTACTTATTGTGTCTAAAAAATTGTGATTAGATTATTTTTTTGAAATTTAAGACATATAAAAAATATGCTACTGAATTACTCTGCTAAAGCAACTGCTTCTATTTCAACCTTAACATCTCTTGGTAATCTAGCTACCTCTACACATGAACGAGCTGGGAAATTACCATTAAAGAAAGAGCCATAAACCTCATCAATAAGCTTAAACTCAGTCATATCTTTGATAAAGATAGTTGCCTTGATTACTTTATCTAGACCTGAGCCTGCTGCTTCTAATACTGCTTTTAGATTCTGCATGACTTGAGTAGTTTGCTCTTTTACACACTCTTCAGACATAGTACCATCTGCTTTTAATGGTATTTGACCAGAAGTATATACAAAGTTTCCTACCCTTATAGCTTGCTCGTATGAACCAATAGCTTGTGGTGCATTAGTAGTATTTATTTTAATCTTTTCCATTAGACATCCCTCGCGACTTTATAAGTTGGATCTATTTCTTCAAAAACACAGTATGGACCTGCACTTTTGAGTATTTTACGACAATCTTCACTTAGATGTTTAAGCGTAACTTTCTTACCTAAATCTAAGTATTTTTTAGTAATATCATCTATTGCTTCAGCTCCGGAGATATCCATAACTCTAGAGTTAGCAAAATCTAATATAACATTTTCTGGATCATAATTTACATCAAATAAGCTCTTAAACGAAGATGTTGAACCAAAAAATAACGGCCCAAAAAACTCATATACTTTTGTATTGTCATCTTCTCTATGAGTACGGCTATGCACTTGTGAACTTTTCCAAGCAAAAACTAAAGCCGAGATAATCACACCAGAAATAACGGCAATTGCTAAATCTGAAAATACTGTAATAACTGTAACTGCTACTAAAACAACCTTATCTGAATTTGGCATATAACGAATACGATTAACACTCTCCCACTCAAAAGTATTAATACACACCATAAACATAATACCAGCCAATACCGCGACCGGAATATAAGATATATATCCAGATAGCGCAACTACAAAAGATATAAGTAGCAATGCTGCAGTCAATGATGATAAACGCCCACGCCCACCATTTGTAAAGTTAATTATTGACTGACCTATCATAGTACAACCAGCCATACCTCCAAAGAAACCACAAACAATATTACCAGTACCTTGAGCTATACACTCTTGATTACCATTACCACGCTTATTATCCATTTCATCAAGCACTGATAATGTCAGCAGTGATTCAATCAAACCAACAAGTGCAACAATTACAGCATAAGGTAATACTATAAGAAATGACTGCATAGTCAGATGAATATTAGGTAATGCAAAGCTTGGAAATGCTCCAGAGATATCTGCCAAATCTCCGACATTTTTTGTTTGTAGTTTGAAGAATACTACTACAGCAGTTATAACAATAATTGCAACTAAACCTGAAGGTACTTTATCAGTAAATTTAGGTAAGAAGTAAACGATCAACATAGTTACGCCAACTAACACATACATTGTAATTCCTTCACCTCGGAATAATGGTATTTGTGCTAAAGCTATAACTATAGCTAAACCATTAACAAAACCATACATCGCTGGTTGTGGTACTAGACGAATTAACTTACCTAAGCGAAGTATCCCTATTATAACTTGTATAACACCAGCCATAATCGCACACAATAATATGTACTGTAAAATATAGCTACTTAGCTCACCTGACTGAGTAAGTGAATTTAGCATCTCAGGAGAAAGTGATGCCTTAACTTGAATGCCTAAGCTTACTAATACAACTGCTACTGCTCCAGTTGCTCCAGAGATCATACCAGGTTTACCACCTATAAGAGCTGTTATCAAACCTAATATAAATGCTGTATATAAACCAACTGTAGGAGATACTCCCGCGATAAATGAAAAGCCTATAGCTTCAGGGATAAGAGCAACTGCAACTACAAAACCAGATAATACATCTGATTTGATGTTCCTGCCAATAAAATTCTCTTTATAATTTAACAAACTTATTTCCTAATTTTTTAGATTCTAATTTTTAAGCCTTAAAGATACCATAAAAATATAAACTATTTAAGTAAGCATATTTTAGAGACAATTAAAGATTGTGTTTGATAATCTTAATAACTGTAAATAATAATTTTTAGAAAACTAGTTTTCTGAAATAAAAATGTTGCTATTTGATGATAAAAAAGTAATTATATTTCTGCTTTTAACCAAATCATGTAAGTAAAAAATGTTCAAAAAAATTACCGCAACCGCTCTTACTGTATGTAGTGTTAGTATCGCTACTGCTGATGTTATAAACATTTATGCTCATAGAGGTATTAGACCTATCGCTCCAGAAAACACATTACCAGCGTATACAGAAGCTATGCGTGTTGGTGTTGATGTTGTTGATATGGATATAAATATGACTAAAGATAAAGTTTTAGTTGTAACACACGATTTAACACTAAACCCAGATCTTACAAAAGATGAAAATGGTAATTGGGTAACAGAAAAAACTCCAATAAAAGATCTTACTTTAGATCAAGTTAAAAAATACACAGTTGGATATATAAAACCTGACTCTGCAACAGCTAAAATGTATCCTAATCATATTGGTATGGATAATGTTCACATGCCAACACTAGAAGAAGTTATTAACTATGTCAAATCTAATGTTGGCAGTAGAGTTCGTCTACAAATTGAGATAAAAACCAACCCTTATGACCCGAATGCAAGTTGGACTGCTAAAGAAATGGCTGAAGCTTTAAATAAGGTTTTAGTTGAAACAGATATGACTGATAATGTTGAAGTACAATCTTTTGAATGGCAAGCTCTAGTAGATTTACAAAAATTAAATCCAAAAGTTAAAACAGCATATTTGACAGATCATACAACAGAGCCAATGAATGCTGAACAAGCTAAGCAGATGACAGATTATCAAAAATGGACAGCCCCACTTGATCCTAAAGACTATAATTACAACTATCCATTGATGGTCAAAAAATTAGGTGGTACATTCTGGGAACCTTATGAAAAAGATCTAACTAAAAAAGATGTTGAAGAGGCTCATAAACTAGGTGTCAAAGTCGTGACTTGGGGCTGGACAGAAGATGAAGGTAGTGACTTCAACTATGAAGTTATCAATAATTTAATTGATTGGAAAGTTGATGGTATCATCACTGATAGACCAGATATACTAAGAGGCGTGGAAGCAGCAAAAGGTTTAGATTTACCACCTGCTTATCCTAATATCCCTTTTCCAAAAAAATTCTAATTTTCATATAAAACATCAAGATTAAACACCTAATTTATATTGCCGAATACCAAAAATTAAACTAAACTACCAAGTTACTAGTGTTTAATATTTACTAATTAAAAATGAATTTTCTTAAACCTGCGAAAGCTTTGCCTTTATTAGCTAAAGAGCAAATTCAAAAAGCATATCCTCATTGGCGCCTAAGAATGTTCTTAGTGGCTTATATAGGTTATTTTACATACTATTTCGGTCGTAGTAGTTTCGATGTCTCAAAACAATATATTACAACCTTAACTCCGGATGAACTTGGACTAATTGGAGCTGGTTTAGGTATTGCCTATGGTATAAGTAAATTTTTGATGGGAAATATCTCAGATAGAAGTAATGCAAAGATATTTTTAGCTATTGGATTATTTATCACAGGACTTATAAACCTAATATTACCTAGCTTATTATCATTAGGTGTACTTGTGTTATTCATTGCTATGCTTGTCAATGGTTGGGTGCAAGGTATGGGTTGGCCGGCATGTGCACGTATCATGACACACTGGTTCTGTGCTAATGAACGCGGTACAAAAATGGGGATTTGGAATACTGCTCATAATGTCGGAGCAGGATTTTTAGCTATTGCTGTTGTACCTATTGGGCTACTAATATTCAATGATAACTGGCATGGCCTTTTTTATGTCGCTGGTGCAATGTGTATACTTGTATCAATATTAGTTCTAATTTTTGGTGCAGATACTCCTCAATCAGTTGGTTTACCAGCTATAGAAGTATACAAAGGCTATACAACTTCAGAAGCTTATCATGAGCAAGAGTTTTCAGCTAAAGAAATCTTCTTTAAATATGTTTTAAACAATAAATGGGTTTGGCTAATTGCATTTGCAAATGCTTTTGTTTATTGTGCCAGATATGGTCTTTTAAGCTGGTCAACATATTATCTTGTTCATGTTAAACACATGTCAACAACAACAGGACTTTTGGGATTTGCATTGTTTGAATTACCTGCAATCCCTGGAACTATAATAATTGGTTGGATTACAGATAAATATTTTGGTAGTCGTAGAGCTCCTATGGGTGTGATATGTATGCTTTTATTCATGGGTGCTTTGTTTGTATACTGGTACAGCGACACCGCTTGGGTATTACTACTTTCATTATCTGCTATGGGTGTACTTATCTACGGACCTGTCGCTTTGATAGGAATATTAGCTTTGGACTTAGTACCTAAAAAAGCTGGTGGTACTGCAGCTGGATTTACAGGATTATTTGGCTATTTCTTAGGTACAGTTGGAGCTCAAGCAGTGATTGGTATTATCGCAACTATGCTAGGTTGGGATGCTGTATTTATATTCTTATTAAGTTCTTGTGTGATTGCTACTGCACTATTAGCTATCTGCTGGAACCTAAGTGCAAAAAAACACTAAAATACATTTATGAAAAATATCCTCATCACTGGTGCTAATGGAGGGATCGGTTCTGCCATAGCATTAGCTGCAGCAAAAGCTGGTTATAATGTTGGTTTACATTATAATAAAAATCATGAGAATATTGATAAACTAAAAACCCAACTATCTAGCTATAATATTAATATTTCTACTCATTGCGCTAATATAGCAAATGAAGAAGATATCAAAAAAATGTTTGATGAATTTATGTCTGACCATGGCTCTATGTATGCGCTTATAAATAATGCTAGTACAATTTTTCATACTTCTCGTCTAGAGGATATGAGTGTTGGTCGTCTACAAAAAGTATTCCAAGTAAATGCTATTGGGAATATTCTATGTGCAAAGCATGCGATAAAAAACATGTCACAAAAACATGGCTACAGTGGTGGTAAGATTATTAATATATCATCTGGTGCATCTCGCTCTGGCTCCCCTAATGAGTATATAGATTACGCTTGTACCAAAGGTGCGATTGATACTCTTACAAAAGGCTTATCAAAAGAGCTAGCTGATGAAGGAATTCTTGTGAATTGTATTAGACCTGGCTCTACATATACAGATATCCATAAGCTATCTGGTGATGCTGCTAGAGTTGATAAAATCAAACATAAAATTCCATTAAAAAGAGGTGGCTATCCTGAAGAAATTGCTAGTGGAGTTATTTGGTTATTATCAGATGGTGCAAACTACTGTACAGGAACTATTATCGATATCACTGGTGGATTATAAAATTTATATAAATAAAATTCCTTTTCTCATTTAATAAAAAATCTTCCTTTTTAAAATGTGCTTCAAGATATTTTTATATAACATTTAGACTAGATAAACTTTGCCTCTAAACCATTATTTATAAGCTTAATTATTTGAGCTTCAGATAACTTCAAAGCTTGAGCTATCTGTTTATAGTTTTCATTAAGATAACCTCCAAAATATGCAGGATCATCCGAATTGATAGTTACTTTAACACCCTTTTCTAAAAGTTTAGCTACTGGATGATCAGATAAGCTACTTGTAACTTTTAAGCATTTATTTGATAATGGACACATTGTTAAAGCTATATTATCTCTTATGATTCTCTGTATTAGTTTCTCGTCATTTAAAATAGCATTACCATGATCTATTCTATCAACTCCTAATATATCTATGGCTTCCCAAATATACTCGACAGGACCTTCTTCACCAGCATGAGCAACACAATATAAACCTTCTTTTTTTGCTTGCTCAAAAACTCTTTTAAATTTAGATGGTGGATTTCCTAATTCACTACTATCTAAACCTATGCCTATAAAGCTCTCACGAAAATCCATTATTTTTTCAAAAGAACGTAAAGCATGATTTTCAGATAAATGACGTAAAAAACACACTATTATACTTGTTTTTATAGAAAAATCTTTCTCTGCTTGTTTAATAGCTTTTGTAACTCCACCAAATACTATAGATAAAGATATTCCTCTTTCTAAGTGTGCTTGTGGATCTATAAAAATTTCAGAATGTGTCACAATATCTTGATTTGCCTTGACTAAATAAGCATAGGTCAGATCATAAAAATCTTGCTCAGTTAATATCACAGACATTCCTTGGTAATATAAATCTAAAAAATCTTGAAGATTATTGAAATAATATGCTCTTTTTATTTCATCTATTGAGCCATATTTAAGATTTATTTTATTTCTTTGGGCTAATTGAAACATCATCTCTGGCTCTAATGTTCCCTCTATATGAAGATGAAGCTCCGCCTTAGGCATTGCCAAAAGATTTTCATAAATCATATTTATGATACTAACAAATAAAAGTATTATCCCATTAAAGTTAGTAGATTAGCTATAGAATTAGAGCTTTTTGTTTCTATTTTAAGTAGATTATATAGTATCTTACAAAGCTCTTCCTTGTTAACACTTAATAAATCATCCTTATAAACCTTGTAAATTGAACAATCATTAACAATTGCTTCTACAGTCAAAAAATACTCAGAGTTACAAATACTATCGATCCCTATATGATCATTGTCTGCTACTATACCAATATTACTTTGCCAGCCACCTGGAGAAGTAATATTAAGCGAAGCAAAACCTCTTTGTAGTAAATACAAACTATCTGCTTTTTCACCAGTTTCTATAATATGCTTACCAGTCTCAAAACTACATAACTTCGCTTTTTTAGCTAATTTCATAACGGTCTCTTCAGAACACTTATCAAAGATCTCGAATTTTTTAAAGTCTCTCATTCTTGCACTATAAGCATCCTTAACCATATTAGCAATATTTAATGGATTGATTTCTGTCCATTTAAATCCTAACCTGTCTAATACTTCACTAGTGTAATTCTGTTGGATAGTAAACGTTGTATGATCTCCATCTCCTAACCAACCATAGTGCAACATAAAGTCTTGTATATAAGCCGAGAAAGTTGCAAGATTATATTTATTACGGATACTATTAACAAAATTAGCAAAAGAAGATTTTTCTATCGATAATTCAAGTTGATTATCAATAAGAATATTATCTAGATTAGTTATATTGTTACTATATGTGTGATAAATGCCATTGTATAAATTCTTCTTATCAAAAATAGTACATATAGCTCTAGCAGTATCATTGATGCATGACATCTCCGCTGAATATCCATCAAAAACTTCTCCAATATTTAAAATTGATGTAACTGTCTGAAAGAAACCATTATCTTTCAAATTTTGCTGATGTTTTAGAGTTTCTGAATTGTATACTAAGTTACCTACACGATATATATTTGCGTTAACTCCTTCACTTCTTGCTTTGACAGTTTCATATTCACCCTCTAATTTTGTTTTAATATAAACACTATCTATGCCATCTAATTTAGGAATATCTGCTTCATTAAAAACAATATTTTTCTCTTGATATGATCCAAGTTCACATACAGAGCGAGTCGATATATAGTGGAATGATATTTTTTTATTTTCCTTTGATATATCTAATAAGTTTTTTACAGGTAAAACATTATCATTATAAAACTTTTCATACTCACCATAATGACTTACATTAGCTGCTGTATGTATAATAGACTGAATGCTAGTTAATATATCAGAATACACCTCATCACTTAGCCCCAATTTATCTTTAGATAAATCTCCAGAGTATATTTTTATAGTACCATCTTCAATTTTTTTATTCAGTTTGTCGCCAAAGTAGTAATGAAGTTTTTCTTTGGTACGCTTAAGGGCGTCACTATCATCTTTTCCTCTTACGATAGCTATTATTTTTTTATTTATTTTTATTAGCTCATTCAGTATATGACCTCCGAGAAAACCAGTAGCGCCTGTCACAAGAACTGTATTAATGTTATCAACCTTAGATATATCAACAGAAGCTAACTTATCATATAAGTGCTCAACTCTTTTATTTGCTTTTATCTCTAAAGCTACTAACTCTTTACTTTGCCCGCTAGAATTACTTTCATTTGCTAAGATAATCTGATCAAATTTTAAATTAATATCAAATATACCTACATTAACATTTTTAGTAATATTACGAATAGTTTTGTAATCAAATATATCAGATATTGATAATTTAAGACCTTCGGATTGTAACGCAGAAATAACAGCTATGGCCTTAATTGAATTTCCACCGATAGAGAAGAAAGAATCATCAATCCCTATTTGATTAATTCCTATAATATTAGACCATATTGTAGCTATTTTTTCCTCGATTTCATTTCTTGGAGCCACATATTCAGATTGTAAAGCTGATAAGTCTGGTTCTGGCAAATTTTTTCTATCAACTTTGCCATTTGGTGTTAATGGAAACTTGTCAAGCTTAACATAAAGATCTGGAATCATATAATTAGGTAACTGTTTAGCTAATTCATCCTGAATTAAAGTATTATCTAAATCAGTATCTGCCGTATAATATCCACACAGATATTTATTGTTATTTTTGTCATCTAAAGCTAAAACTACCGCATCTTGTATCTCTTTAATATTTGCTAATCTTGTTTCAATTTCTCCTAACTCCATACGATAACCACGAATTTTGACTTGGAGATCAATACGTCCGAGAAACTCAATATTACCATCATTTCTCCATCTAGCTAAATCTCCTGTACGATATATTCGCTCATTTAAATCATTATGATGCATAAATACCTTTTCAGTTAGCTCAGGTTGATTTAAATATCCTTTTGCCAATCCATTGCCTGCTATACATAGTTCTCCAGGTACTCCTATAGGACAAATATTAAAATTTTTGTCCAATATATATATTCTATAATTTTTTATAGGTTTCCCGATTGGAATATTCAGATAGTCTTTATCTAAATTTATTGTAGTTGCGTAAACTGTTGCTTCAGTTGGACCATAAGCATTTACAAGCTGATATGAAGATGGCTGATAATGTTTCAGTTTATCTCCAGCTGTTATCAAATATTGTAAACATGGAACATCTTTATTTGCAAACTGCTCATAAATTGCTGGAGGCATAAATATATGTGAAATATTATTTTTGTTTATATATTCGGCTAAAGCATCTGGCGATAGCCTTAGTGATTTATCAGAAAAATGTAAATTAGCTCCTGATGCTATAGTTGGAAATATTTCAGATATGGAAACATCAAATGCGACTCCAGCATATTTAAAAATTTGACTATCATTTCTGATGTTATACTCATCAATGTACCAATAACAAAAATTACTTAAAGCTTTATGTTGTACTTCAACACCTTTCGGTTCTCCGGTAGAGCCCGAAGTATAAATAACATAAGCAGGCTGCTCAGTGGAAACCCTAATACTAGGCTTTTCTGAACGACTAGTATCAATACGATCATCTAAACATACAATATTTCCTTTATAGTTATGCTTAAGTTCAGAACATATATACTCTCTATTAGATAGTAAAGTTTTAGCAGCACTACTTTCTAGAATTTTTATTTTTCTATCAAGGGGAAACTCTGGAGATATTGGCACATATGCCTTTCCACTTTTTAATATTCCTAAAATAGCAATAATCATATTACTGTGATTATTATCACTCAGTATAGCAACAAAATCTTCTCTGGTATTACTCAATAAATAATTTGCTATCGCATTAGCCTGCTCATCTAACTCTTGATATGTTAAAACTTGTCCCTTATAAGTTAAAGCTATGTTCGCGGGATATTTCTCCACAACTTTATCAAACATATCAATAACTGTTTTATGTTTAGGATAGTTAATATGTGTATCATTAAACTCACTTAGTATAATCTTTTTTTCCTGAAGTCCAATTAACTCTAGATCTTTTAACTGTTTGCTTTTTTCACTATTAACTATCAGCTTAAGTAAATTTAAATAATAATTTAAAAAGTTTTCTATAGTGGTAGATTCAAAGAGCTCTTTTTTATACTGTATAGTAGCTTCAAGAGAATCATTGTTTGTACTTTGTAGTGTAAGAGTAAGGTCAAACATAGACTCTTTAACTTTTGGTAAATCAACATCTACCGTAAAGCTACTACCATTATGTTTTAAATTTTTTTCTAGATAATTAAAAAAGAAGTTTATAAGAGGTAATCCTCCCGAGTTACTCTTGATATCAGCATCTTGAACTAACTGTTCAAAATTATAATTCTGATTTTTTAATAAATTAAGTGATAGGTTCTTTATGTTATTAAAATATTCAGTAATAGTTCCAACTTCATCAATCTTAACTCTAAAAGGTAAAGTGTGTACAAACATACCAATATGTTCAGATATACAGGAATTTGTTCTTCCTGTAGTTGCCGTACCAACTGTTATATCACTTTGCCTTGAATATCTTGAAAGTAATAGACTATATACCCCTATCATCAACATATAGGGTGTAATATCAAGTTTCTGACAGTAAGAAAATATTTCTTTTTTAAAGTTATCATCTATGGTTTTACTCAAATAACTTGCATTACTACTCATATTAGATGACTTTAAGTAGTCAAAAGGAAACTCAATCTCGTTCGCGCCATCAATTTGTTTAATCCAATAGTCTCTAGTGTTCTTATATGAATCCGACTTAATATAGAAATTTTTATACCAGTATGCATAATCTTTATATTGCATACTAAGCTCTCCAAGATCTATACCATCGTATATATCAAATAACTCTCGAACAAAAGGCTCTACTGAAGTACCATCAAATATAATATGATGAAAATCAAATAGTAATACATGATAATCTCTACTTATTTCTAATAAACAAACTCTAAATAATGGTGTTTCTGAAAGTTTAAAAGGCTTAATAAAATCTCTAATTGTTATATCAAGTTCTTCAGCAGAGATTTTCTTATATTGTTTAGATACATTAGATTTAGTATTTATATTCTGTACTACAGCATCATCAGTATATTCAAAACTAGTTCTCAGAGATTCATGTCTCTGTATTAATTTATCCAAAGCTAAACCAATTTGCTCTTTATCAATATCTCCAAAAATTTTCAAACATAAAGGTATATTATAAGTAGTCCCTTGATTTCCTAGCAAATCTGTTACGTATATACCTTTCTGAGAACTTGTAACTGGATACTTATCAAGTTTAGGAGCATGTACAATCTCATGATCAGGACTTTTTTCTTGCAAACATTTTGCAAAATCCTGAATTATTGGATTCGCTAAAATATCTGCTACACTTATTTGATAACCTTTTTTTGAAATTGCTGATACTAAAGATATGGCTAGTATAGAGCTTCCACCAAGTTTAAAAAAATTATCTAATACGCTTACTTTGCTGATTTTAAGAACACTTTCAACTTCATTAACTATAATTTGCTCTGCTTCATCTCTTGGTGCGATATATTCAGATTGAAATGCCGACATATCAGGACTAGGTAAGCTCTTTCTATCAACTTTTCCATTAGGTGTTAATGGAAATTTTTCCATTTTAATATAAATCTCTGGAATCATATAATCAGGTAAATACTGATTTAACTGTTTTATAATAAACTCATTATCTATGTTTTTATCTGATATATAATATCCACATAAATATTTATTATTTTTATTATCATCCAAAGCGACTACAGCTACATCATCAATATTTTCAATACTCGCTAATCTAGCTTCAATTTCACCTAGCTCAATTCTAAATCCACGAATCTTAACTTGAAAATCAATCCTTCCTTGAATTTCAATATTACCATCTTCTCTCCAAATAGCTAAATCACCAGTCTTATATAAAATATCTTTAATAATTCTTTGATCTCCATCATATTTAAATGGATTATCTATAAACTTTTCTTTGGTTTGATCTTGTTTATTGAAATAGCCTAAAGCTAAGCTTTCTCCTGCAATACATAATTCTCCTGGAACACCCACAGGACATAACTTTAGCTCATTATCAACAATATAAATTTGGACATTTGAAAGTGGTTTACCAACCGGTATGTTTTGATAATTTTTATCAACTTGAAAATCTGTCACATAAACTGTTGATTCTGTAGGGCCATAACCATTTATAAAGTTATAGGATCTTTCAGTCCATTCTTTAAGTTTTTCACCACCAACTTCTATAAAATCAAGTTGCTCATTATTATAAGCTCTTAGGTACTGTTCTCCTAGCTGAGTTGTTAGGAAACATCCTTTAACCTTATTTTTATAGAAATATTTATCTAATTCTTCAAGAGACATTCTTACATGCTCTGATAATATATGAACTGTCCCACCAACTATTAAAACTGGGTATGTTCCCATTATACAAGCATCAAAACTAAAGCTAGCATATTCGGCAATTTGATCCCCAGATTTAAGTTCTCGCTTATCTTTATACCAATAAGAGAAATTCATAATGTTTTGATGAGATAACATAACTCCTTTTGGGTTCCCAGTTGAACCAGAAGTATATATCAATAGTGCAATATCTTTAGTATCTACATAAATATCTCTATGAAAGGTTGATTCGAAACTATCTATATGATCAATATCATTAAATTCACCATCAAATTTTATTTTATCAATTAATATTTTTTCTGAAATTAATGCAACAGCTTGTGCATCATCAAGCATATATTGCACACGTTCAAGAGGATACTTCTCATCTATACAAACATATGTATACCCAGCCTTCCACGCTGCAAGCATACTTGCTAGTATTTCTACTCTACGAGTCATATAAATAGCAATAATATCTAGTGAGTTTTGTTTTTTTGGAGGTAATGAATTTGCAATTTTATTAATTATTTGATCAAATTGTTTATATGTTAAACTTTTCCCATCCACAACTATAGCTATATTATCTGGATATTTTTTTACCGCATCATCAAATATATCTATAATAGTTTTATCTCTAGGATAGTCTGTATATGTATTATTGAATTTATTTAATATTAGATTTTTATCTTCTTCTGATAATAAAGAATAGTACTGATTATTTCTGATCACATTTATCTCCAAAAAATTTAATTAATATAGCTGTTTTATCATCTTGGGCTAAAGATTCATCTTTAAATAAATTTATATCTTCAAGTAATTTGTCTAACTGGTTTGAAGCTGCAAGCTCCGAGCTTGTTATCAAAATATTTTTTATTTTATCAATACCATAAAAACCTTGTGATGATTTGGTTTCTGATAATCCATCAGTATATAAAAGTAAACTTTTGCAATTTACCATATCAACAATGTCTTCACTATATATAGCATCTGGATCTATACCTAAAACTATATAACCATCATCCAAAGATGCTAATTGATTATCATTTAATACAATAATAGGTTTATCATGCCCTGCATTTGATATATATATTTTGTTACTTCCAAAATCAATTTTCATACATATACAACTAATAAACATGCTATTCTTATTGTGTTTACACATATAACTATTTAATTTTGTAATTATATTTGCACAAGAAGTTTCTGATGAAATAAGAAACCTAAATCTAGCTAATAAAAATAAGCTAAAGATACTTGCTGCAGAGTTTTTTCCCATTGAATCCCCTATTAATATCCACAGATTGTTTTCTTTGTCCTTTCTTATATCATAGATATCTCCACTTAAATCCTCTGCCGAACTATAATGTGTTGCTATATCTAAATTTTTAATTTGAGACATATCAATAGAATCAGACATAAACATTTCTTGAATTTGCTTAGCCAAATGTAATTCTGACTTTTTAATATTAAATTTTTTCTGTATTTCAATATATCTAAGAATATCAGTTCTCATCTTTTCTACAGATTCAAATAATTTTTGAATTTCTACACTCTGTATATTTGATAATTCAATTTTTTTATCAAGATTTTTATTATCCACAATATTTTCTAGATGATTCGATAAGTCAACTAATGGCAAAATTAATTTATCAATTTTCTTACGCAAAATTTTTGATAAAAGAATATTTAGAATTATCAGTAAAAAAATAAGAATGATAAAAACAGATAAAACCATCAATATTAATTTAGTTAAATCGATCTCAGTTATAATATCAATACTTCCAAAAACAAGACTTTCTTTGCGATATATTCGTAATCCATCGACATACCACTCACCATTGATTGGCTGTATTAAAAAATTATTATATGAAAGTTTAGGAGTTAAATTACTATCAAACTTAGCATATGCAGGTCTATCATAATTATCTTCAACACGTACAAAAACGCTGGTATCACTAAAATCTATTTCTGACTTTATTAAATTAACTATATCTTTTATATCAATATCTAATGCAGCTACTGCATATATCTCATGATTACTATTAGTTACAGGAAATGAATAGGTTGCTGTAAATTCACCAACTTCTTGACTAAATAAATTACTCGTAGGAAGATCAATAAATGCTTTTTTCTCAATCAATGGTTTTTTAAACCATTCTCTATCATAATAACTAGTTCCATATTTATCATATACTTCTGAAAGTTCTTTCAATTTCACTATATTATTGTATTTATAAAGATAAACTCCTCTAGCTCCGTACTCAGGAATAATTGCATAAGCAATACCAAAAATATCCTCATGAGCTATCAATATATCTTTTGTAAAAGAGATAAGCTGGTCACTAATATAAGGATTGGATATAACAGTGTCCGAATCAAGTAAATATAAAGTTTTAATCTCAGCTGAGGATGATGCTATTTCACGTTCAATTCTATCTGATACTTGATCTATAGATGTATACATTCTATTAACTTTAACAGTTTCTTTATATGTAAAAAAAGAGAACAATGATGCTACTAATACTAAAAATATTATAAATATAAGTATATTAATAAACCAATAAGCTGGTCTATGAAAATACCATGATAAGTTTCTACGAATATGCTTATTATCAGTTTTCATAACAATATTTCTAAAAAATTTATATTATATTTACCAACTCTCTCATAATCCCATCTATCACAAAAATTTTCTATTAGACTAATTCCATGACCTCCAATACTATGCTCATTTTGTTCTTTAGAGTATTTATTATAGTCAAAGTAAGATGCATTATCTTTCAAGGATAATTTTATACAGGAAGCACAATTTTCAATGAATATTTCAAACTCTAGAGATGCATGATTTAGATTATTTCCATGATACCAACAGTTAAGCATTAACTCTTCATAGATTAATTTAATTTTGAACAATTCAATATCATCGATTTTTTCTTCTCGCAAAATTACATCAAGGTCATAAATAAAATTATTTATGTCCTCTAAATTGAAACATTCTCTTGAGATATTTAATTTCATTTTAATTGATCTTTTGCTTCTTCAAAATTTTCGCAAACAGGAATAAGTTTTATAAACCCAGATACTCTTAAAACTTCTCTAACTAAACTAGATGGTTTTAGTATCAACATTTTTTTGTTATCAATAGATATATCTTTAAAAATTATTATTAAAGATCTTAAGCCAGCACTGCTTAAATAAGATAGTTTTGAAAAATCTAATATGAGATTGTTTTTTTTATCTACGGATAATTCTTTTATAGTCTCATTAAATTTATTACATGATGCTGAATTTAATTCACCATTCAAACAAATAATCAATATATTACTTTCTTCATTAGAAGATGTTATTTCCAACATTATATACATACCCTTTATTAAATATAATTAAACTAATTTATCTTATAAAAAAATTTTTTTAAATATATTTTTACAGCATTTTAATATTATTTAAAAAATTTATTAAATTTTTATAGCAAAATACATAATGTATATTTAGAATTTACAATATTAGATAGAACTTTTATATAAAACTATTGTTTGTCTTACAAACAGATATTTTATATCTTGGTGTTAATCTATTTAAAATTAGATTAGTACTTAAATTACCAATTTCATAATCCAAAAATATATTAATATCTAATATATTTATCTTTTGAACATCATAATACAAACCAGTTCCTAAACATTTAATTATCGACTCTTTAATATTAAAAACATCAAAGAAAAAATGTAACTGCTCTTCATGACTTTCAAGAGAACTATAATATTTGATTTCTTCATCATGCATTATAATATTTTTTAAATCAGAATGATTAATACCACTATCAATATGCTCAATATCAACACCAAGTTGATATTTGTCACTAATTCCAACTAATATATAATTATTAGAATATGAAATACTAAAATCTATATTATTATTATCTTTAAGCATTGGCTTTTTGTATACTCCATACTTTAGATCAAAATTATTAATATTATAACTATCGTTAAGATGGTGATATAAGAAACTTCTAGCAAGTAGCCTTTTAAATCTATCATTTTCAAATTTATAGGTTTGTATCTCAATTTTTTGCTTTTTGGGAATAATATCAAAATCATATTCTAAAGAATTTTTGCTTATATCTAATAAAAACAATTCAATATCATTAAAAATATGACTAATCTTCTCAAACTTCATAAACTATTAACATTTTACGATAAATATACAATAATATCTTAAACTTAGAGAAATACGAAGAATCTCAAATATAAACTGATATTCATACAATCTATAAGAATTTGTTATAGAACTTATAACCATATACTATTTGACTAGACTTTTTCATTTACATACAATCACTTGTAGACCTTAATTTTATTTTAAAAATAAGATTTGGTTCAGTTTAGAAAGTATAAGAGCAATCTTATATTATAAGTTAACTTTATAGTGAGGAAATCACCATGCTAAAGAAAATTGTAACAGCATTAGGAATGTCTGGAATGCTACTGGCAACCAATAGTGCTATAGCTGATGACAAAAATACCGAAATGGCTACACCTCAAAGTGTAGATTTATCACCATTACGTAATCTAAATAAGCTTGATAGCCCAATGGGTAAAAGCTATGACTATCACCAATCCTTCAAAAAATTAAATACTGAAGAACTAAAAAAAGATATGCAAGATCTTTTAACTAAATCTCAAGATTGGTGGCCGGCTGATTTTGGTAATTACGGTCCTTTCTTTATTAGATTATCTTGGCATGATGCTGGTACTTATAGAATAGCAGATGGTCGTGGTGGTGCTAATCGCGGACAACAAAGATTCTCTCCATTAAATAGTTGGCCTGACAATGTTAACCTTGATAAAGCAAGACAGCTTTTATGGCCAATCAAACAGAAATATGGTGATGCTGTATCTTGGTCAGATTTGATTGTTTTAGCAGGTACAGTCTCTTTGGAATCAATGGGAATGAAACCAATTGGTTTTGCTTTTGGTAGAGAAGATGATTGGCAAGGTGATGATACAAATTGGGGAGTGTCTCCTGAAGAGTTAATGTCTAGCAATGTAAAAAATGGCAAACTTGCCCCAGCTTATGCTGCTACGCAAATGGGATTAATATATGTAAACCCAGAAGGTCCTGATGGTAAACCAAATATCAAAGGTGCTGCTAGCGACATTCGCCAAGCATTTGGTGGCATGGGTATGACAGATAAAGAAACTGTTGCGTTAATTGCAGGCGGACATTCATTCGGTAAGACTCACGGAGCAGTTCCTGAGAAAGATATCAAAAAAGATATTGGACCAGCTCCAGATAAAGCACCTATCGAGCAACAGGGTCTTGGCTGGCATAACAGTTATGGTACAGGTAATGGTGATGATACTATGGGCAGTGGCCTTGAAGGCTCTTGGACTTCCACACCTACATATTGGAATCATGACTTCTTACATAATCTATACAATTTAGATTGGAAAAAAACTCTTAGCCCTGCTGGTGCTCATCAATGGACTCCTACAAATGCTAAGCCAGAAAATATGGTTCCTGATGCTCATAAGCCAGGTGTAAAACATAAACCTATAATGTTTACAACAGACTTAGCACTGAAAGAAGATCCAATATTTAATAAATATGCTGAAGAATTCTATAAAAATCCTGAAGAATTTAAAGAAGAGTTTGCTAAAGCATGGTTTAAATTAACTCATAGAGATATGGGTCCAAAATCTAGATATATAGGTCCGTGGATTCCTAAGCAAAACTTTATATGGCAAGATCCTGTACCTGTAGCTAACTACAAGCAAGTATCAGCTCAAGATATATCTCAACTTAAGCAAGATATTATAAATTCAGGATTAACTAATCAACAGCTTATAAAAACAGCTTGGGATTCAGCTTCTACATATCGTAAAACTGACTATAGGGGTGGAGCAAATGGCGCAAGAATTGCTTTAGCTCCTGAAAAAGATTGGCAAATGAATGAACCTGCTAAACTTGAGGTTGTTCTTGCTAAGCTTAAAGAGATTCAAACCAACTTTAACAATAGCAAAACTGATGGTACTAAAGTATCATTAGCTGACTTAATAGTCCTAGGTGGTAATGTGGGTGTTGAGCAAGCAGCTAAAGAAGCTGGCTATAGTATAGAGATACCATTTGTACCAGGTAGAACAGATGCTACGCAAGCCCAAACTGACATAGAGTCTTTTAATTACCTAAAAACTAAGTCTGATGGATTCATAAACTATACTGATGGTAGCGTAACATCTAATCAATTACCTCAAGCACTAGTTGAAAAAGCTAGTATGCTTAAACTGAACATTCCTGAGATGACGGTATTAGTTGGTGGTTTACGTGCACTAAATGTGAACTATGATGATTCTCAAGAAGGTGTATTTACTAAAACTCCAGGTCAACTTAATAACAACTTCTTTGTAAACTTACTTGACATGTCTACAAAATGGGAAAAATCTGACACAAATAGTGGTGAATACATTGGTATAGATAGAAAAACTGGTGCTCAAAAGTGGACTGCTTCTTCTGTTGATCTAATCTTTGGTTCAAACTCTGAACTTAAAGCTGTGGCTCAAGTTTATGCTGAAAATGGTAATGAGCAGAAATTTGTAAATGACTTTGCAAAAGCTTGGCATAAAGTTATGATGCTCGGCAGATTTGATGTTCAAGAATAATTAACACTAATCTCTTTATCTTTCTTACTACTAAAATATTGCATATCTAATCATTTACTCTAATATTTAAAATATAATCACAAATTATATTAGAGTGTATATGGCAATAAATCTTTATCATGAAAATGATTATCTAAGACAAAATAATGATATCTCAAAAAAGGATAATTTTTCTCCTTTTAGAAGGGATTATGCTCGTGTTGTCCACTCTTCATCATTTAGAAGGCTTCAAGCAAAAACTCAAATTTTCCCTAGTTTTGAAAATGACTTTTTTAGAAATAGGCTTACTCACTCTCTAGAGGTAGCGCAAATAGCCAAATCTATAGCTGTTAAACTTAACGCAGAACATGGACTAAATTTAGATTATGATCTAATTGAAACAGCAGCACTCTGTCATGATATTGGCCACCCTCCTTTTGGTCATAACGGTGAGGTTGCTTTAAATAAAAAAATGCGTAATTTTGGCGGCTTTGAAAGTAATGCTCAAACGCTACGACTAATATCACATACAGCCAAAAAAGATATTGATCAAAAGCAAACTTTTGGTTTAAATCTAACATATAGAACTCTTGCAGCAACTATAAAATATGATCAACTCATTCCTCCAATTAGTGATCTAGGTAAGCTTACGAAAGGTTACTATAATGAAGAGTCAAGACTAGTTGAAGATATCAAACAAAAACTCCTCGAGCCTTATGGCAGAGCAACTGTAGAAAACTTCAAAACTATAGAATGTTATATAATGGATGTAGCTGATGATATTGCCTACTCAACTTATGATGTCGAAGATGCTCTTAAAGGAGGATTTATAGATCCACTATCTATGGCAAGTATTGATAATAAGCTTCTAGATAAAATCTACAATGCAATGCCCAGTGATTTAGAAATTACTAAGAGCGAAATTCAAAATATCCTCAAAGATATATTTTCAGATTATATTGACTTCAGTACAGATAGCACAGCTATATACAAGATATCAAAAAATATTGCTAACAACAGCTTATTACGTACAAAACTAACCTCAAAATTAGTTAATAGTTGTATTCAAAATATTGAACTAGACTTAAACATAGAAGTTCCTATTATTTCAAAGGTATATCTGAATAATGAAATTAGAAAACAAGTAGAAGTACTTAAAAAATATATTTTATTTAAAATAATAAAATCACCTAAACTCAATGTCTTAAGATATCGTGGTCGAGAAATAATTTCAGAGATTTTTGATATTTTAATTAATTCAACTCCTGATGAAAGTCTACTACCTGATGATATCGGCGCTATATTCTATAATACCCATAGCTCTCACGGAAAAGCTAGAATAATAAGCGATTACATATCTTCTATGACTGATAGATATATAATAGAGCTTTACAATCAATTCAAATCAGACCCTTCAGCTATGATTTTTAAGCCTTTCTCATAAACCAGCTAGCTGCTGCAATCCCAAAAAATGATACCGCTCCAGCAAATACAATTAAATATACTGGTACCAGAAGGTCATTAGTTGTAGCTATAAGTGATATTGTCAAGGCTGGAATACCTGCGGAAAATATCAAATATCCTAGATTATAAGCAATACCATAACCACGACATCTATACTCTAATCTAAAGAAGTTTGTAATAATTACATTATATGTTGGAGCAAAAAAACCATAGATTATAGATAACAATATGAAATAACTGTATATACTCTCTCCAGCTATTATGTTCTTATAAAAAACTGGTGTTAAAGCTATACTCAATATTATCAATAGAGACATCATTTTTGTTTTAGAAACATAATCACTAATAAATCCCCCAACCAAGCAACTAATAGCTGAAACTATAGATCCTGTTAACAATATATTAGAAACATCAAAATCTGAAATAATATACATCTGTTTATACGCGGGTAAAAACATATATAGCTGGGTAGTTAACATAGCAATACAAGCAACTAAGGCTATACCAACAATTACTTTCACAATAAACAAAGAGTTTTCGGAGCGAGGTTTATCTAGCGCTTCAACAACTCTAGGAACATCAACAATATTTTTTCTGAGGAAAAATAATATAAATGTAAAACAAGCACCTATGAAAAATCCAATCCGCCAACCATAATTTTCTATAAAGCTTTGGCTAGTAAAGTGGTTCAAGACAAATAGTACTAGTGATGTCATCATAATCCCAATACTCAAACAACAAAACACTATACTTGTCATGAAACCTTGTCTTTTAGGATAGTTCTCAACAATATATACTACTGATACTGGTATTTCAGCTCCTACTGCTAATGATTGTATACAACGTAAACCAACAAACAAAATAGTAGCTAAAACACCAATACTTTCTATGGTAGGTAAAAAAGCTAATGCTAAAGTCGCAAAGAATAGTAAAAACATATTAAGCCTTAAGACAAATGCTCTACCCTTCTTATCAGCAAGATATCCAAACCCCCAAGCGCCAATAGGACGCACAAGATACCCAACGATATAAACTAAAAAAACTAATAAAGTATTACTTATAGAACTACTTTTATCAAAAAACTTACTACCAATTGCTACAGCAAACACTGAGTATATGGCAAAATCATAGAACTCAAAAGCAGCTCCTAATGATGAAAATAGTAATCTATTATAGTTTTTCATTAATTTTCTAATATCTAAGTTTGATGAAGATTTTAGTATATACTAGTGAAATAATAATGATAATCAAATATTAATTAGCATAAGCAATAGATAGCTCCATCAATTCTAAAGTTATACTATAACTGTCTAGATTAACTTCTGGATTCAATAATTCGCAAATTTTAGCTTTCAATTGTTGTGAGATTTCTTCTAGATGCTCAAGCTTTCTTCCTTTTAGAACTTTTATCTGCACATGGATTACATCTAATCTATCATCTCCAGCTACACTACTAAAACTGTATCTATAGACTCTACTTTTAAAGGTTTCTAACTTAGTTGGTAACTTCTCTACCAAAAATTGTTGTGCTAAATTTATCACCTTCTTTGCTAATTCTGTATCAAATTGGTGAGGTACTTCTAAGATTATATGCGGCATTTAAATTCCTTTTTTAATATATTGATTTAATGGAAGCATCAAAAACACTATTCTAGCTATATAGAATAATATTAGTGCAATCCATAAACCATAATTTTCATAGGGGTGTAATAAAAAAACAAAAGCAATATACACTCCTGCTGATAAAATCATCGCATTTCTCATTGCTACAGTCTTTAGGAGACCTACAAACACACCATCTACCCAAAAGCTAATACTTGCGAATAAAGGCATAAGAAACGAAAAAATAATATATTTATTTATCTGAATCTTAACGTCTACAATATCGGTAAAGATTGATACGATATAACCACTAAAAGTAAAATAAATTAAAGATAGAACTAGAGTTAGTATCATACTTTGAACAAATGTCTTGTAGATAGTCTCCCTTAATAAGCTTGTATTTTTATCAACATAAGCTTGAGCAACTAACGATTCAGTTGTATTAGCAAGAGCATCCAAAAACATCGCAAAAAACATACCTATTTCTACAAGTATAGTATTTGCAGCTAAAATAGTTTTTCCGTAATTCGAAGAAAATATATAAAAAGAATTAAATGCTAATAATAAACATAAAGAACGTACAAAAATATTTATATTAAGTTGAAGAAAAGGCATATAGCTATCCAAACTTAAGAGCTTATAATCTGCTAACTTTTTAATATTAAAACTACTTGATTTATAGAAATATCTAAATATTTTTATACTCAGATAAGTGCTACAACTAGCAGAGGCTATAACTAAAGAAATTGCTACACCAACAACATTATAATTGAGAATAACAACAAATATTGTGCTCAACACTATTGCTACAATCATATAGATAATAGAACTATAAAGTACTACTCTAGGATTTCCAACACCAATAAAGAAACCAATAAAAATATAATTTAGTAATGAAAATAACAAAATATAAATAGCAGCATTATAAAAATTTGCTAATAAAATTTTTATATCCAATGAGATATTTAATACCTTTAATACAGCAATCAGAATTACACTTTTAAAACTAAAAACAATTATTGATATTAATAATGCGATTAATACCGCCTTTATAACTATTTCCATTATCTTTTCGAGATTATTTAGTGACTGGGCTATCAACCCTGTCAAACTCATTCTAAAAAATGAAAACATGAAGCAAATAACATTTATTATTGAAACTCCTAATCCTATAGCTGCAAGATAGTTGCTATCACTGAGATGACCAATTAATGCAGTATTAACAATACCAACCATTGGTAAAACCAAATTAGATAATATAAGAGGTAAAGATAATAAAAATATTTTTTTGTGCATCTAAAAATCAAATAGCTATATATAAACAAAATTATAGCATTTTAAAACTATCTATAGTCAGCTCCATTATGTATATCCCAGCTATTAGTTTTTACTGTCAGCTATTAGTTTTTGATAATTAATTATTTATAA
>NZ_BTHG01000009.1:0-40808 GCF_045862875.1 Francisella sciaenopsi
GCTGTGGCTGTGGCTGTGGCTGTGGCTGTGGCTGTGGCTGTGGCTGTGGCTGTGGCTGTGGCTGTGGCTGTGGCTGTAAAGCATTCTTTAGGGCTTTGATGTCATTTTTTATCTCAGAAGAAATATGATGGCTAGTAGTTGATGAGTGATGGCTACTAGTTAAGTTTTTTTTTTGGAAGGCTATTAGTCTAAGTATGGCCATTGTTACACCAGTCTCAAAGCTAGGAGCTAGAGATATATCTTTTTTAGCAGTAATTGTAAGTTGGTATAAAAAATGTGCTTGTTCAACAGAAATTTTATCAAGAATCTTATTAACAATATCTATATCAATATCATTAATCGCATCTAGAGACTGTGTGAAACTATAAATACAACAAGCAAACCATATCTCAGCGATTCTATCTAGCACAGCATCAGCATTACTTTCTGTAAGAGTTAAATTTTTTACAGCAGGTAACACCGCACTTGGGTTATTTTCGATAATAGCTTCGATAATATTATAGACTTCCTCACTATCTATAATCCCAAGCATTTGTTTGATTTGAGTTTGCTTAAGTTCACCACTACAAAAGCTTATGGCTTGATCAAGTAAACTTAGAGCATCTCTAAGGCTACCTTTTGCATGGTATGCGATATAGTCTAGTGATTGTTCATCAGAGCTTATATTTTCTTTATTAAGAACTACTTTTAGCTGATCCTTGATATCTGATTGTGAGATATGCTTTAGATGTAGTTGAATACAACGTGAAAGTATTGTGACGGGTATTTTATGATAATCTGTGGTTGCCAATATAAACTTGACATATTCAGGAGGCTCTTCTAATGTTTTCAGTAAAGCGTTAAAGCTCTGTTTGGATAACATGTGAACTTCATCTATCAGATATACTTTATAGCGACCTTGAGAGGGCATGTATTGGATATTATCTAGAATCTCTTTTGTCTCTTCGACTCCAGTACGTGATGCAGCATCAATCTCAATCAAATCTATAAAACTATTATTATTAATCGCCAGACAGTTTTCACACTTATTACATGGCTCTGCTGTAACACCAGTTTTACAATTTAGACATTTTGCTAGTAATCTACCAAGTGTTGTTTTGCCTACACCACGAGTGCCTGTAAATAAATAGGCATGATGGACTTTTTGTGTTTCCAGAGCATGTACTAGACTATTAAGCGCATGCCGTTGTCCTGCAACTTCTGAGAATGATTGTGGTCTATATTTACGAGCTAACGCTTGATATGACATCTGTAAATTTTTTATTAGAAATCTTATAATAAATGATAACAAACTTAAGCCAAAAGAATAAGAGAGTATTTAAATAACTTTCAATACTCTTTGTTTGTAAAATTCAGCACAAAAATATAAAATCTATACACAAAATTTAACCAATAAATATCAATAAAATGGAATCTATAAATTATAAGATTGTATTAAAAGATCTAACGGCCCGTATTGAATCTTTACGGGACTATCTTTGACTATGATGTTAAAAAAGAAAAGCTAACAGAAGTTTTGATGGAGCTAGAAGATGGCTCAATTTGGGATAATCCAGAGTATGCACAAAACTTGGGCAGACAAAAAGTAGAGCTTGAGAATGTTGTACATAATTGTGAGTATATTTCAGAAACTCTAGAAACTTTGACAGAGCTACTAGAGCTTGCTGAAGAAGATGAATCTTTGATGCAAGAAATTGCTAAAGATACTCAAGATGTCACAGCTGAAATTGAGAAACTAGAGTTTCGTAGAATGTTTTCAGGTCAGATGGATCCTAATAACGCCTTTTTGGATATTCAATCAGGTTCAGGTGGTACAGAAGCACAGGATTGGGCAGAGATGCTAATGCGTATGTATATGCGTTGGGCAGATAGTCATGGCTTCAAGGTAACCGTTGATGATGTATCAGATGGTGATGTCGCAGGTATCAAAGGATGTACTCTAAAAATAGAAGGCGAATATGCTTATGGCTGGCTGAGAACTGAGACAGGGATTCATCGATTAGTGAGAAAATCGCCATTTGACTCAAATAGCAAGCGTCATACATCTTTTGCATCAGTTTTTATATCACCTGAAGTTGATGATGATATTGATATAGAAATTAACCCATCAGATCTGCGTGTTGACACATATAGAGCATCAGGAGCTGGTGGACAGCATGTCAACAAAACTGATTCTGCAGTGAGAATAACTCACATTCCTACAAACATAGTTGTACAAAGTCAAAGCGATAGATCACAGCATAAAAACCGTGATAGTGCAATGAAACAGCTTAAGTCAAAACTGTATGAGATGGAGCTACAAAAACGTAATGCTGAAAAGAATGCTCTTGAAGACTCAAAAGCTGATATAGGTTGGGGTAGTCAGATTCGCTCGTATGTGCTGGATCAATCTCGAATCAAAGATTTAAGAACGGGTGTTGAGAATACAAATACTCAAGCAGTTTTAGATGGTGATTTAGATAAGTTTATTGAGGCTAGCTTGAAAAGTGGGTTATAATAATTAGTTCTTATGAATAAGAATTAGCTACTTACTGCGTAAGTTTTAGCGATATGCTTTTTTATGGCAGAAAAGTATGCACAACTACCTAGCACTTGCTACTGCTTATTTGCATTATCATTAGCAAAAGCTAACCATAAAAGTGTAAAAAATATAGGGTGAAAAAATGAGTAGTAAATTAAAAGATTTAATAAAAAATTCGATTAAAGAATATTTAGATGCAAATGAGATAACAGTAAAAGATGCTGTTAGAGGTAAGATTAGAGAGCAGATTAGCGAGTCTCTTGATCAAGTGGGTGAAATAAATGATGATGTTGTAGAGCAAATAAAAACTCTTGTTAAAAAGCATATAACAGATATGCAAGAAAACTCACAAATAACATTAAGAAAAGAAAAATTACAAACACTAGCTGAACAAAATAAAGGTATTAGTCATCCAAATAGCTTTAGGAGAAATGTTGTTGCTCATGCTTTACAAAATCAATATGCACAATATTCAAAACAAGAACTTGAGGAGCTTGAGGATAAAAAGCAATACAATATCACAGGTAGGGTAGTTCTTCGTCGTGTGATGGGTAAGGCTTCTTTTATTACGTTACAGGATTATTCAGGTAGAATACAGGTTTATCTAAAAAAGAGTGATTTACCAGAAGGGCAATATGAAACTTTTAAGAATCTATGTGATTTAGGTGATATTGTTGGTATCACTGGGACTATGTTTAAAACTAATACAGGTGAGCTTTCTGTAGAGGCTAGTCACTTTGAGATTTTGACAAAAGCTATCAGACCTTTACCTGATAAGTTCCACGGATTAGCAGATCAAGAGATGAGATATCGTCAAAGATATGTTGATTTAATCACAAATGAAAAAGCTCGTGAAGTTTTTAAAGTTCGTTCAAAAGTTGTCAGCTTTATCCGTAACTATTTTGATAAATTGGATTTTATGGAAGTAGAGACTCCTATGATGCATGTTTTACAAGGTGGTGCAGCGGCTAAGCCATTTAAAACACATCATAACGCTTTGGATATGCCATTATACTTGCGTATAGCTCCGGAGCTTTATCTAAAAAGACTAGTTGTTGGTGGCTTTGAGAGAGTGTATGAGATAAACCGTAACTTCAGAAATGAGGGCGTATCTTCACGTCATAATCCAGAATTTACAATGCTAGAGTTCTATATGGCGTATGCTGATTATAATGATCTTATGGATCTAACAGAGGATATGCTATCTAAGCTTGTACAAGAGGTTATAGGTAGTGAAATACTTGAGTATGGTGAATATAAGATTAACTTTGGTGGTAAGTATGAGCGTATTTCAATGGTTGATTCAATCGTCAAATATAATGATGATATTACCAAAGAAGATTTAGCAACATTTGAATCTGCAAAAGTTTTTGCTGAGAAGTTGAAGATAAAAGTAGAAGCTTATCACGAGCTTGGTCACCTAATAAATGAAATATTTGAAGAAACTGTTGAGCATCAACTGATTCAGCCAACATTTATAACAGATTATCCAGCTGTAGTTTCACCTCTAGCACGTAGACAAGATGGTAATCCTGAGTTTACTGATAGATTTGAATTCTTTGTTGGTGCACGTGAGATTGCTAATGGTTTCTCTGAGCTAAATGATGCTGAAGATCAGGCAGAACGTTTCAGAAAGCAGGTTGAAGCAGCGGCATCTGGTGATGATGAAGCTATGCCTTATGACAAAGACTATATCCGTGCTCTAGAGTATGGTATGCCTCCTACAGCAGGGCAGGGTATCGGTATTGATAGACTAGTAATGTATCTTACAAATTCGCAATCTATCAGAGATGTAATACTATTTCCTCACATGAAGCCAGAGTAAAAAGTGTCTAAAAAAGCTTATTAAAATCTTTATTTGAAAATATCTATAATCTAGATATTGATCCTGAAAAATTTATTCAAAAATTTGTACGCTTAGATCTATAAGCAAGTTGTCGATGGTGATGAGATTGATTACGAAGGCTTTATTAAACATTTCAAAAAACAACGTGGAGTTGTTGAAAGTGTTAGATTTGAGTTTATCTACTAGTTTGTCTATTTAGTAGAAGAGGGTGATATGGTAACCTCTTTGCATAGAATATATGCCAGTATGAAACTAGATAATCGTAAACTAATAGAGCTGTTGTTGCTGCTTTCTTTAAGTTTGATGAAGATATGTTAGTTTTTTATGATGAGCGTACTAGAATAATCCAAAGCAAGCCTAAGGATGAGGATTTAGGGCGTAGAAAGTAAAATATTTAGAATAGAAGATGTTAGCTAGTGATCATCATCATAGCTGGCTTTATGAGATTTACCTTCGATAAATGAAGTAAACGCAATTAGTAATGCTGATACCACAAATACTAAGTGGATAGCTGCTGACCATGCTAAGTCTCTGTCAGATGAATGAGATACTTCTAGGAACTTCTTTAAAAGAGAAATAGAGGATATACCTATGATAGAGCCAGCAATCTTTAATTTAACTGCATTTGGAGATAACTTTTTAATCCAAACAGGTTGACCACCACCTTTTTTATCAAGGTTCATTTTACTTACGAAGTTCTCATAACCACTTATAACTACGATGACTACAAGGTTTGCTACTAGTACGACATCACATAGTGTCAGAGCTAATATAATAAGCTGATCTTCATCAATACTGCTATAAGCAGTGAATAAATGGTGAAGTTCATGATATATCTCATAGATAAAGCCAAATAAAACTAGCGATAAAAGCAAATAGATTGGTGCTTGAAGCCAACGAATCCCAAATATAAACATTTCTATTACTGATAGTATTTTATTTATGAATCTATTCATGAGCTGAATCCTTATTTAGAGGTTTTAAATTAATTATTCCGTAAGTAAAGATATATTAGACAAAACTTAAAAGCAACTAGCAACTATCAAATAATATGATAAGTAATATAAGTAAATATGATATGAAAAATTAAGTATCTGATTATGAAGAGACTTTTTCTAATAACCTTACTATATGAGAATGGTTATTAGCTTTGGCATCCTCAAGAGGAGTTTTACCCCATCTATCTTTTGCATCAGGATCAGCACCTTTGCGTATAAGGTATTTGACTACTTCTTCATGGCCTTCTGCTGATGCTAAGTGTAGAGCGGTTCTTTTGTCGTAGTCTCCTTTACTAATATCTACACCCAACGCTACAGCTCTTTTGATTTCTGATAAGTCACCATTGCTCGCTGCCCAAATTAGTTCAAGAGTTAGATTTGAATCTATAGTTCCTCTACCTTCAACCGGATTGATTTTATCGCAATGAGCAATATGATCATAGTTGTGAAAACTAAATTTTTCTACTAATCTTTTACTAAACTCAACTCCTCTGACAGAGTTATGATTATTATCTAAACGTGGAGAAAAAATCGCGAATCCTCCAACATTAGGTATAGCTATAGCTAGTGCTCCTGAGACACCGGATTTAGCTGGTAATCCAACTGAGAATGCATATTCACCAGAAAAATCATACATTCCGCATGAATACATCATTGATAAGCAGTTACGAATCGTTGTTGGAGAGAATATTTTCTTGTGTGTGAAAGGACATATACCTCCATTGGCAATTGAGCTCATGATCTTTGACATTTTTTTCGCATTTACTTGTATAGAACATGTTTGGAAATAAAAATCCAGCGAAGTGTCAATATTTGTATTCTGTGGAAATGCTCCGACCTCTTTCATAAAGTATGCTAAGGCATAGTTTCTGTTAGCTGTTTCTTTTTCAGAATGATACACAGCGTTATCAAAACCTATAGTTTCACCACCAGCTAGATTCTCCCAAACATTAGTTATATATTCAAATCTATCAGCAAGGTTCCACTCTGGTTTAATCAATGAGCACATCATTATTGCACCAGAGTTTATCATCGGGTTGTGAGGGCGGTCATATTTGTTTAGTGCTATTGCATTAAACGTAATACCACTAGGTTCTCTACCAACATGCTTATGAACCTTATCTTCGCCATTCTCCTCTGTTGCGATACAATATGTGATAGGCTTAGCTGTTGATTGAACACAATATGGATGTTCAAAGTCACCAAGTGTAATCATCTGACCATCTACACTACAAAAAGCAACAGCAAAAAGTTCGGAGTCTACTCTTGCTAATTGAGGAATATATGTAGCATTTTTGCCAGTATTATTTTTTTTAGTTTCTTCAAATATTTGTTCAATCTCTTTACGGAAATCTTTAAAATTTGGAATTGTAAATCCTTTGTTGACAGATTTCTCAATTATACCACTACTATCAGAAGTTATTTCTTTGAATTTTTTAAAGTCAATTTTGTCTATAATAGTTAATTTATCTAACTCAGCTCTTAACTTCTTAGTGCGTGGATCATCATTAGTTATACCGGCATCATCTAGAATAGCTATGATGTCGAACTTGGTTAAAAAACCATCATTGTTACAGATAGCATTGAAAATATTTTTATAATACTCATCACCAGAAGATCTAGTTCTAATTGGTTTATTTTTCATTTAGAGGATTTAATCTAGAATTACGTAGATTGTATTTTACCGAAAAAAAGAAAGATTTGATATAAAGATAATATTAGTTAATAGCGGCATTTGCTAGAGCCATAGCAACTACATAAGGATCTGCATTTGCACCAGGTCTTCTATCTTCAAGGTAACCATAACCTTTAAGTGCAACAGGTCTAGGAATTCTAATAGAACATCCTCTATCAGCGTCGCCGACACTGAAAGTGTTCATGTCAGAAGTCTCTAACTTGCCTGTTAATCTTTCATGAAGATTGTAACCATAGTTCAAGATATCTTTTTTATGATTTTCCTCTAATGAAGCACATATTTTCTTAATAGCGTCTCTTCCTGTCTCAGGGTTTCTTGTTTTGCTTGTAGAGAAGTTAGTGTGAAGACCTGCACCATTCCAATCACCTTTAATAGGTTTGTTGTCGAAAGATATATCTATACCGTACTCTTCACCTAGTCTTTCTAGAAGCCATCTTGCTAAGTGAGTATGATCAGATATGTTTAGTATCCCAGCATCTTCACCTTCAACACCTCTGTAGCCGATTTGGAATTCCCACTGTCCAGGCATAACCTCTGCATTTATACCATAAAACAGTATTCCAGCATCTAAACAAGCTTGCATATGAGCTTCTACCAAATCACGACCGTAGGTTTTGCTATTTCCAGCACTACAATAATAAGGGCCCTGTGGACCTGGGAATCCTGTAGTAGGCCATCCAAGTGGTCTACCATCTTTGAACATTGTATACTCCTGTTCAAATCCCGCCCACATATCTTGGCAGTCAGCGCTCGCTAAGAGAGCTCTTAATTTAGCTCTATTGTTTGTTGCATGTGGAGTCTCTCCGTCTGGGTTATAAACTTCACACATAACAAGATATCCACATTCTCTTAATGGATCGATTACAAAATTGATAGGCTTTAGAATACAGTCTGAATTATCACCTGTAGCTTGATTCGTAGAAGAACCATCAAAGCTCCATTCAGGAAAGTCATCAGCAGTCTCAAAATCTTTAAATGGTAAAACTCTTCCTTTAGACCTAAGTCCAGGTACAGGATCTGAACCATCAATCCATATATATTCAGCGGTCACTACTTTCATATCTTTACTTATATTCCTTAACATTGATTGATTAATCCTGATTAATGATATCAATTGTCTAAAAAAAGTAAATAATACTTATAGCTTCGCAATAAAAAATCTCAAAACTGAGTTAGAAAACTTCAAAGACTATTTCATTAAGCAAGAGCTTAATATTGCCTTTTTCTGCGCCTTTAATATATAAATCAGTCTGTAGGCATTTCTCAAGACCTATTGATATTTTTTCAGCACTAATCTTATTTGCTAAACTGATATAGAATTTCTGTTTTGAAGGCCAGATATTATTGTCTTTAAATATCTTTTGGTGATATGTTTGTTGTGTATTTTTGAGCTGTGAGATTATTCTTAATTCTCTTTTGATAGCCCATAGCACTAGAGGAGGTTTGTCATTTTCAATTAGAATACTATTGAGAATTTTTAGCGCTTTAGTTTTTTGTTGAGAGAGAAGGGCTTCAGAAAGATCAAATACATCAAAGTTCGCATGTTCATGTATAAATGGACGAATTGTGTTTTCATCATAAGTTTGAGTACTTTGGCGTGATAATAGCTTGATAATTTGTTTAGAAGCAATGAGATTTCCCTCTGTTTTTTGGACTAGTAGCTGAATTGCTGGTTTAGTCAGAGTTAGTCCAAGTTGTTTAGCTTCATAGTCTATTATGTTTATAGCGTTATCAGTATTAGGGTCGAATATTCTGATATGTATAGCTCGATGCTCTAAACTTTGGAACCATTTAGCTGAGAGGTTTTGTTTTTTCATACCACTGAAAACTAGCAAGTAAATATTATCATCTTCATTTGTTAATTTATCAGCTAATGCTTGCTGGAGTTTTTTCTGAGGAGGTTTATCGAAGTTGAATTGAATAAGTTTATCCATAGCAAATAGGCTTAAGCTATCAACCTCACCATACAACACGTCTAAGTTTTGCTCATTTAAATCGTGGTATGAAATCTCATAGTTTTTTGCTTTAAACTGATCTATGATTTTTTCTATAATATTATGCTTCTGTAACGGTTCATCACCTGTGATTATGAAAAGCTTATATTCTGTTAAATCATTTTTTTTGAGTAGATCAAAATAACTTAGTTGCATAATATTAAAAAAGTTTAATTATAGTTGGATATCATATTTAGTTTACTATACTGATTAATAGATAAAAAACTAAAAGGGCACAATATGAAAAAAATATTATCAATAACTTTTGTTTTGCTTACAGTGCTACTAATAGGCTGTGTAACAAAGCCGGATAATATTAAGCCAGTTGAGAATTTTCAAGCACAAAAGTATCTAGGTAAATGGTATGAGATAGCTAGATTTGATAATAGTTTTGAGAAGGATATGATAGAAGTATATGCTGAGTATAGCCTAAATCCAGATGGTTCGATAAAAGTTGTAAATAGTGGTGTTACTCCAGCGACTGGTGATAGAAGTTATGCAACGGGTATCGCTAAATTTGTAGATGGAGATGACCAAGGATATCTTAAAGTATCATTCTTTAGACCATTTTATGGCGCTTATGTAGTATTTAAACTTGATGATTATAAGTATGCGTATGTCGCAGGAGCAAATGAAAATTACTTATGGCTACTATCTAGAACCAAAACTGTACCACCAAGCGTTAAAGATGATTTTATCAAAAAAGCTAAATCACTAGGTTTTGATACTAATAATCTAGTATGGGTTAAGCAATAGTTATTCTCAAAACAAGTAGTCTTTATAAAATTTTTACTCCCTCATTTTAAATGTTGGGTCTTGAGAAATGTTGAGCTAAAAGTATCCATTTTGTTATTTTTGTTGAAGTGATATTGCCATTGTCTTGGATCTAATGATTTTTGACAAGCTAAAGTTATCTAGACCATTGATTTATATGAATTAGCGATAGATTAATCCCTATCTGGATGGTAGTATTCTGACTACTAATTATTAAACGGTTATAAAATATAATGAGAATAAAGATTTTTTGTCTAATATTTCTGTCTATCCTGTTTGGTCAGAGCTATGCGTCATGTATAACTGCAAGTCAAGAAGCTAACTTTTCTTATGGTGTAGTCATTGCTAAAGTTGATGAGGGGTATGAGCCTAATTTAACTAATATGAGTATTACTCCTAAAAGTATAGGAAATGATACTCCTTTTGGGAATGCTCAACAGATACAATATGATGATAGTTTTGGTTTCATGAGCGGGCATTGGGAAACGACAAAATGGGGTAGGGGAGAGAACCTAATAGATAAGGATGGTAATAAAATAGCTGGATTATTGCTTTGGCGTGATTGGGGAAGTAACAACGCTAATGTAATTATTAATAACGGTCAGAGATTGAATTTGCAGTTAGCTTGTATAAATATGGATTTTTCATATTACGATTATGGTGAGAGTAGCCTTTTCAAGATTAAAGATGTTGAGTTGATATCATCTACAGGTAATGGTGAAGTAGCTCAACCAGGTGCGAGTTGGCAGGTTGCATTAGAGTATATAGATAATGATGCTATAGCGATTAATAATAATGCAAAATATGTGCTACTAGCAACAGGAGTGTATGCATATAACAGCTCTGATAACTCATATACTCCTATCACAGCAATAGCTGATCCGACGCCAATTAATAATATTACAAATTATTTTATGGCACAGAAGCCTATGACAGCTACCGTTGGGCATGTTGGAAGTAATAATGTTTTTATTCCTGATGGTGAGCCACAAGCATATCTTAATTTGGCAGATGCAATGAAGGTTATGCCTGTATTAAAAGTTCAGGATATTGGTATAGAACTTCCAAGTGGTTATAGTCTACAGAAAGCAGAGGGTTTATCTGATGTACAAGATGTTACAAATTATGATGTTCCTGTGGATTCTTCTAAAAAATGGGCGATAGGTGGTGAGATTATATCTCCAAATAATATGGTTGCGGGGACTGTAATCATCACAAATGAATCAGCAGATAGTTTGGATCATCAAGAAACAATATCAAATAGTAATATTACTCTAAATTGGAATGTTAATTCAGGATTTAAATTTTCTCCAATACTCATAAAAAAAGAGAATAGCTCTTTACAAAATCCTGGCTATGATGTTCATATTGATATAGATAACATAGCTAATACTAATGATAAAGTTAAGACAGTTAAGCTTAATTTTTTAAGTGAGGAAGGGGTTAAACTACCTATTGTTGTAGATCCGATATTTGGGATGGATATATCAGCATATACTTCCGAAGGCTATACAATTCCAGAATCTGAATATGGGTGGGGCGTAGGTGGAGATTTTGCCATATTAGGTGATGATATTGGGACGATTGTTCTTGCATCATCTAATTGGCAAAATGGAATTATTGAAGCGCAACAAAATAATAAAGTGCCAGTGGGAGGAGAGTGGCTTGATAATTTGATTGTGTCTTACACTCTAGCAGATAACTTTGACTATAATTTTACTGCTGTAAATGATGAAGATGGAGTATTGTTAATAAATGTTCAAATGACTTCGCAAGAGTCATTTGGTTTAGATACTGTGAAAAATCTCACTTTGAACTTTACCGAGAATGGTCCAATATGTATACAAAGCATAAATTTAAAGAATGCTTCGATAGTTGGTACTCCTACATACGTTACATCTACTGATGGTAACCATACTAAGTGTATTCAAAGTGTTAGCTTGAATGTTACTAATGTCGGCCAGCCATGGAGTGTTAGTGGGAATGTTGATATTAATACTAATGTCATTTTGTATGTGCCTAATAGTAGTATGGTAGACTATGGGAACTTGGTAAGTTTTGATTATTCTCCTTTTGGTAGTGATATGACAAAATCTTTTGAAATATCAAGTACCGATTTAGCAGCATCAAATAAGACTAGCCAACGACTACAATTTGATCAAATTGAATTATATTATAATCCTATTGAATTAATCTATGGAGAAGAGGTACATTCTTTTTTGAGAGATATGAATCTGTATTATCAATATAATGCTAAATTTAATTGGGTTATTGATGAGTTGCTAGAAAATGGGGCATTAAGTATATCTCTTAAGGAGATTTCAAAATCTCCAGTATCATAATTGTGATAACAAATTAATGTTTTAATTATTATTTTTTAAAGGTATGAAATGAAAAAATTTTTAATTACGTGTTTTATTTTTGGTATTTTTTGTTCGGCATTTTCAGAACCGCGAGACAGATACACAGAGTTGACATATAATGGTCAAAAAACAGGAACTAATACCAATGCAATTAGTTTAGCACAAGAGAAGTTGTTTTCTGATGCAGAGATGCAGATTATAGATGATGTGTTCACTGTTAAGGATGCGTACAGCGGGATAAGTCCTATTATAAAAGATGGGATATCTGGAATTTCATTTACATCATCAGCGAATATTGCGGCTTTGGCAACAGGTTTAACTAAAATAATATTACAAAATACAGGTGGTTGGAATAATACATCTGCAACTATAACGGATGATGTTGGTGATAGTCTTATGTTAGTGACAACCTTCAGTAACCCATTTTTTTTCAGTGTAGCTTCTTTATATGATTTAAGTACTTTGATACCAACTATAGATTCTCTGACTATCAGCTATATGATAATACCACCGAATGATACCGTTATTAGTGTTTCTGGGTATTCTGGGGTATCTATGACAGATTCACAGCAAATAAAACTAACAAAGGATACAGCTGCTGGAGTAAGTAATCCATCGCCAGATAAATGGGCTATGGGGAATAAAATAAATGATGCAAAAGGCAATAATATTGGAGGATTTATATTATGGAGCAACTTTGCCTTTGATGATGATACATTAGAATTCGTGAATGCTAAAACAACGGCTAGAGCAGCGTTAAACATACCTTCAGCATTTACGGTTGATCTGTCTTATGCAAATGCAGATAACAGTGACACTGACTATAGAATTCAAAATATTTCAATCTTGCAATATAATAAAAATGAAATCAAATATATAATTAGTTTAGGTTATAAGAGTAATGATCAGGTTGCAGCTCTAGCTGGTGGTGAGTGGGTCGTGACGCCAACTGGTTTATATTTACTAAATCTAAAAACAGATTCTCTTGCTTCAGCGTTAGATGTACCTGGGTTTAATCCAGTAGGTGAGTTTGTTGTTCATGCTTATGATCCGGAAACAAAAACTATAGCGACAGAAGAAGATGTATATTCAAGCTATGAGCAAGTAATGCAGAATCTTCCTGTTATAAAAACTACAGATTATGATATAAATAAAATAGGTTTTAATGTTATTGGTATAGATGGGGATTCTGTCAAGTTTCGTGTTGCCCCTTCAAGGATTACAAATTTACCTGCAGTTAGTGAATATTCTATCTCTAAGGGTAATAGTCAAGCTTTTGGGGGAGATCTTTTTTCTGCAGATAATAGCAAAATTGGAACTGTGGTGGTTTATGCTTCAGGAGAGAATAGTCAGTCGATACTCCCAACAAATATTAATGATGAAGGTGTCAAGAATCTTATTATAACGCAGAAAAATTTTTATAGTCAAACTATTAATAATGGGGATAATGCGGTAGCAATAAATGTAGCATATACGCCAGCAGAGGGTTATGATTTTAATATTGCTAAAAGTCCTGAAGGTGTTAAAGATCAGGAAGCAACTCTGGACTTACAATTAACCAAAACACCAGCATCTACTGTAGATAAAATAATTAAAAATGTAAAAGTCAATTTTTATGATCGCCACACAGGTACGTTATTGAGTCCACAGATTGAGCCAATAGCATTACCGAATCCTCAAGCAAGATTAGGTAGTGGATTTATTACCTCTGTAGAAAACTGTTATAACCCAATACCTTCTACAGTTGATGCTACAAATATAGAACCAACATTAGTATATACAACACCTCCAAAATCTCCATATCGTTGGGCTTTTGGAGGACAGGTTTATATGGATAATAACTATATAGGGACTATGTTGGTTACAAATGGAGGTGTTGGAAATAAATTTAGCCAATTAGATAATATTTATGAGGTAATGGTTGGAGATAGCAAAATTATAATTTACTGGAATAATGCGTCAGTAAGTAGTAAAAAAATAAGTAGAATTATGTATGCAGGCTTTGATGGTGGTACTTTAATTCTTAATGCAGTTGTTACTACAGCACAGCCATCAGTTGAAAATAACAGTAATACCTCTAAAACTGTAAATATAGCAGTAAATAATAAATATACTATTGATAGTGTTATTAATTCTATAAAGACATCTGCCGGGAAGTCTTTGAAGGATGTTGAGGTTGTAAATATAAAAGAAGATGCTAATAAACTATACGCTACTTTAAAATTATATTTTGATGATATTGATGACAGTGAAGTTATGCAAGAATTTACAACAATTAAAAATACGTTAGAGAATGATTTTGATTCTTTTGGATGCCAGCTTATAAGTGATGTAGGAAATGGTGTCTCTTATCTAGAAAATTGGATATAAAAACAATGATTATCTAGTCTATTGCTAAATAGTTATTAAGACTATTTATTGAAAAGGCAGTTGAGTTGATCTAAGGACTTTCTCATGTCTTTTAATCTTGAGTATTTTTAGAAAAATCTGACTTTAATATTCTTATTTTATGTTTCATATTAATCTATGAATAGATATATCTTAGTTAAGCCATTTGACAGCTTTTAAAGCATTAAAACATATAGCTTTTAATAGGGCTTGAGCATTTACTTTTACTGTATAAAAGTAACTAGCTCTAGCAAAGTTAAATTTTCTAACATTGTTTCTAATCTATGAGTCTCATAGACATCTGCTAACTTTATATGTATTGTTTGTATGAACTTAATTTACTTTTTCTTATCAAAACTGTCCTAACATAACTTAGTTATCTAGGACAGTCCTTGGATTTCTATTATGATATATTTTGTAACAAATTAACTATATATGGTTTTATTAGTGTCTAAAATGTCTCATACCTGTGAAGGCCATAGTTATGCCAGCTTTGTTAGCAGCGTCAATAACTTCTTGGTCATTCTTTGAGCCACCTGGTTGGATTACAGCAGTTGCTCCAGCCTTGATACACTCTTCTAAACCATCAGCAAATGGGAAGAAAGCATCTGAAGCTACAGCAGAACCTTTAGCACTCTCATGAGCTTGTGCTTTTTCTGCTCCGATTCGAGCAGAGTCAACACGTGACATTTGCCCAGCACCGATACCAACTGTTTGAGTATCTCTAGCATAGACGATAGCATTAGATTTGACATATTTAACAGCTTTCCAAGCAAACATCATATCAGCCCATTCTTTGTCCGTTGGGGCTCTGTCAGTTACAACTTTACAATCATTTATTTCAACACCACCGTTGTCATAAGATTGTGATAGTATTCCACCATGAATATTTTTGCTAATCATGCGTGATGATTTTGTATCAAATGCTTTGCCTGTCTCTAATACTCTAAGGTTCTTTTTAGCAGCTAAGATTTCAAGAGCTTCTTGAGTATAGCTTGGTGCAATTATTACTTCTAGGAACATCTTGCCTAGAGATTCTGCAAATTCTTTGTCAACCTCGCAGTTAAATGCAACAATACCACCAAATGCTGAAATTGGATCACAAGCTAGAGCCTTTGTCCAAGCTTCAAAAGCATTTTTACCAGATGCGATACCACAAGGGTTTGCATGTTTGATAATCGCACATGAGGGCTCTGAGTACTCACAAACCATTTCAAATGCACCATCAGCATCGTTTAGGTTGTTGTATGATAGTTCTTTACCTTGTAGTTGCTTAGCATTTGTAATGCTTATACAAACAGTGTCAGTAGAGTATAAGGCTGCTTTTTGATGAGGGTTTTCACCGTACCTTAGCACTTGCTTTAGAGTACCTACTGAGAATAATTTTTCTGGATATTCTTCATCTAATTCTTTGCTGAACCAATTTGCGATGTGGCTATCATACTCAGCAGTATGAGCAAACGCTTCTTTAGCAAATTTACGGCGAGTAGCTAGAGTTGTTTGACCATCATTGTCTGCCATTTCCTTTGCAACTATTTCATACTGGTTAGGATTTGTTACAATAGTTGTATGTTTGTGGTTTTTTGCACATGAACGCACCATTGATGGCCCACCTATATCGATATTTTCGATACAAGTGTCAAAGTCAGCCCCTGATTTAACAGTATTAACAAAAGGGTATAGATTAACTACAACCATATCAATTTGACCAATATTGTTGTCTGTCATTGCTTGTAGATGCTCAGAGTTATCTCTATCTGCTAAGATGCCACCATGAATTAGAGGATGAAGAGTCTTTACGCGACCATTCATAATTTCTGGGAATTGGGTATGATCAGATACATCTTTTACATTTATACCAGCTTCTTTAAGGGTTTTTGATGTTCCACCTGTTGAAAGTATTTCGACATTATATTTGCTTAATGCTTTGGCAAATTCAACAATACCTGTTTTATCAGATATGGATATTAGAACCCTTTTTATTTTTGACATGATTTTTCCTTGTTAATAGTGTGTTAAAACTTAAAATTAAAATCTTATTATAACAATTTTAATCACAAAATCTTAGTCAAAACGCTTTTGTTTATAGGATATTTTACTAGTAAAATACTCACTAATATATTAGTATATTTAGTATCAGAACTTTAATCTTTAGATATTCAATTTAATATGTCAAATATTGTAATCGTTGGTGCACAGTGGGGTGATGAAGGCAAAGGAAAAATAGCCGATACATTAGCTGAAAAGTCAGATTTAGTTGTTCGCTATCAGGGCGGTAATAATGCTGGTCATACTTTAGTAGTAAATGGTCAAAAAACATTTCTTCATTTGATTCCTTCAGGTGTTTTGCATAAGCATACAAAGTGTGTAATAGGTCATGGTGTAGTTGTTGATCCTATAGCTCTAGATACAGAAATTACACGTCTGCAAGATACAGGTATTGAGATATCTGCAGATAATCTGTTTGTCTCAGAATCTTGTACAGTTATTACTTCATATCACAAACTTTTGGACGCTGTTAGAGAAAATAGTACTACTGAAAAGATTGGTACAACTGGTAAAGGTATCGGGCCTGCTTATGAAGACAAAGTGTCACGTAAAGGTATCAAATTTAAGCATTTATTTGATAAGGATGTTCTAAGATCAAGATTAGTACTTTCATTATCAGAAAAAGAGACTCTATTTAGAGATCTATACAAAGTAGAATATCCATCTTTGGAAGAAGAGTTTGAGAGATTGTATACTCTAGGACAAAAGCTTCAGCAGTATTCGGCTGATACTTTCTCTATCATCGATCAAGCAGTTTCTGCAGGTAAAAATGTTGTATATGAAGGGGCGCAAGGTGTGCTTTTAGATATTGATTATGGTACATATCCATTTGTAACATCTTCAAATACATCCGTAGCTGGAGTGTACTCAGGTGCAACAACAGCAGGGTACAATCTTGATCATGTGATAGGTATCACAAAAGCTTACACTACTAGAGTAGGTGAAGGTCCTTTCCCTACTGAACTATTTGATGATACGGGATTATTTATACAGAAAAAAGGTGGTGAAATTGGTGTAACAACAGGTCGTATTCGTAGATGTGGTTGGCTAGATTTACCATTGCTTAAGTATTCTGCTAAGTGTTCAAATCTAACGTCTATAGCATTGACAAAAGTTGATGTTCTTTCTGATTTAGATACCCTAAAGATATGTATAGGCTATAAGTATGAAGGCAAAGAAATATTCTGTGCTTATCCAGGCATAGATCTATACAAGGTTGAGCCTATATTGGTAGATATGGAGCCATTCTCTCTTGATGAGGTTGTAACAAAAGAAAATATGCCAACAGCTCTTAAAACATATTTAAGAACTATAGAAAATCATATTGGTATTCCAATATCTTCATTGGCTTATGGCCCATCAAGAGAACAGATTTTATTCTTTGAAGATTATTTCAAAAAGGGTTAATTATGAGTTTTGCTAAAGATAATACAGAAGTATATATAAATGCCCAACAGCTAGAAACTGAGATCACAAAGCTAGCTGATAAAATAAATAAAGATTATGCAGGTCAAGAAATTGTATTGATTTGTGTATTGAAAGGTTCTTTTATGTTTTTTGCAGACCTAACTAGGAAGTTAGATGTTGATCTTAGGACTCACTTTGTGACGGCTTCATCTTATGGTTCTGGTACTGTTAGCTCAGGTAAAGTAATTTCTACAATAGGTTCTTTGAAAAAGGAGTATATTCAGGGTAAAAACGTAATTATAGTCGAAGATATTGTCGATACTGGTCATACTTACCATAAGCTTATGGATGGTATAAATGAGCTAGAGCCAAAGAGCTTAAAATTTGCGACTTTGCTATTTAAACCAGCTAGGCTAGAAAGAGAAGTAAACCTCGACTATATATGTTTTGAAATCGAGGATAAGTTTATAGTCGGCTATGGTTTAGACTATAATGATAGATATCGTCAGTTACCTTATATTGGTATCATGAAGGATAATAAGTAAATTTTCTTAAAAGATATATTCACGAAATGTCATTATTAGTTATTTTATAACTTTGAAGTATTTAATAGACAGTCTTTAATACTGTGAAACTGCTACATGTCAACTACAATTTATGATAATTAATTGTTGGTTATTATACAATTTTTTATCTTAAGGAAGAGTATTTTAAATCTCAACTAAGTTTTGAGTTGCTACATTTGAGAAAAATATTATTAAATCTGATATTTGCATTTTAGAAATAACTACTAACAAAAGTCTCTCTTAGAAAATCTTCCGCTAATTTCCATGCCCTTTTATTAGACTCTTTGCTAAATACAGTACCAAATTCAGGATCATTTGCATTAGGGTTAGTAAAAGCGTGATATGTATTACCAAAAGTATGTAGTTGCCAGTCAGCTTTACGCATATTCATTTCTTGTTGAAACCTATTAACTTGCTCTGGTGGTACCATAGGGTCATTATAACCATGTAGCACAAGTATTTTTGTGTCTATTTTTTGTTCTTTTATAATATTAGATTCTAGTAAGCCGTGGAAGCTAATAGCTGCTTTTAATTCAAAGTTTGACCTAGCCATATCTAGAACACATTTACCACCGAAGCAAAAGCCTATCGCAGAAACACTTGACTTATCTACGCGAGGCATCTTTCTAACAATATTGTATGCAGACCTAAGTCTAGTCATAAGAGCATGTTTGTCTTCAAGTAGACTATTCATAAGATTTGCATTCTCTTCTTTAGAACTACCTACTTTAGCTTCACCATAGATATCTATGGCAAAACCTAAATAGCCTTTTTTTGCCATAGCGATTGCTTTTTCACAAGCAAAATTATCTCTACCTGCCCATGTTGGGGCTACTAAAACTGCTGGTAAATGTGCCCCTCTATCAGGGTATGCACAAAAGCCTTTTAATAAAATGCCATCACCACGGTATTCAATTTCTTTAGTTATTATCATTTTTTTAAATTAAGTATACTAAAATTAGCATAATTATAATCGTAAATAATGTTTCGGTATAGTGACAACTTGCTAGATTAGCAAAAATTAATAGAATTTATTTTTTATGATACTTATTAGATATAAGATACAGATAATAGTAGTGATAAAAAAGCTAATAGGAACATCGATATAATAGGCAGCTACAATCCCAGACCAGACAGTCAAGATGGATATAACTGTACTTAGGAATATAGGTTTATAAAAGCCATCTACCCATTGCGTAGCAATCGCGGCCGGACCTATAAGTAGTGAGAACACTAATAATATACCAACAACCTGACAAGCCATAGATACAGTAATCGCAATACAGATGAAAAGTAAGATAGACAAAAGTTTATTGGGAATCTTTTTTGATTCAGCAAATATTGGGTCAATCGAGGATATAAATAATGGCCTAGCAATCATAGCTAAAAGAGCTATGGTAAATATAGCAAGAACAAGTAGTATATATATCTGCTCTAATGTCACAGTGAGGATATCACCAACAAGGATGGACATCACGGAGCCAGAATAGCCACTTTGATATAAAAATAGGAAGTAAGTACCAAGACCCAAAAAGAAAGTCAAAACAATACCTATTGCGATATCATTTTTTTTGATTTTATCACCAAAGGCGCCCATAAGAAGGCCTGCGACTAGGTTTATAACAAGTTGTCCAGTCATGGCAGATAAATTTAGTAGCACTGCTCCGGATGCACCTGTAAGACTAATATGTCCTAGAGCATGAGATGCAAATGATAGTCTTCTGATAATTACAAAAAAACTAATAATACCACATATAAGAGCAATTATGGTTCCAGCTATAAAAGCATAGATCATGAAAGTATAGTTAAACACAGATATCCTCCTGTAGGCATGGCATCTCATTACAATAGTGGCATTGACCATCCTTAAAGTGAATAAAAGCATCAAGTTGAGAGCTGATCTCTTTCATATCATGAGAGATTAGTAGTAATGTAATACTTTCTTTTTTATGAATTGCTTTTAAACATGCCAAGAATCTTTGCTTTGCATCTGGATCAAGATCAGATAATGGTTCATCTAAAAGTAGCACTTTAGGATTATTTATGAGAGCTTGAACTAGATATATACGTTTTTTTTGACCCCCTGAGAGATTTTTAAAAGGTTTGTGTATATACTCTTGTGTTTGAGTTAGTGTTATAAGATATTCTAATTTATTTTTGAAGCTTTTATCAAATAAGGGTAATCCCCATGAATTTGGCTTATAGCTGTATTTTACTAGAGTATAGCCAGAGGTTTTTTCCTCAAAGTTGATTTCGCGCTCTTGAGGTATATAGCTAATATTATTAATATCAACTTTTGCATTGTTAATAGTGATAGAGCCAGATATGCTCGGTATCTTGCCTAAGAGTGTTTTGAAAAAAGTTGATTTACCAACACCATTTTTACCTACTATACCTACCCAAGCATTAGTTGGAATTTCAAGGTTAAGAGGTTGTGTAATTGGCTTATTATAACCAATTGTTAGGTTAGAACATTTGATCATTTTATTGGTTCGTTTTATCTAGTGCTTCAGCCGTTTTTTGTAATGATTTTACCATCCATGTAATAGCATCTTCATTTGTAGGCATTGTTTCTGTAATACCGACTACAGGTATATCGTTTTCTTCTGCTAGTTCTAACATTTTATTAGTGACATTATCAGTAACTTGCTTATTATAGAAAAGAACTTTGACTTCTTTATCCTTGAATAATTTTTGGTAATCAATCATCATTTTAGGGCTAGGTTCAGACTCATTCATGATGACCCATTGGAATGCTAGACCTTTCATATCTAAACCTAAAGCACTTGCCATATAACCAAATAATGGCTCAGTAGCAGTGACTGGAGTGGCTGTATTAGCCTGCTTAATCTGTTTGACGAGGTCGTAGACTTGTTGATATTTATGCTCGAAATTAACATAGTTTTTTTCAAATAAATTGCTATCAATCGAATCTTCTGTAGAGAATACTTCTTTTAGTTTTTTAGCTAAGGCAGGGAATGTATCTGGATCATACCAAAGATGTGGGTTAATACCAAATTTTGGAGTCTCTGGATAGTCTATAAGATCTTGTACCTTAATGATTGTAGCGTGTTTGTTGCTCTTAAGAATAGGTATAATCCATGAGTCATAATCGGCACCGTTGTAAATAATTACGTCAGCTTCAGCTAGAAGCTTGGCATTTTTAACAGATGATATAAAAGTATGCGGGTCTCCATCAGCATTATTTATGATATTTGTTACTTTAACATTACTACCACCTATAAGCTGAGCTATACTTCCATACTGGTTTTCAGCAGCAACGACAGTTATATCATGAGATCCCTTCGTTGTTTGTGGTTTAGAGGTATCTTTTGTTAGAAAGTTGACAGCTACAAAAGCTATAATGACTATCGCTGCAGCTACGGCAATTATTAATTTTTTCATATCTTAATATAGGTTCAAAATTTTATAACAAATAATAGATTAAAAAAAAGTTAGAGTAAAGCAGTATATATTTTAGTTATTTGAATCTTTAATGAATAAAGCTATTACAAAAGAAAGAATCATTAATATAGGAATAATTACTAATGTACTTTGGAAAGCATACAGCGTCTCATGTGACTGTTTAAGATGAGTTATTAATGCTCCAGTAGTAGGCTGTAGTATTCCACCACTTAGCGGTAAGAACATATTTACTACTGCTAATCCAGTCGCTATCTGTGTTGCAGAGACAGTATTTCTCAAAGCAGAGTAATTAAGAACATGGACAGCTTGCACAGCACCAAAGAGGATACATAAGATTACAGCTACAGGGAAACTTGTATTGAAAAATAATAAGTATGTAACAATAAAGAATCCAAAAATAGGTGTAATCAATAAGAATTTTTTCTCTCCATCAAATACTGAGGCAATAACTCCCCATATTGGACTAGATATGGCTACACCAATAAAAATTAGTGAAGTACAATAACCTGCATTGGCTTGAGAGAAGCCGGTCAGCTGTAGGTATTTTATTCCCCATAAGTCAGCAAAAAGAACAGTCGTTCCATAGATGGTAAAGCAATACAAACCATTAAACCAAATTTGTTTGTTTTTGAATACAGTAACAATATCTTTTAGATTACTTGTCTTTTGCTCATTTTGCTTGTTTTGTTTAGAATAGTCAGGGTGTACACGTATTATAAATATACTGACAAGTAACAAAACTACAGAAATTATGAATATTAAAGCCATAATTTGTGAAATGCTTAAATGTCTAGCCAAGAACACTAAAGGTGCAGCTGAAAGAGTAGCTCCAACGTATAGTACAAATTGAGTTAAGCCTGTAAATGCAGGGAATAATCTGTTTGGTAACCAGATAGCAATCGCTTTTATAGCACACAAAATAGCAAATCCACCACCGAAACCTGCTAGTATTCTATAAGTTAAAAGCATTGATTCGTTATGAGCTACAGTGGCAATTAGCATCGCTACTGAAAATATTGCAGAACTCACTATCATGACTCGTTTAATCCCAAATTTATCTACAAGAATACCTGCTGGGATCTGTGAAATTATATAACTCCAGTAGAAAGATGAGCTAAACATTGCAGTTGCTGCAAGCGTAAGATTATATGGCTCCTCTGTAAAGCCATCAAGTAGAGCTCCTGTCGATGATCTTACGAAATATTCAAGGGCATAAAAAAATGCACACGCGAACCATATGCTTAATCCTAAAGCGGTAACTTTTTTCTTATACATTTTATTAGATTCCTCTTTATCAAAAAATTGCTTAGTGATTACGGACTGGAACTAAGCATTATAAGAATGACAAAATATATAGTAAACGATAACTATTGTGAAAGCAAATTTTACTTATTTTTAATATTGATTTTTAGTTTTTTGCAGGAACAATTCGAGTATTATTTCCTGACATATATATAGTTACTTGATCACCAATATTTAAACCATGTTTATCTTCTTGGAGTATTGCAAGAGTATCTCCGTTATTTAGTTGTATTGTAAATTGATAACCTTTTGAAGATGTTATTGCATCCTCTGTCGCTCCTCCTGCAATACCACCAACCACAGCTCCACCGATAGAACCAGCAATACTAGTTAACATATTGCCACTACCTGCTAGAGCACCACCAAGTCCACCAGCTAAACCTCCAACACGAGCACCAACATTGTCAGAACCCTTGATATGAACTTGCTGAATATCTATGATTTTACCTTGTTTGACTTGAGATACTTGGCCTACAGAATTAGCAGAATAGCTTGGTTCTGATGTACTACAACTACTTAATATTAATAGTGATAAAAATATTAAGGCATAAGAAAAAATTTTCATTTATATACTCCTAACTACAAAGTTTATTAGCAATATTAGCTATTCTTTTACCGAGTGTTTTGCATATTTTGATTTCATCATCAGACATGGTTTTATTTGGTGAAAATGTATTTAGATGAGATGCTCCATATGGAGTGCCACCTGTCCGAGTATGCTCTAGAGCTTGTTCACTATATGGTACACCTACAATTAGACAACCATGATGTATGAACGGGATCATCATTGATAATAAAGTGCTTTCATGCCCAGAGTGCATTCCCGAAGCTGCGGTAAAAAAACCAACTGGTTTGCCAATTAGGCTACCCTTAAACCATATATCACTATTGATTTCTAAGAAATACTTCAAGGGTGATGCCATATTGCCAAAATATGCTGGACTTCCAACTATTAAACCATCACAGTTTGCGAGATCTTCTTTTATTGCATAAAGGTCGCCACTATCTGGAATTTTAGAATCAATTTGCTCAGTTTTTGCTGAAATATTTGGTACCGTACGGACTATGGCAGTAGCACCTGTAGCTTCTACACCTAGGGCTATGGTATGAGCCATTTTCTTTGTACTTCCACCTTGGCTGTAGTATAGTATTAGTATGTTTTTCATTATTATTTTTCTATGTTTGATATCAAATTATACAAAAAATATTTGTCAATATTTAAAAACTATTGGATCTGGGTCTTCAAAGAATATCTTCGTAAAGATTGTCCAACAGTTGCGGCTGCTATAACTCTGACGAGTTTGTTTGCTATCGTACCAGCTTTTTTCATTATAATAAATATTTTGAATGCTTTTAACGCATTTAGTTCTCTCTCTGAAAATTTACAGAATTTTCTTTTTCAGAACATGCTTCCCGAGACAGCAGCGACAGTTCAGCAGTACATCACAAGTATTTCTGATAAAATGACTTCTTTGCCAATTACATCAGTTATAGTTCTATTGGTCGTTATTTTTCTGATGATTAAAAAATTAGAGATTACTTTAAATAAAGTTTTTTATGTTAATAAACAACGACCGCTAGTTCAGAGTTTATTGGTTTATTGGGCTTTGATGACAATGGGGCCTATACTTATGGGTTTTGTATTTATTTCTAGTACATATCTTATCTCTATGGCTTGGTTTGTAAAAGATATTGGTATTGAGCAATATCTTTTAAACGGATTATCTTTAATTTTTTTAATAGCAGGATTTTTTGTTTTTTATAAAATATTACCTAATACAAGGATTAACTCAAAAACGGCATTAATTGTAGCATTTTTGGTTGCGATAGTTTTTTCTATTGCAAAGAAGACTTTTGCACTATATATGTTTTATGTACCTACTTATTCAGTAATTTATGGATCGTTATCTTTGATACCTATTTTTATACTTTGGGTCTTCGTTGCTTGGCAAATTACTCTTCTGGGGGCTGTAATGATCAAAGCTATACAATATATGGAGGTAACGCTAGATTTCAAAAAAGAAGTAAAAAGAGATGATTTAAGTATTAGTGTGTGCATGCTTAAAGAATTGCATATAGCTCAAAGAGAGCTAAGAAATGGGATTAGTATTGATCAGATGTATCAAAAAATGGCAGTTGCTGATTATGATAAGGTTAAGAAAATTTTATATGATTTAGAAACGGCAAATATTATTAGGATAACAGCCCAAGATGTTTGTTATTTAAACTGTGATGTTTTTAGTATCAACTTGTATGAGATATATTTGGCATGTAATCCAACAATTAATTTCAAAACAAGCTCTATAAGAAAAATTAATGTAATAAAGTCTGACTTATACAAAGATCTTGATATAAAATTATACGAGTGTTTTTAGGCGTATAAGGATTTATGTAATGATATTTGAGACTCTTGATTATTCTGCATTGATTATAAATGTATTGTATACGATATATTTGGCAAGGCTTAAAGTGTGGTCTTGGTCTTTAGGTATAGTAGGTGCGATACTTTTGTTATTTTTGTTTACAATGAAAGGTACATATTCACTGGTATTACTCCAATTTGTTTATGTAATATTCTTCAGCTATGGTTGGTATAAGTGGTATACACAAGGTATAGATGGTGATCATAAGACTGTTAAATGGATGAAGAGAGCTGACTATTTTCGTTATATCGTTTATCTAATAATATTATGTATTTTTAGTATTGTATTTAACTATATCACTGGTTCTGCAGACATTATATCTACTGGGATGCTTACTGGTATTACATTTACAGCAATTATCATGACTATAGAGAAGTTTATGGAAAATTGGATTGTATGGATTATTTCCGATTTATACTTTGTTGTAGTTATGTATCAACAAGAATTATATGGTCAAGTGCTACAAAACTTCATATTCTTCATTACAGCTGTGTATGGTTTTTATTACTGGTATAAAAATACAAAAACTGTAGAAGTTATATAATGATTGTTAAGGTTGCTTTAGCTGTACCTCCTACTTATTTACTTGATTATATTATTGAAAATACTAATGTCGAGCTATTTAGTAGAGTTTCTGTACAGGTGGGTAAGCGTCAAGTTATAGGCTTTGTTGTAGCTAAAGATGTAAAGATTGATTATGACCTTACAAAGGTAAAGCCTATAATAAAAGTTATAGATCAACCTATTAGTGATGCAGTACAAAGACTTATTTTGTGGTTATCGCAGTATTATTGTTGTGATTTATATAATGCCATACGTTTGGCTTTACCAAATGATTTTTTGAAAACTGAGCAAGTTTATCCTCAGAAAGACACCTATTTATATTTAGATCAAATAGAACTACAGCAACATAAACTGACTCCAAAACAGCAAGAGGTTCTAAAAATTTTTGCTAATAATGAAGCGCTTCGTTTTGAGGATTTAAAAGAATTAACTTCTAGCTATGTTATTAATAAATTGCTTGATAAAAACATCCTCAAAAAAACTTATAAGTTAAGACAGTATAATAATACTATAGAATCAGATTCACCTAAGTTACTTAATTCAGAGCAGCAATACGCTTTTGAGCAAATTACATCACGATCGGGTTTTAAGGTATCTCTACTTTACGGAGTAACTGGAAGTGGCAAAACAGAAGTTTACTTACATACCATTCAGAGCTTTTTAGCAAAGTCTCAACAAGTTCTTGTCTTAGTGCCAGAAATAAATCTTACACCACAGACAATTAAAAGATTTGAGAAAAGATTTGTAGATAAAAGTGTTGTTGCTTTGCATTCTAAGTTAAGTGATAAAGCTAGACTGACTAACTGGTTAAAGATAAAAAAAGGCGAAGCTGATATTGTAATAGCTACTCGAAGTGGGGTTTTGGCTGATTTTAAGAATCTTGGAATTATCATCGTTGATGAAGAGCATGATAGTTCATATAAACAACAAACAACAACTATTCGCTATAATGCTCGTGATGTTGCTATATTTCGAACTAGTCAACTTGATATCCCTGTGGTTTTAGGGAGTGCTACACCATCTATTCAAAGTTATTATAACCATGTGATTGGTAAGTATAGCTTACTCAAGCTTAATAAAAGAGCACTAAACTCACACCAGAACACGATTGAATTATTAGATCTAAAATCAAGTATTGTTGATAATGGCATTAGTAGAACTCTTTTTTCATTGATTGAGCAGAATATTAATGATCATCAACAATCACTAATATTTATTAATAAACTAGGATTTGCTAAGGCTTTGGTCTGTAAAAGCTGTGGCGAGGCGGTAGAGTGTAAGAGATGTGATAAGCCATATACATTACATACACATCCATATCAGTATTTAGAATGCCATTTTTGTGGTTCTCGTAAGCAGATAGTTACAGCTTGTCCAAGTTGTAATGCTGAAGAACTGTTTGCTTATGGTAGTGGTACTGAGAAAGTTCAATCAAGAATAGAAGCCAGATTTCCATATAATAAGATAGTGCGCTTTGATAGATCAAATATCAAAACTATGAATGACCTACATAGCATCAATCAAATGATAAATGATAAGCAAGTTGATGTTATAGTTGGTACTCAGATGATAGCAAAAGGGCATCATTTCGAGAATATTACCTTAGCAGGGTTAATTAATATTGATGCAGGTTTATATAGTACTGATTTCCATGCAATAGAGCGAACAGCGCAAATGATAGTTCAAGTCTCTGGAAGAGCTGGGAGGGCAGATAAACCTGGAAGGATAATACTGCAGACATATCAGCCTGATAATAAACTTTTACAGTTATTAGTAAATAGTGATTACCTTGACTTTTTAGCCTATCTTCTTGAGCAAAGAAAGTACGCGAGCTATCCACCATATACCTATCAAGCACAAATCATAGCTGAATCAAAAAATGAGAATAAAGTCTTAAATATTTTAGAGCAAATATATTTGAGCTTGAAAGATAGTTCTTCTGTACAGGTATCTAAACCTTTACCAGCGCTTCATCTGAAAAAAAATAATGTATATCGCTATAGTATACTTTTAACTTCAAACTCTCGTAGTCAGATAAATTCAATAATTAAATGGGTTGTTAATACTCAGATAATGTCTAATTTAAAGAACTCAGTTAAGACGTATTTTGATATTGATCCAATAGAGTTAGGTTGATTTAGCAGACTATTATTTTTCTGAATTTAAATATTGGTGAAGAATTTTAGGGTTATCTTTTATCCAGTCATTAAATTTATTCGCGAGGCTTTTCTCTGCTGAAGTGTTATTAAACATAAAAGCCTTATATGAAATATTATCATCAACTTTAATTTGTATCTGGCAAATACTTGGATTTATAGAGTGCTGATATGCAATTTCAGGAGAATCGGTAAACATTATATCTGGATATATGCCATCTATACCATCGGTGATAGATTTAACCGCAAGCTTATTATCAGCGATAATTAATAATTGAGCATTTTTGATTTTCTGCAAGGCAAAATTTTCATTGGTACCACCTCTATTTTCGATGATTAGAGTGTTTGGATTATCTATATCTGCAAAGCTCTTGAACTTAGGTAGGTTTTTACAGTTAGTCATTGCAGCCTTACTAAAAGAGCCTAGTGGAGTAGAGAATATGAATTTTGCTTGGCGAGCAGGAGTTATTGTCATACCTCCTACAAAGACCTCAAACTTATTATCTTTTAGATCACCTTCTGCAGTTGCCCAAGTGGTTTTAACAAATTTAATATCTTCATTATTTGCTTTAGCAAAAGCTTTTATGAGATCAATATCTTTCCCAGAGAATTTATTATCGTTTTTATCATAAATTGAAAAAGGCGCATAATCTCCAGTTGTTCCGACAATAATATCCGCATAACAATTAGATGTTATAACAAAAAATAAAGCGATAGTTAGATATGTTATTTTTTTCATTTTCTTAAACAAATAAAATTTGAATGAAAAAATTTTATATCAAAGAGAAGAAATAAAATAGAAGAAAATAGCAGATAGAAAATTAGTCTTCTTTTTTGTCGATTCTGCTAGCTACGAAACAACCAGCACCAACAGCTACAAATGCAGATGTAATCCATAATAAATAAAACATACTAGTCTCCTCTTAGTATAACTCGTGAGAGTTTGCTTTAACTTCTTCAGCAGATACTCTACGACCATTTGCCCACATTTTCTTATACACAAAGAATGTATAAGAGAAGATGATTGGAAGTATAATAACAGCTGCACATAATATACCTATTAGAGAAGTTTGGCTACTACTTGCGTTAAATACTGTTAAGCTATATTGGAAGTTACCTACATTAGACACCATAATGAATGGGAATAATGCGAAACCAACTGTTAATACAGCACCCAGTAGAGAAGCCATACTAGCTATAAACGCTAAGCCATCTTTATCTTTGTTGTTGAACTTGATAACAAGTAATGCGCCAACAAAAGCTAGAATAGGAGCAAACCACATCCAAATAGTTTTAGCTTGCGTGAAGTTATAATACCAAGAATGGTCATTAGTAATAACTCCAGCGCTAAACGGATGTTGTAATGCTTCTGATGCGTATGTACAGCTTGCACCAGTAGAGTACTGATATCCTGGTATTAGAGCAATCCAAATAGCTGCAACTACAAATAAAACTAAGTAGATAGTCGCTGTAACATTTGTGATTTTTCTAAATCTATCTCTTAAAACACCGTCTGTTCTAAGCTTAGCATAAGCTGAACCATGCATTAGCGACATATTTAGAGCAAATATACCAAACAATAACGCAAATGGAGTTAGTAGGTGTATCAAAGTAACCCACATAGATTGATATTGACCGTTAGTAACAGTACCGTATATTAATCTTGAAGTGTCATCGTAAGAGATAGGGAAACCTAAATATAAGTTACCAACCGCTACGCCCATGACAACTATAGGAATAACACTTCCTAATAAAAGCATCCAGTCCCAGAAGTTTTTCCACGTAGGGTTATCTATTTTCTTTCTGTACTCAAAAGCAGGTGGTCTTAAGAAAAGTCCCCATAGCACTAGTAAGATTGCAATATATAAACCTGAGAAGCTTGTAGCATAAACTTGTGGCCAAATAGCAAATATAGCACCACCAGCTGTAATAAACCAAACTTGGCTACCATCCCAAGTAGGACCAACTGTATTTATGATAGCTCTTTTTTCGTAGTCATTTTTACCAACAAATTTAGCAAGAATACCTACACCAAAGTCAAAACCAACAGTAGCAGCTACTAAGAATATTAGAACTCCTACAACTAGCCAAGAGATAATTTGTAAAACATCTAATAACATTTATCTCTCCTTATTTATCATTTTTGTTTTGTTCAAAATGGTATTTACCAGATCCTAGTGAGCTAGGGCCTAGTCTTGCATACTTGAACATTAAGAAAATTAATACAGCAAATAAGCTTAAGTCTATTAGGCAGAAGATTGCCATAGACGTACCAACATCAAAAGCAGTTAATGCTGATGAACTAATATTGGTTGGAAGCTCATTATAAACTGTCCATGGTTGACGACCATGTTCAGTTACATACCAACCTGATAAGCAAGCAATAAATGGTAAAGGAATTGTAAATGTCATTACTCTTAGAATGAACTTACCAAACTTATTACTAGTTAGAGCATTTCTTGTTACTAGTATTAAACCTACAATTATTAATGCAAACATGAAGAAGCCAATGCCAACCATGATTCTAAATGTCCAGAATATGCTTGCAACATCAGGAACCATGTTAGTAGCAACAGCATTAACTAATTCAGGATCATTTGCAGCTTTAGCAATGCTCGCAGAATCAGCTGAACCATATTTGTTTTGAGCTGCTTGTATTAACATTTTACCAAAGCCCATGTATTGCTGATAAGTAGGGTTGTTATAGTTAGTGTAGCTACCATCTGGAGTATCGCCTTCGTGACCAGTTTCTCTCCATTTCAGAAGATCTGCATAAGCAAGACCACCTTCTTTAATCATAACTACGGCAGAAGGTACTTTCTCATAAACGCTAGGATTTGATTCTGCCACTTCTGGAGATACTTCGGCTGTTTCTCCTGTTGCTATATCTCTATAGTATGCAAGGTTTGGATCTCTAGTGCCATCAGCAGTCATTTTTCCATAAAGAATTGCTTTAACACCAGGAATCTCAACATCTGTAGAGTGAGTAGCAATTAAACCTAATACAGCAGGTATTTCTATTGCTAAATGGTTTTCTTGACTCTCTTGACTAGGGAATGCAATAGCATTAAATGCTGCTGGAGCTTTGGAAGTATCCCACTCAGCCTCTATAGAAGCCATTTTTAAAGGCTGTACTTTAAATGCGTCCACACCATTTGCATCACCGAAGAAAATAGCCATAGTACAAGCAACTAAGCCAAAACCTAAACCTACACTCATAGATCTTTTAGCAAATGCAATATCACGACCTTTTGTTAGATAAAATGCACTTATACCTATAACAAATATAGCGCCAGTTGTATATCCTGCTGTTACTACATGACCAAAGTTTGTCTGTGCAGTATGATTTAAGAATACATCTAGTAAGCTTACAGTTTCCATTCTCATTGTAGCAGCAACAAATTCAGAACCTGTAGGATGTTGCATATACCCGTTAGCAACTAAGATTAGTAGCGCAGAGAAGCTCGAACCTATGGCCAAACAGAATGTGGATAGTAAGTGTTGTTTCTTCGATAGTTTATCCCAACCAAAGAAGAATAAACCAGCAAAAGTAGATTCAAGCATAAATGCAGCTAAACCTTCAATAGCTAGCGGAGTACCAAATATATCACCTACTGACTGAGAGTAGTATGACCAGTTAGTACCAAATTCAAACTCCATAGTTAGACCAGTAATAATTCCTAGGGCAAAGTTTATACCGAGTAATTTACCCCAAAATTTAACCATGTCTTTATATACTTGCTTACCTGTTCTTACATACATAACTTCCATTGTGAATAAAATCCACGTTAGACCTAATGTTAGAGGAACAAATAAGAAGTGAAATAACGCTGTTAGACCAAACTGCCATCTTGCTAAGTCAACAGACAAAAGCGTTGGTAACATATTGCTTCTCCTTATAGTTCTAGTATTTTAGTGTTGTTTCCTTTTGTAAAAGAAGTGGAAAGAAAAAATCTTATAACTTAACGATTCAGAGGTCTTTTCTTACCTTTAATTATACAGTTCAAATTGTAACATATTAATAGTCTAAATCAAAAAATAAATTCGTGTCAAAATATTGAAAATAAAGGCTTTGAGTATACTGAAATGGTATAGTATTTATTTAGAGTTTAAGATGTGAAATGATCAAAATTAATGTGGACATTAGCTTTCAGAGTAGTTTTTATGAGAAATAAACAGTCCGAGTTGTAATGTGATTAAGTCTGATATTAAAAAATCTTATTTGCAATATTAGAAATTTAAATAAGCAAAAAAGTTAATGTAGAGCTCTATAGATCAATTTTTAGACTTTTTGCTAGCGCTTTGAGTTTTTTCATGGTTTCTGGAAGTTTTCTGATAGCAATCCATTGCTTAGCTAATTCAGTATCCTTGTATGCTGGGTATCCCATATGACTCTCACCAGCAGGTACATCCCACATCACGCCAGCCTTACCTCCAATTCGAGCTCCGCTACCTATTTTGGTATGATCTTTGATACCCGCATTGCCTGCTATTACCACACCATCACCTATTGTCACAGAGCCGCTGATACCTGCTTGTCCACATATCATACAGCCTTTACCTATAATGACATTGTGACCTATCTGAACTAGGTTGTCGATTTTCGTATAATCACCAATTATTGTTGAGCCGTATTTAGCATTGTCAATACATGTGTTTGAACCAATATCTACAAAACTACCAATTACAACATTACCTATATGAGGGATTCTAACTATGCTTCTACCATCTTCTGAGGGTCTGTAACCAAAGCCATCTGTACCTATAGAGCAGTTAGAATATAGTCTACAGTAATGTCCTATAATGGTTCTATCTCGAATCGTAACACTTGGCCATATAATACAGTTAGTGCCAATCTTTGTATCATCATAAATACATACATTAGCGTAGATTATGGTGTTATCTCCAATCTCGACATTCTTACCAATATATGCTCCCGGACCGATTGAGACGTTTCTGCCGATTTTTGCTGTTGGGTCTATGACAGCCCTTTCGTGAATGCCATTCTGTTCTGAAGATGGTAAAGAAAAAAGCTCTAATATTTTAGCCATAGCTAAATCAGCATTATTTACCACTAACAACGGTTTATCGCTAGTTTGAGCCAGTTCAGAGCTAATCTTATCACTGACTATAGCAGCAGCAGCTTTTGAGTTTTTCCAGAGTTTTATATGCTCATTTTGATCGATAAGAGTTAGGTCACTTTCTTTTGCAGATTCTGCATAGTTAAGGCCTGAAATAGTAATTTCATCAGACGGTTCATTAATTATTCTTGCTTTTAAAATATCTGAAATTTGTTTTAGCGAGTGTTGCAACATCTTCACCTAATTATATTTATGTGTTGCAAAGATAGCATATTTAAGTGTATTTTGATATTGAGTAAGTTGTATCAATCACCAACACCGAAATCAGTGTTGCTAGCAAGTATTTCAAATTGAGGGTCATTAAACAGATGACTGTATTCTTCTAAAAACCATTTTTTAAGCTCTTCATCTGCTTTTATTGATGTTGTATTATTTACGTATAGATTCAAAGTTGTATGATCGAAGTATTTTTTAGCTATTTCAATGTCTTTTTTTATCATTTCCTTTGTCTGTCCTATGACTCCAATTAAAAGACAAACAGAGTCAAACATTTCACTTAATTGTTTTGAAGAGCTATGAAAAAACCCTTTGTTTAAAACTTTTTCTCTAAATTCATTATCAAAACTTTCTAAACCTGTTTTGATAAAAATATCAGTTTCAAAAAAATCTTTGATTTTATGTAAGTGATCTTTGTACATCCAGTGCGCTTCAACAAATAACAATTTGATATCTTTCTCTTTGATTATCTCTTTGATACGATTTTTGGTTGCTTGAGGAAGCTCAAAGATATTACCCGAGTTTATTATTTCCAGAATACCAAATTCTCCAGTGATATTATTTAAAACATCAAAGTTAGTAGTGTTGATTTCATCAATATTTTTTGAGTTATCTAGTATATAGTCGCAAAATGTACACTTTCCATAAGCACAAGGACGACTTTTTAGTAAAACAATTTCTCTTTTGTAGCGATGAACATCTGTAATTTTACTGTAACGATTCATTACTTAATGTACTCCTGTGCTTGGATCAGAGCTAACTCATCAGTATTCAGTTCATGTGTAACTCTGAAAATGCCGTCTAAGCATTTAGTAACCGAATTTAGTGCTTCATCTAGTGTTTTACCTTTCAAAATATAACTCAAAAACATTGCTGCGGTAATGTCTCCGGAGCCGCTAACCTTAGGCTGAACTTTATATTTGGCAGATTCGATATACGAGAAGTTATTATTTTGATATATCGCTATCCCAGTTTTAGTTTTATCAAATGAGACGCTAGTAACAATTATTATCTGTTTATTATTTTTTGTTTTTGTGATTAGCTCTTGGCATGCTTTAGCTATATCACTATAGCTGCTTATTTTTGTATCACTAAGTGTACTTAGTTCAAATAGGTTTGGCGTGATTATATCAGCCAGTGGTAATAGGTATTTTAAGAAGATTTTAGGGTGATCACTTGATGCAAAAATATGTCCGGTTTCATCTTCATCGTATTTGTCGCCAAATACGGGATCGCAACAGTATATGCTAAATTTATTTTTTTCTTTAAGTAAAGTAACTGTGTTTGCAATAACTTTAGCAATATCAACATTACCAATATAGCCAGATAATATAGCATCTTGTTTTTCTAAGAAACCATTGGTAATCATTCCATCAATAACATTCTGGATATCTTCAGCACTAAAAAAAGATCCTTTAAAAAAATCATACTGAGTGTGATTCGAAAGTTGGACTGTATATATTGGAGAAACTTCTATACCAAGTCGCTGCATCGGGAATACAGCAGCTTTATTGCCTGCATAGCCATATGCGACATGAGACTGTATAGATAATACTTTAGGGATACTTGCATTCATATTATAATCCTAAATTACTTCTGATATCTGCCAATAAGTTGACTGATGCTTCCTGATCTCCAAATTTTCCCATTTTGATAAATAGGTTTACAGAACTGTCCTTACCTTTGAGTAGTCTAATATCAAAATTATCTATTCCTGTTTTATTGAAGAAGCCTTTGTCTACGATATATGTACCTGTAATGCTAGCAGAATCATTGCTTATATTACTAGTCTTTACCTTATCACTGTTATTATTTAGAGCTAGAAGAGTTGCATTATAGACACTCTGTAGGCTTGTGTTATTGATTTCGGCACTAAGAGTACCATTGACAAGGCTCACAATAGAGTCTCCAGTTGCATTTAGATCGTTAGATAAATCAGTGTTGTTAGAGCAACTAGTAAGAGCTAGGCTTACTAGTATAAAAAGAGTCAATAATTTAAGAGTTTTCATGAGGATTATACTAATCTATAGGGTAATAGTTTAAATTTTATAGCAGTATTTAGTCTTTGTAAATTAGCTATATCGAGCCTAGGCTCTTGAAAAACTAATAACAACCCCTATACTCTACAAAAGAAGATAAGAGGTTTTGGAGACGCTGTGTCTGTATATAATCAGTTTGAAGAATTACTGGAGTTTTTAAACAATCGTGTTGTTGGCCAAGAAAATTTAAATAAACGTTTGTTGATAGCATTATTAGCTGGGGGGCATTTGCTTGTAGAAGGTGCGCCAGGACTTGCAAAGACAACGGCTATTAAAACGCTATCAGAAAGTATAGATTGCTCTTATCATAGAGTGCAATTTACACCGGATCTTTTACCGGCAGATTTGACAGGCACAGAGATATATATACCTCAACAGCAAAGCTTTGAGTTTCAGTCAGGGCCATTATTTCATAACTTATTACTTGCTGATGAGATAAATAGAGCCCCTGCAAAGGTTCAGTCAGCATTGCTTGAAGCTATGGGAGAGAAGCAGATTACGGTTGGTAAGAAGACTTATCCTTTGTCTAATCTTTTTATGGTGATGGCTACGCAAAACCCAATTGAGCAAGAAGGTACTTATCCACTTCCTGAAGCACAGTTAGACAGATTTATGCTTTTTGTGAAGATTGAGTATCCGGATCCAAAAACTGAAGCAAAGATTCTAGCTATAAGTAGAGGTGAAGCATTAGGGCATAAGTTGCGCTACCCAAATATTTCTCAAGAAGCAATTTTTGCAGCACAAAAGGAAGTATTGAACGTTCAGATGTCAGCAGCTCTTGAACAATATATTATTGAGTTAATTCTTGCTACTAGAGATCCATCAAAATATAGTCCAGCTGTCAAAAAATGGATTGCCTTTGGCGCTAGTCCAAGAGGAACGATAGCGTTAGATAGAGCAGCTCGAGCACATGCCTGGTTATCTGGCAATGATTATGTATCTCCTGGAGATGTCCATGCAGTTATATATGAAGTCCTACGTCACAGAATATTATTAACATTTGAAGCAGATGTTGATGGTATTAAAAGTGATGATGTGATTACTGAATTGTTAAAGGTTGTGCCAATCCCTTAGAGTATCTTCAATGAAAAGTTATAAAGGTGTTAAGGCAGATATTCAAGAGCTTTTGAATCATCGCTATCAGGCAAAGTCACTAAAATTATTTGCTAATCAGAAAGTTAATACGACTAATGCTGGTACAAATATCTCTAATGCTAAAGGCCGTGGTATGGACTTTGATGAGGTTAGACATTATCAAGCCGGCGATGATATTAGATTGATGCACTGGTCACTTACAGCAAGACTTGGTAAGCCATACACTAAAGTTTATCATGAAGAGCGTGAGCGTAGTCTGTATTTTATTGTTGATCAGAATAGTACAATGAATTTTGGTACAAGGGAATGCTTTAAGTGTGTTAAGGCTGCCAATACACTAGCATTGTTGGGGTTTGGAGCATTAGAGGCGCATGATAAGGTTGGTGGTATCATTTTTGATGATCAAGGCTATAATTTCTATCCTGCAAAACAAGATAAATCAGCGCTGATCAAAATGTTTAATTTTATAACGATGGATCACAAAGATTATCAGCTTAAATCTCAAAAGAAATTAGCAGATGTCATAAAGTTTCTGTATGCGAAAGTTCGTAGTAATAGTGTGATAATTATTATTAGTGACTTTAGTAGTTTCGATGAGCAAGCAAAACAGTATCTTAAATTATTGAGAGCTAAAAATGAGGTTATAAATATCTTTAGTTATGATCCTATAGAAAAGGAGTTACCTGCTTTAGATACATATTATTTTAGTGATGGTGAGCATCGTATTGTATTAGATGCTGCGAGTAAGAAACAAAGAAGTGTTTATAAAAACCTTTATCAAGAAAGATACACTACGATAAAGGATTTTTCACGTAAAAATAAAATAGGATTTATTGAGATAGCAACAAATGATGATCTGGTTAAAGCAATAAACTATGGGATAGCTAATTATGCAAACTAATGATCTTTTGGCTCAATTAAAAGATATTTATTTGCCAGCGAAGGTCTCTCAATGGTGGCCTTTGGCTTATGGCTGGTGGTTGCTTTTAGGTTTGATTGTACTAGTTTTTATTATTTTCTTGATTATTCTACACTTCAGAAAAAAGAGAAATAGTTACAAGGATTCTATTGTTAATGATTTTAGAAGGACAATAGAAGAAACTCAACAGAATAAGCCTAAAGAAGCTTTGCAAAATATATCTGTATATCTAAAAAGAGTAGCATTACAAAAATTTCCAAATCAAGAAATCAAAACTCTACATGGTGAGCAATGGCTTGAGTTTCTTGATTCTAAAATGAAAAATCAAAATTTCAAAAATACCAAAGCTAATATGTTGGCAAACAGTTATAGAGCTGTTGAATTAGATAAGCAAACGCTAAATGAAATTTTGACTGTGTCAGAGCAGTGGCTAAGGAGAGTATTGTGATTAATATAGAATATCCTTGGTTTTTGGTTTTGATTATTTTACCTGTTATTAGCTATTGGATATTTCCAAGAGTAAAACATGATAAACAGCTGGCACTAAAAACACCATTTTTTGATCAGTTAAAATCTCAGTTGAGAGGTAATAAAAATGGAGACTTTACCAAAGCAAATTATCTTAAATATATTCTAAGCACTATTTGGATATTACTGATTATTTCAGGTTCAGGTATTCAGTGGTTAGGCAAACCAGTTAGCTTACCGCAAAGTGGTAGGGATCTAATGATGGCTATTGATCTATCTGGTAGTATGGCTATCCAAGATATGCAGAAGTCAAATGGTAAGATGGAGTCAAGATTTGATCTTGTAATGCGTGTTGCTAATGAGTTTTTAGATACTCGTCAAGGAGATAGAGTAGGTTTGATACTTTTTGGTACTTGGGCATATTTACAAACGCCGTTGACTTTTGATATTCCAACTGTCAAAAAAATGCTTGATGATGCTAGTATTGCTTTACCAGGTCCACAAACTGCCATAGGAGATGCTATAGGTTTGGCAGTTAAGAAGCTTAAAAGATATCCAGGTGATTCTAAAGCTCTTGTTTTGCTAACAGATGGTGAAAATAACTCTGGAGCGCTACAACCTTTGCAGGCAGCGGAACTTGCTAAACAATATCATATAAAAATATACACCATAGGATTAGGTGGCGGACAAATGATGGTTAAGACCACTTTTGGTGAAAGATTAGTTAATACATCAGAAGATCTAGATACAGAAGTATTACAAAAAATTGCCACAATGACGGGAGGGAAGTTTTTTAGAGCTCAAAATAGTACTGATTTGAAACAAGTATACGAGTCGATAGATCAGCTAGAGCCGATAGAGTCAGACAAAACAGTAGTTAGACCAGTTACATATCTATATCCATGGAGTCTTGGTCTTGCGCTGTTGTTAAGCTTTGTGATGACTATGGTATGGTTAAAGCGTAGGAGAGGATATTAGTATGGATTTTCATTTTCTGCGTCCGTGGTGGCTGTTAGCATTAGTGCCTATTGCAGTTTTTGTTATTTTACTTTTTAGAAGTTCTTCACAAGCAAATAGTTGGGCTAAGTATTGTGATAGTCATTTGTTAGAACATGTAGTTGTAGGTAAGCAGTCAAAAACTAAAAAGTCATTAGTACCATTTTTATTTTTGTGCTTGTGGATTATATCTGTGCTAGCATTAGCAGGTCCTACATGGAAATATAAAGATGTGCCTGTATATCAAGAAAATGTTTCGAGAGTTATTGCTTTAGATGTTTCACAATCTATGGATACTACAGATGTTTCTCCAACTAGGCTTGAGAGAGCAAAATATAAGACTTTGGATATTTTGCGTAGAATAAAAGAAGGTCAGGTTGGGATGATAGTATTCTCAAGTGAGCCATTTGTTGTCTCGCCATTAACATCTGATGCAAATACTGTTGAGAACCTTGTCCCTGTTATTAATTCAGATATTGTGCCTGTGCAGGGTAATAATATCTATAAGGCTATAGAAAAATCTGCTCAGTTAATCACTCAGGCTGGTGCAAAAAAAGGTCAGATAATTTTGATAACAGATTCAACACCATCAGCTGATGCTATCGCTAAAGCGAAACAGTTAGCAGAGCAAGGTATAGATACTGATGTATATGCAATAGGAACTCCAAAAGGAGGTATTGCCAAAGATGATAAGGGTAATTATATAAAAGATGATGGGGGCAATATCCAGTATTTTGGTATAGATATGAGTCAACTTGAAGCATTAGCAAAAGCTGGATCTGGAAAATTAGTGACTTTAACAGCTAATAATACTGATGTTAAAAAGTTATTATCAGATACACAAGGCAATGGTAAAAAGAAATCAGATAAAAAGTCGGCAAATATCTTTTGGCAAGATGAGGGGATTTATTTTATTTGGTTGCTGGTAGCTATGAGTTTACTATTTTTTAGAAGAGGTATTTTGGAGAGAATATGTCGCTAAGAAAATTAATATTTGCCTTGTTATTATTACCATGTTTTTGTTTCGCGAATAAGTGGAATGATTTATGGCAAACAAGAGATCAACAAGGCATGAGCTATTATGATAGTGGTAATGCAAAAAAGGCGGCAGAAGCTTTTGAAAATAGTAATTGGAAAGGTTCTTCATACTATAAGGCTGGAGATTATCAGAACGCATATCAAGAGTTTAAAAAAGATGATTCAGCTAAAGGGTTGTATAACCAGGGTAATGCCTTAACGCATATGGGCGAATACAAAAAAGCTATAGACGCATATACAAAAGCTATACAAAAAAGACCAGATTTTGCAGATGCAAAAGATAACTTAGAAGTAGCTAAAGAGCTAGATAAACAAAAAGATAATCAGCAGAATTCTCAAGACAACAAAGACAACAAAGACAACAAAGACAACAAAGACAACAAAGACAACAAAGACAACAAAGACAACAAAGACAACAAAGAC
>NZ_BTHG01000010.1:0-38306 GCF_045862875.1 Francisella sciaenopsi
GTGCAGCGTTAAGAACTCTAGCATAAATTATCCTCCTTACGTAGGTGAGAATCTTATAATTCAGATCTAAATATAAAGTTATAAAATAATCTAAAAGTAGTGTGTCATTCTGCTAGGCTTGACCATAAATGCTGCTTTAAGTATATGGTAAGCTAAGGTTTTTTTGAGTCTTGAACTGCTGTTGGGTTTTATATTTGCATTTTTGTTTGTATTTTTGTATTATTAATATTATATTTATTTTACGTGCAAGAAAAGCCTACGGATAGGTTGGGAGTGGTAACTAAAGAGCCAGCGAAAATTACCGAGCTAGTTTAAGAGAATGAAGGTTTTTGAATAATTTATTGATTCTTGGTGGGTGTGATGAAGAGGTTTATGATCTTGAAAGAGAAAGCGAATTCCTGAGGGAGTGTGTGGTTGGTTGTGTAGAAGCTATATAAACAAATAGAACATAAGGAGACTGTGGAAGTGTTTAATGATAAGGTAGTGTTGATAACTGGTGGGACAGGTAGTTTCGGTAAAAAATATGTGGAAATTATACTTTCTATGTATAATCCTAAAAAAATAATAATTTTTAGTAGAGATGAGCTAAAGCAGTTTGAGATGTCTCAAGAATTTAATGACCCTTGTATGCGATACTTTATTGGAGATGTTAGAGATCTTGGGAGGCTTAAAGAAGCAATGCATGGTGTTGACTATGTAATTCATGCTGCAGCACAAAAACAAGTTCCTGCTGCTGAATATAATCCTATGGAATGTATAAAAACCAATGTTCATGGTGCAGAAAATGTAATCCAAGCAGCACTATATAATAATGTCCATAAGGTTATGGCTTTATCTACAGACAAGGCAGCAAATCCTATTAATCTATATGGTGCTACAAAACTAGCGTCAGATAAGCTTTTTGTTGCGGCTAATAATATGGTTGGTGATAGGGAGACAAGATTTTCTGTTGTTAGATATGGTAATGTTTTGGGCAGTAGAGGTTCTGTTATACCTTTCTTTCAGAAACTTATAGATGATGGTGCTACTGAGTTGCCTATCACTCATGAAAAAATGACTAGATTTCTTATAACTTTGGAAGATGGGGTTAGGTTCGTACTTAAGAATTTTGAAAGAATGAAGGGTGGGGAGATATTCGTTCCTAAAATTCCATCAATGTATATGACCGAACTTGCAAAAGCAATGGCTCCAAACTTGTCACAAAAAATTATAGGCATTAGGCCTGGTGAGAAGTTGCACGAAATAATGTGTCCGTCAGATGATTCTCATTTAACACTAGAGTTTCATGATCATTATGTACTTTGTCCAACTATTCAGTTTGCACATAAATCAGATTTTACAGAAAACTTAATTGGTGAAATTGGTGTGCCAGTAGAATTAGGTTTTGAATATAACTCTGGTAATAATACAGAGTGGTTAACACATCAAGCATTTTTAGATATGATGAAGGTAATGTAGTATGGATTTTATCCCTTATGGTAGACAAAATATATCTGTGGATGATATTGGGGCTGTAGTAGATACTCTGAAATCAGATTTTTTAACACAGGGGCCAGCAGTCGCTAGTTTTGAAGAGTCTGTTGCAAAGTATTGCGGAGCTGGGTATGCTTTTGCTGTGGCAAATGCAACATGTGCGTTACACTTAGCATATTTGGCGTTAGGTGTTGGCAAGGGAGATATCGTTTGGACGTCTCCAAATACATTTTTAGCCACTGCTAATGCTGCTCTTATGTGTGGAGCAGAGATTGATTTTGTTGATATTTGTCCTAAAAGTTATAATATGTCTGTTGAATGTTTGAAACAGAAGTTAATTGAGGCAAAAAAGATTGATAAGTTGCCAAAAGTAGTAGCTCCAGTGCATTTTGCGGGACAATCATGTGATATGCAACAGATATACATGTTGTCAAAGGAGTACGGTTTTTCGATTGTTGAAGATGCCGCACATGCTATAGGTGGTAGATATCTAGATAAACCAATTGGATCTTGTGAATATTCGGATATAACAGTCTTTAGCTTTCATCCTGTGAAAATTATCACTACTGCAGAAGGTGGTATGCTTGTGGTAAACTCTAGAGAGTTGGCAGAGAAGATAGGCTTATTGAGAACTCATGGGATGACTAGGGATGAATCTTTAATGACAAAAGAATCAGAAGGTCCTTGGTATTATCAGATGATAGACTTAGGTTACAATTATCGTATTACAGATATGCAGTGTGCACTTGGTCTATCACAGATGTCTAGGCTTGATGAGTTTGTTGCAAAGAGGCATGCCGTGTTAAGTAAGTATGAAGAGTTATTGTCTGATTGTTCAGAAGTTGTTCTGCCATATCAGTTTGATAGAAGTCATTCGGGATTGCACTTATATCCAATAGTTGTTCCAGCTGATAAGAGAAGAAAGGTGTTTGAACATCTTCGTGATAATAATATAGGAGTTAATGTTCATTATATACCTGTATATTTGCAGCCTTACTACCAAAAGATGGGATTTAAGAAAGGATATTGCCCTAATGCAGAAGCATATTATAATGGAGCAATAAGTTTGCCTATGTATCCGGATTTGACAGATGAGCAGATGCAAAGGGTAGTCAAAGTATTAAAAGAGGCTTTGTGATCCTGCTATGAGATATGTGACATTTCATGATAATAAAATATCTAAGCTTTCTCTAGGAACTGTTCAATTTGGTCTTAGCTATGGAGTCGCAAATCAAAAAGGTCAACCAACTCAAACAGAGGTTAATGATATGGTTGACTATGTCATTTCTCAAGGGGTTAATTGTTTTGATACCGCGCAAGCTTATGGCACCTCTGAAGATGTTTTAGGTAGAGCTCTGCATGATAATAACTTTATTGTGTCTAAAATTAAATCAGATGTTTTTATAGATGGTTTTGTTGAAAGTATTCAAAATTCATTACGAAGATTAAATGTACAGTCTTTGTTTGGTTTACTGCTTCATGATATGGATATTTTTTACAAAGATTATGCTTTGTTAGAAACAGAGATTAATTTTGCCAAAGCAAATGGCTATTTAAAATACTTTGGAGTGTCTATATACTCCAGAGAAGATTTTGACATGGCGCTAAATAATGAACTTGTTGATATCATACAGTTACCCTTTAATGTTTTTGATCAAAGAGCTGTTGTAGAGAACTGGTTCGAGAGAGCTAAGCAAAAAAACAAACTAATATTTATTAGAAGTGTATTTTTGCAGGGGTTGTTGTTGATGGATTGTAGTTCGCTACCAGCAAATTTGGAAAAAGTAAGGCCATATTTAGAAAAACTTAATTTAGTTGCAAGAAGGTATAATCTTTCAAATAAAGAGTTTGCATTGTCATTTGTTGAGAGTATTGCAGATCAGTCAGTATTGTTATTTGGTTGTGATTCTATAGAACAGGCTAAAGAAAATTTAAACGATTATAATAATAAAATAAAGATATTTGACTTAGCTGACATTGAGCAGATTAAGAAAGAATTTGTTGATATTAGTGAAGACATTTATCTTCCAACAAAGTGGTGAACTAATGAATAATATTTACTCAATTAAAGATAAGGTTGTGGTTATTACAGGAGCTACTGGATATCTAGGTAGCCAGATGGTTGAAGATTTATCTTTCTCTGGGGCTAAAGTTATACTCTTATCAAGAGATATAGCAAAGCTAAGAGATTTGTGCGATAGGTTGCAATTGGGTTATGAGCAAGCGTTTGAAGTTGATGTTTCTAATGAAAAAAATGTTAAAGATATAATCTTTGAGATCTATAACAAGTTTGGTAAAATAGATGTTTTAGTAAATAATGCCTACTTTGGTATTGCTAAGAAGTTTGCAGAGAATTCTCAAAGTGACTGGCAATTGAACATGCAAGGCACTATAGTGTCAACTGACATCATGACACAAGCAGTTTCATATTATATGAAAAAGACCGGCGGTGGAAGAATAATAAATATATCTTCGATGTATGGAATGGTTGTTCCTAATCCTGAAGTTTATTCAACTGAAGATATGATTAATCCATTAGGGTATGGAGTTGGTAAGGCCGGAATTATTCAATATACTAAATATGCTGCGATGATGTTGGCTAAGTACAATATCAATGTAAATACCGTTAGTTATGGACCATTTCCAAACCTATCAATTGTTAAGGATAAAGAGTTTATCAATAAACTTGCAAACAAGACTTTTTTAAAACGAATAGGAGTTTCTAAAGAGGTGACATCAGCAATTTATTTCTTATCGTTAGATGAAAGTAGTTTTATAACAGGTCAAAATATTGTAGTAGATGGAGGGTGGACAAGTTGGTAGATTATTTGTGTATAATACAGGCTCGATTAAATTCATCAAGGTTACCAGCTAAAATAATGTTAGATCTTGGAGGAAAAACTTTAGTAGAGAGAGTCTTTGAAACAGTATCTAAATCAAAGAAGATTGAACATGTGGTTGTTGCAACATCTAATGATATAACAGATGATATTGTCGGAAAAAAGCTTTCTTCCGTTGGAATTGAGGTTTTTAGAGGAAGTTTGACAAATGTTTTAAATCGTTTTTATATATTGGCAAAAAAATATAAAGCTAAAAATATAGTTAGGGTGACAGCAGATAATCCTTTAATGGATGCGAACTTGATTGACGAACTCATTGCTATATATGAAGAAAATGAATGTGACTATAGTATGTTCTCTGGAGCTGTTTATGGATTGAGTGCTGAAGTTTTTAGTTTTGCTGCTTTAGAAGAAGCTGAAAAAAATGCTAGAAATGATTTTGATAGAGAGCATGTTACACCATATATAAAAGAGAAAGGAAATATTTATATAGAACCTATTGAAAAAAAATATCACAATCCAGACCTTAGAGCAACTATAGATACACTAGATGACTATATTAGTATGCAAAAATTTTATATGTATTGTAAAGAGCTTGATAAAGAGTCTAATATTGATAATTTTATGCAGTTTCATCAAATATGAAAGCTATAATCAGAGTTGACTCCTCCTCGAGTATTGGTACTGGTCATATTATGCGAGATCTTGTGTTAGCATCTCAATTTGATGATGTGACTTTTGTGACAAGAGATTTATCAGGCAATATTAACTTTAAGATTATAGAGGCTGGCTATAGTGTTGAGATTGTAAAGGATAATGATTTATCAGAGTTTGTCGAAGTAGTTGAAAAACTAAGTCCCAATCTTGTGATTTTAGATAATTATAATTTAGATTATGATTTTGAGAGAGCCTTTAAAGAAAAATATCAAGATATAAAACTTATGGTGTTGGATGATACTTATGAGAAACATTATTGTGACATTCTTTTAAATCATAATATATACGCAAAATCTAGTGATTATATTAGTCTTGTTCCACTTCATTGCGAAGTGAGGTGTGGTGCTAAATATACTCTATTAAGAGATGAGTTTTTTGCTATTAGAGATGTTAAAAAAACAAAAAAAGAATACTTGAGAATTTTTTTAGGTATGGGAGGTGCAGACTCTCAAAATATGAATATTAAAGTCTTGGACTTTTTATCATCATTAAATGTTAGCTATAGAGTTGATGTTGTAACAACAAGATCTAATAAAAATTTATCAACGTTACTTGATTATGCACAAAAACAAAAAAATGTTCGTGTATATGTTGATACAAATAACTTGGTGAAGATTGTCTCTAATAATGATATTGCTATTATTACACCAAGTGTTATGGCTAACGAAATTCTTTTCCTAAAAATCCCAATTATAACTGTTATGGTAGCTAGTAATCAAAGATATATGTATGATTTTTTGAGAAAAAATGGTATACCTGGGTTAAAAAAAAGTGAATTAGATAAGCTTGAAGAGCTGGTTAAAAAATTCCAAAATAAGGAGTTTTTTGAAACTCAACTTAGTAATATAGAAAATATTATAGAATTTAAAAAGTAAAAATATATAAGGATATATTATGAATAAGAAAAAAATATTGATTTCAGGTGCAGGAGGTTCAATATTTCCATATCTTTTTGGAGCACTAGAAGAAAAATATGATATATATGCTATGGACTCTGATGAAAAGATTGGGTTAATTTATCCTAATAAAAATATTATTATTTCTCCCAAAGTTGATGATCCAAAATTTAATGATCAGATTGGTAAAATAATTGATGATTACAATATAGATTATTATATTTCTGGTATTGATGAGGAAATATTAAAAGCTATAGAAATAGGTAAGGATAAAAATATTTCCGTCTTGTCTCCATGTAGTGATTTTGTTAAAGTTAGTTTAGATAAGTATGAACTAATGAAGTCTTTAAAAGATCTTGGTATTTCAGATATACCCACAGTTATGGCGGATCAGTATACTGGACAATTTGATTATCCTATTTTTCTTAAACCTAATGTAGGGAGAGGTAGCAGAGGTATTAAGAAAATTGAGAGTTTGGATCAGTTTGAAGCATATTTCATTTTAGAGGAATATGAAAAATCAGAAGTTCTGGTGCAGCCATATATAGGTGGAGATGAGTATACTGTTAGTGTTACCGTTAATAACCTTAATGATCTTATGGCAGTAGTTCCAAAGCTAGTTTTTACAAAGCAGGGAATTACAAGACATGCGATAAGCATACAAAATGAAAAAATAGTAGAAAAATGTAGAGATATTGTAAATAAAATGAAACCGTATGGGACATTTAATGTACAGTTAAAGATATATAATGAGGAAATATATATTTTTGAAATAAATCCTAGGATATCAACAACATTAGTTTTAAGTGTAGAGAGTGGAGTTAATGAAATAGATCTTATGATCGAATATTTTGATAAAAAATATTCTAAAAAACTTTGTGAGTTTTCAAGCATAAACTTGGTAAGAAGATGGGAAAACTGTTTTTATGAGTAATGTTTTAGTTGTAGGTGGTAAGGGATATGTTGGAAGACATCTTAAAAAAAAATTTCCAAATTTTATTTACTGTGGTAGAAGTGAATTTGATCTAACTTCCAAGCAAGAGATTATTGATTATCTAAAAGAAGTTCAAATTGATACATGTATAATTTTGTCAGCAAGTATAGGGTATGATCAGGGTATTAATTTCTATGATGAGCCCTTTCAGACAAATCTTTTAGGGCTTAATAACTTGCTGTCTGTATTAAGTAAATGTACAAAAATTATCTATTTTAGCTCAATGACGGTTTATGATCCAAATAATGTTTCACCAGTAAATGAGGAAGCAAAGTTAAAAGCTTTACATAGTTATGCATTATCTAAAATATATGCTGAACAACTAATAAAATATTATAGCTTTAAGTCACTAATTATTAGAATTCCTGGTATTTATGGAGGAGATAGGAAAGCAGGGTTGATATATAACTCAATCCAAAAAATGAGAGATAATATAGATGTTGATATAAACACGGATAATTTAGGTTATTGGGAGACAATGCATGTAGATGATATGGTTGAGTGCTTGTCCGAGTTATTTGGAAAATATGAGTTTAAGTCTGAAGCTGATATTTTAAATATATCATATGGTGAAGAGGTAGATCTTATTGCCACCTTGAAATTCATTAAAGAAAAGCTAGGATCTGATTCACTATTAAAGGTTTCAAGAAAATATACAAAGCTTTATCTGTCAAATAAAAAGCTTAAAAATTATAATGTAAATATCAAAAATAGTTATTATAAAAGATTAGATTCTTATATAGAGGAAAGTCTATGATTTTTGTAATAGGTGATGTGCATGGAGAGATAACTAAGCTAAAAAAAATAATAAAAAATATTGAAAAAATAGATAGCTCTCCAAAGTATATTTTTATAGGGGATTATATAAATAAAGGAGAAAATTCTAAGGAAACATTGGATTTTTTGACAGGTATCAAAGATGCTATTTTTCTTATGGGGAACCATGAATATTATTACTTGCAATATATTACTAAGGGAACGTATAAAGATAAGATACTAAAGTATGGTAAAACAACTTTCAAAGATTTTAATATGAATCTAGATAGTATATATGACAATCTATATAAGCCATATAAAGATTTTTTTGATAATTTGATACTATATTATGAATTAGATAATTATTTAATTTCACATGCTGGAATAGATGTTAATTACTTGGAAAAAGATCTAAAGTCTTTAGAAGCAGAAAAATTCTGTATCTTTAATAGATATGACTTTATAAGTTTAAATAAAAAAGTAAAAAATAAGATCGTAATTTTTGGACACACCGGTTTTTCTAGGCCATACTATGATGGTTTTAAAATAGGTATAGATACAGCTGCAGCATATAGGGAAGAAAGTCCTATAACTGCTTTTTGTATAGAGAAAGAATTTTTTATAGATAGTAATGATCAGAAATATGAATTATCAAGCCTTAGAAAAGATGTGTGCCCTTTGATAAAAAGGATAGAACCTTATAGAGTTCGGAATGAAAACCCCTAAAGAGAAAGTGATAAGATTGTTTAGCAATTACTAAAAAGGAGATGGAATGTCTAAAAAAATACTAGTAATAGCCGCTCACCCTGATGATGAGGTGTTAGGGTGTTTTGGTACAGTGGCAAGGCTTGTTAAGGAAGGTTTTGAAGCTTATACATTAATACTTGGTGAAGGTAAGACAAGCAGAGATGAACAACGAGTTGTAGAAGCCAAAAGAGAAGAGATAGAAGTTTTAAATACCGAGATATACAAGGCTAATAGTATTATAGGTATTAAAAAAGTTTTTGTTGAAAGCTTTCCTGATAATAGGTTCGATAATGTTGATTTACTAGATATTATTAAAGCTATATCAAAAGTTAAAGATGAGGTCCAGCCAGATATTATATTTACTCATTATGAGCATGATTTAAATATAGATCACCAAATTACATATAAAGCAGTTATAACGGCTACAAGACCAATGGAGTCTGAGTGTGTTAAGGAAATTTATAGTTTTGAAATACTATCATCTACGGAGTGGAACTACCCTTTATCATTCTCACCAGATACTTATTTTGATATATCTGATACTTTGGATCTTAAGGTTAGAGCCATGGCAGAGTATAAAAGTGAGCTTTGTGAATATCCACATCCTAGAAGCCTTGATGGTATAAGACTAAACTCTAAATATCAAGGTATGAGGGTTGGAAGAAAATATGTAGAAGCATTTAAAACAATTAGAAGAATTAAATGATAGAACTAAGAAATTTTATAGATTTGGATAAAACTGAAAAACAAATGGTTTTAAACTGGCGAAACTCAGAGAGAGTAAGGGCTTCTATGTATAATAGCCAAAAGATTTACTTACAAGATCATTTAAATTTTATTGAAGAATTAATGTATGATAAGTATAAAAAGTATTTTTTGGTAAAAAATAGAAATGTTAATATTGGTGTTGTTTATTTGGATAATATCAAAAATGATGAAGCTATTATGGGAATATATTCTAATCCAGAGCTCCGCGGACAAGGGACATTGTTGTTAAATGCATTATTGGATTATTCGTTTATGTCTTTAAACTTACAAAGGATCAAATTAGAAGTTTATGCTGATAATTGTAGGGCGCGTAGTTTGTATGGTAAGTATGGCTTTATTGAAAATGGAGTAAAATTTGTTAATAGAAAAGAAGTGATTTGTATGGAGCTGGAAAATGAAAATTGGTAAATTTGATTTAAATAGAGATGGTGTTTTTATAATTGCAGAGCTTAGTGCCAATCATGGAGGTAGTTTACAAACTGCTCTTGATACAATAAAAGCAGCGAAAGAAGTTGGTGCAGATGCAATAAAAATTCAAACATTTACTGCAGAAGAACATACCTTGGATTGTAATAAGAGTGACTTCATTGTTGGAGGAGGAACTCTTTGGGATGGTAGGAAATTATTTGATTTATATGCAGAGGCGCATACTCCATGGGAATGGCATCAAGAATTATTTGATTATGCAAAGGAAATTGGCATACAAATATTTTCAGCGCCTGTTAGTAAAAAATCTGTTGACTTTCTAGAGCAATTTAATCCTCCTGCATATAAGTTGGCATCTTTTGAAATAACCGATTATGAGCTAATAAGATATGTAGCGTCAAAAGGAAAACCTATTATATTATCGACGGGCATTGCAACTATTGATGAAATTCAAGATGCTGTGAATATTTGTAGATCTGTAGGTAATGAAGATATTATAGTTCTGAAATGTACAAGTGCATATCCTGCACCATTGGAAGATGCAAATTTATTGACAATTCCGAATATTGCGCAAACTTTTGGCGTTGTTTCTGGATTTTCAGATCATACATTGGGAACTACAGCTCCTGTTGTGGCTACTGCATTAGGAGCAAAAGTTATAGAGAAGCATTTTATATTGGATAAATCTATAGGTGGGCCAGATGCAGATTTTTCTTTAGATAAAAAAGAACTTGCTGAAATGATAAAGGCAGTTAGGGATACTGAGAAGTTATTAGGAAAAGTTGACTATACTTTAACTGAAAAAAAGAAAAAGAGTAGAGATTTTGCTAGAAGCCTGTATGTGGCAACAGATATCAAAAAAGGCGAAGTTTTTACTGAAGAAAATATTCGTAGTGTAAGACCAGGGCATGGTATGCATCCGAAATATCTTAAAGATATGCTAGGTAAAGTAGCTGAGAAAGACTATGAGTTTGGGGATAGGTTTGAAAAATAGCTTACAAACAGTTATTGATGATTTGTTTGAAAATTATACAAGGTGAGGATTTGGTAGGCTACTAAAGTCTGAGGTTGAACTTTAAATGTTTGATTTTGCATTGAAGAAAATATTTATTGAATTACAAAAAGACTATCTCGTAAGTTCATATCAATTAAAGTTACTGCTGATGGTTACTTATAAAATAAGACCTAAATCTGTTTTTTTACGTAACCTCAGATCTAAAAGAAAAGAATTCAAAATAATTGAGTCAAGAGCTAGCTCCAAGTGTATTCGTTACTATTTTTAGTAAATAATCATCAAGATGAAGAACTGTTGGAAAATGGAAAGCTAAGGTGTGTTATCTATTCAATAAATTATTTAAAACAGTACATATTATCATGTCTTGTAGGCAAAAGAAGAGATGTTATTAAAGATATCTTAATTAAAGTATTTAATGAGGAATAATTATTGATATACTTGGTGGATTGGAATTTCTATATATAATATAAACGATCTAATCTATGTGCAATTTAAGTATTGCCGTAAGATTTGTAAATATTTTAAAATAAGTATTAAAAAAATGGAGGTGTGTTCAGAAAATGAATATAAAGAAAAAGTTAGAACTATTTTATGCGCCGGTATTATTCGTTTTAAATAAAAGCCATCATCGGCTAAAAAATAAAATAGCAAAAGCCACATATGCTCACTTAAAGAGAAGTACAGTAAAAAGTGGTTGGGATCATCAGTATCCATATAAAATTCATCCACCAGTTTCTATTTTTGGTAAGTCGCAGCGTTATGATAAGTTTATTCTTGTTGGAGACTCGTGGAATGATAAAAATAAACCAATAGCATTAATGATAGGGTTTAATGATTGGAAATATGGGTTTATAGCAGATTATTTTGAACAATATAGAACTGCATTTGCTAAACGGAAGCTGTCGAATTTTTCTTTTTTTAATATATTTTTGTTAATGCCAGCCCCAAAGGTTATCATTGTCTGGGGATATAATGAAAACTACCTTATTAGGCTCTATGCTAGAATTTTTCGTAAAAAAATATATAGAGTTGAGGATGGGTTCATACGATCTGCTAATTTAGGGGCATCACACTCGACCCCATACTCATTAGTGTTCGAAAAGAAAAACTTGTACTATAATGCTAGAAAAAAAAGTACAGTTATTGATATATTAAATGCTGTAAACTACTCCAAAGAAGAGTACGACAGGGCGTTGACTGCTTTAAACGTTCTCAAAAAATTAAAAATATCAAAGTATAATGATTATAAACGTGACGAATTTGAATTTGATATCAAGTCTAAAAAAAGAGTTGCTGTAATTGGTCAAGTTGCTTCAGATGCATCATTAAGGTATGGAAATCCTGATAAGTGGACAATGTATCAGTTAGTGAAGTTAGCATACTTTGAAAATATAGATGCAGAAATACTATACAGGCCTCATCCTGAAGTGTATAAGGGGTACCAAAAGAATAAGTCATTGAAGAATATTGAGAAATTAGCCACTATTTCTCATCCATCAATACCGTACATAGATTTCTTAGAAAATGTTGATAAAGTATATGTTATAAACTCTCTTTCAGGATTGGAGGCATTATTATGGGGCAAGGAGGTGGTTACGGTTGGAGCCCCGTTTTACTCTGGGTGGGGGCTGACTGATGATAGGTGTACAAAATCTAAAAAATATCGTAAAAGAAAACTTAGCTTTATGGATTTGTTTATAGGTGTATATATTAGGTATCCATTATATTTGGCTAATCCTTTCAATCCTTTTGATGGAATTATAGCGTCGTGTTATAAAATACATGCAGATATGCTATGTTCAGCATTTAGTAACTACAAGGCTTTAGAGAATAATAAATCGTATGATTCTCTAATCAAAACCGACTTTTGGACAAATGCTCTTTTAAATCATTCTAAATACATAAGTCCCGTAGAGATTAGGCAGTTAATTAACTCTCACAAACTTAAGAATATATTTAGATCAACAAATTCTCTGCAGTATGAAAAAGTTGTAAGTTGTTTTATTATTGGCACACTTCCTAGTGTAAACGAAATTGATTTATTTCTGAAGTCTATACGAGAATTGGTTTTATTAGATACACTTGATTATCTATTGCTTGAGTTAAATAAGTATCATCCTGGGGACTATTTATATCAGCATATTTTATGGTTATATAATCAAAAGGAAAGCTATAAAGATGCTGTTTTTCTGTCAAAAGAGTATATGTCTAGTTTTGACTCTAAAGTATCTAATATATCAAACTCAAGTAATCAAAATGATCATCAAGATCAGTGTCAAGATGATGAAATTTTTATTGGGTATAATGATATAGATGCTAAAGCTTTGGTTGAGGGCTTAAACTCAGCTATCTATGATATGAATTATGATTATGCTAATTCTATATTATGTAGATTATTTATTACCAGCCAAGCGACCACTACACTTTTGGTAAAAGCTATTGAAGTTTTACAGCTGCAGTTTGACTTTAAAAGTGCACAACATTTATCAAATATTTTGCAGAATACAGATCTGCTTGCACATAATAAGGCTTCATTAAACTTATATATGGAAAGTTTTGATTTTGCTGATACTCAATGTTCTAGAGAACAGATTATATTATCATTTGCAAAGCAAGTTTCTTTGAATCCTGATAGAATAAATAGAACATGGCCAAGGCTTAAAAACTATATTAAAGATAATAAAGTTTATGACCTTATGCTATTAATTTCAAATCTTTATCATAAAAATGATTTTCACAGATCATCATATTTTCTTGAAATTAATCAATTAAATAAGGCTTATAATATATTAAATAATATGATTGACCAAGGTCTACATCATACTTCAAAATTTTCTACTGAATATTCGAAAGTTATTTTCACAATGGGCGACCATGCTAAGGCTGAATATATTATAGCTAAATGCGTTGAGAAAGAACCATCTCATGAAGCATATACAGAATATCTAAGACAGTTGAAAGCTAGAGGACTATTTAAAAAAGCTCTATCGATTGCACGAGAAGCAATTGAGAAAAAAGTAAATCTTACAATAGAGGGACATATAATGCCGATTTACTTTGGTTTGGGCGAGATAGAGCAAGGATTTAAATGTTTTCATGATACAGCTAAGAAAAAGGCTTTGATAAGAGCGTTTGGTGATTCTAAATATAGACATGAAAATACATTATGTGGTGCAACTGATCTTTTATTAATATTCAATTCTGGACCTGCTGAGGAAATTAGGTATGCTTGTATATATCAAAATATTTTAGATGAGCTTGGTGTAGGTAATTTTAAAATAACTTGTGACCATCGCCTGGAAAAACTACTTAGTAGATCTTTTCCTGATATATGCTTTGTACCTACCAAAAGAGTAAGATTTATATCCGAAGGATTTCCTTTAAGTGAATATAATAAACTTCCATCGTTAGAATTAATTACTGATATAGATAATAGTACATTACAGTATATAGAATCCTCTAATCAAATAAAGATATTAACTGAGCTTATATTTAACTACAAAAAAAGCTACAAAGATTTTGAATATGCTAAGCCTTATCTGAAAGTTGATGAACAATTGGTAGAACATTATAGAAGTCTACTACCAAAGAATAAAATAATGATTGGGATCTCGTGGAGAAGTTTTTTATGTAATGCTATGAGAAATATTCATTATTTGTCTGTGGATGATATGAAACCAATTTTTGATATTCCTAATGTTACATTTGTTAACTTACAGTATGATGAATGCACTCATGAGTTGGCAGAAATTAAACAGAAATATAATGTTGACGTAATTGACTTTGAAGATCTTAACCAAATGGATGATTTCGATGGTGTTGCAGCATTGATGAAAAATTTAGATCTTGTTATTTCTCCATTTACTGCGGTTATAGAGTTAGCTGGAAGTATAGGTGTGCCTGGTTTTCTATTTTCAAATCATGGGGAGTCATTTTGGAGAAAGTACAACAATAATAATAGAGATGTTTGGTATGAATCTGTTAAAGTCGTCGGTAGTGGAAGTGTTGGCGACAAACAAGCGTTAGTTTATGCTATTAAAGATGAAATTATAAATGCTTTAGGGATAAAGTAAGAGTCCAAAATTTTCGATGGATGCTTATAAGCTTTTGAAAACTGCTAATGAAACATTTTGTTCAGAAGATGATTTAGCTGTATTAAAGATAGTAAATTTTAGTTATAAAACTAAAGAATTATTGTACGAATATATGAGTTTAGCTATGACTCTACCTATCAACTCTGTAACAGTATTAGTACTTCGACTAATAAAATATAATTGGTATGGAAATGTTCTTAGTTTTAATGATGCAGATGAATTACTAGCTGCGGTTGAAAAAGTTAAATTGCACCCTAACATGAAAAACCATTATTTTAGCTTTCTTAATCAGTTTATAGCGATATGTAATCGAGTTTCATTTATGGATCATATACACCAGATATTAGATCTACAGTTAGATGATGATCTTAGAAATATTAGAGTGCTTAATAGAATAAACATATGCAAGCATAGTATAAATAAAAAAGTTTTGAAAAGATTAAATAAAAGTTTTGAAAGAAATCTTAATTCTTTAGATACTTTAAAATTAGATTTTTTTTATAGAAATAAATATAAATCTCCCGAATTGGTTATGAAACATTTGTGTAACTCCTTATCTCATAACTGTACCCTTAGTGAAGAGTTAAGTCACATTAGCAATATGTATAAATACCTTCGTATTAATTTGAAATATTATGATATTCTAATTAATAGTGAAACACTTAATGACCTTGCATCATTAATAGTCGAAAAGTTAAATAGCTTACAGTCTTTTTCGCTGATAAGATTGAATGATGGTGAAGCATATGCAGTATCTGATATGATATATGATTTAGAGTTTCGCAATAATAGAGAAAGGCACTGGTGGGGCGAGTCTATATCATACGCTGATTCAACTGAAATAATTAAAAAGATTCAAGCTTCTGTTAATAATGCGGATGTTGTTGGTATTCCATCATACTATGCATTTCTTAGGGAGACAACCTTATCTATGAAGTCACTGATGACAAGTGGATACTCTACTAAATTAAATATAAAAGTTTTAGAGTATATGCTATTACAGTACAGGCTAGGAACTTTTGGTGGGGTTTTTACAGATTCGATGTTAGTTAATGTTTTAGAAGCTATGTTAGAAAAAATCATTCCTACAGCAAAAAGACTTATAATTATTTCTCCATACGGTGGAGAAGATATGAATTTAATATTTGGTTGTTATTCAAAAGATATAATATCTATCACTATATGTGGACACCAAAGAGATGGTTTGAGTGATAATACTAATAATATTTTGCCCTTGTCTTATAATGAAATTATTTATAAAATAGAGAGTGTTGTTCGTCGTGGAGACTTGGTGTTAGTATCGGCAGGAGTGATTGGTAAGATTTTTGTAGATAGTGCAAAAAACAAAGGTTCAGTAGCTATTGATACAGGGAGTTATATAGGCAGAATGTTAGAAGAATTAAATAGTTTAGATTTTAAGTTTATTAATATGGTTAATTGTTTTGACAGAGAGGTTATCTATCATAGGGATAGTATAGAACTTATAACTAAAAAAGAAGAAGGTGTTTTATATGCATTTAACTTATATAGTAATAAGGTTTTGCTACAAAAACAAAGTTGGAATAGAAATTCAAAATGTATATTTAAATTAAATGAGCTTGAAGGGCAATATACCGCGAGGTTCTACTATAGAAGAGAGCATATTGATAAATTAATTAAATTCGTAGATGTCAACTTTAAAATTTATACAAAGAAAGTACTTGAATATATTGGGAAAAAATCTCATAATGAGTCGTCTAATGATCAAAGTAAACCTACTGCTGTTTTAGTCCAAAGTAATAAACTGCTACTAGATCAGTTAACTCAAAAAGATAATGATCTTATTGACTTTGTATCTGAAATTTCTAAAAAAGATTCGAAAATTAATAAACTAGAACAACAAGTAGAGCTCAAAAGTAAAGAAGTAGCAGCTTTAGAGAAATCTATAATTCAATCAGCAAACCAAATCTTGTCTAAAGGTGTCAAAAGTACAAGAAGAGTTAAAAAAGATTCTAAAAAAAGTGTTGATGTGAAAGAATTAATACAAAGAAATTTACTCGTTCAAAGTCATCTAGATAATGTTCAAAAATCCCTTATAGAAAAAACAAATATGCTATATGAGTTAAAATCGGAATTTGATAAGTTAAAAAGTATGTTATCAAGGTAGGCATAATTTTGGGTAAGTATATAAATAAAATATCTAATAAATATGATGTTTATAGTGGTTTACCAGAATTTGGGTATGAGCTCATAGCTACATTGCCATATGTGTATAGTTTATATCTGAAGAATGTACTTAATTCTACAGTTTCTGGTTTGGATACTGCTTGTTTATATTATTTTTCAACAAATCACACGGAGATTCAAAGTAAAAGATCTTTTGATAATGTAGTTCAATTAAGAAAAGAATCTTTTCCAAGTATTAGGATACATGCTGCTGAACTTGATTGGGACAATTTCTCACCACCACCTCTGCAAGAGTTTTATGCTGACAAAGCTATAAAATTTAGTAAGCCAACCATTGTGATATCGAATAGAAGAAATCTCGAATGGGGCAAACAGCCTAGGAATTACTTATCCGAGAACACATTACTAAAATTATTTGAATTATTAAATAATACATACCAAATAATTTATATTGATTCGGCCCATTTTGGTGCTGATTATGAAGATCATGTTGAGTTTATGGATGGTAATGTTTCTCAAAAATATCTGGATAATTATGGTGTTTTAACATTAAAGAATTTGAAATTAAAGTATAAAGATTTAAGTCTAAATGAAATACAATGTAGGCTATATGCTGGATGTGATAAATTTATTAGCTCTAATGGTGGTCTAGGAATATTAGCGTCATACTTTGGCGGTGAAAATATTATTTTTAGTAAGGCTTGTCAAGAGTTAAATCCTAGTGTTAATTCATTTAATCACTGGTACCCTAAATTTTCCAAAGCTATTATAAAAGTAGTTAGGAATGAAGATAATCTCATCGACATAGTTAAGATGAAGTGGATGGATTGTAAACCACTAATAAATATAATCATAACAACAAAAGGATCTCCGGATAGATTTCATGATTGTATGAGTTCTATATATAATCAAAGTTATAAAAATATTAATATAATTATTGGGATTGGAGATGAACTTTCTAGAAGGTATGTTCAAGGTCATAGTTGCACTATAGTGGAGTTATATGATACTAAATATGATAACAATCAATACGAGCTTATTGATTACGCTTCAGCGGGATATATTATTCATGTAGATGATTCTAGCGTATTAAATAGTAATTTTATATCAAATATTGCAGACATAATTATTAGTGATAACCCTGAAATCGTAGTATGTAGTAGCTTTGATGCCCTTGGTAATATTAGTATTTATGATATGTGCTATAAGTCTTCTTCATTGTCTGCGCTTATGAAAAATCATATAAGCTTTTCAATCTTAAATAAAAATTTTATCAAAGATGTTACCATAAGTGTTCTAAGTTATTGTCATGACATGAATCCAGTGCAAAAACAAAAGCCACCATTAGTAATACTTATCACGTGCGATGATAGTCATACAAGTATTGATCAATGTTTATCTTCTATCTTAAATGCAGTTGATATAGTAGATTTTGAAGTTAAGGTAATTGTAGGTACTTACATTACAAATGATAATATTCGAGATGATGTATATAAGTATGAACATTGTTTTGAGTTTTATCGAGTTGTTTGCGAAGATAAAAGTATTTTACTGAATTCATTATTATCTATTATCAAAAGAGAAGATAGTTTAATTTTATATTTGTCTGCTAATTCAATATTGAGTTCAAAAATATTAGATACTATATATAAGAATGCTTACTCCTTTGTTTTAGAATTTGGTTTAAATTTTTTATTGGAAATTGACAGTATCAATGTTACTACGGCTGACTATGAAAGAGCATTAAGTAAGAATTCTCGGGATATTACTATGTTAAGAATTCTCGATTTAATAAAAAAAAATGACTATGATGCTGCTATATCATACTTACTAGATATAATAATTACAGGTGAGCCTGATGTGTTTGTTTATGATTTTTTAAAGAAGATAGCAGACTACAGAGTTATTATACAAAGCCCTTCTTCTGATAATATTATATGTGGTAATGATGATTTATCATATATATGCTCATATGGGCTATTAAAAAGATTTGGTTTTTTTAATAGAGGTGTTGAAAAGCCTAATCTTGATTTTAAAAAAAGAATTAGTCAAAACATTAAAAACGGTATATTATTGAGAGATGCTCCTATACTGAATATATTAGACTCAGAAAAGATCTTAAATTGTACTCATGAGATGGTTCAAAAGGTTAGCGCTACTTTTGTTAATAATTCAGCATCAAAAGCAATAATTAAAAACGTAAATATTTACTTATAGGTAGATAACAAAAAATGAAGAATAAGAAGTGGTATGATAAGTCGTTTTTTGTGATTTTCACAAGATCAAAAAATTTTAAAAGTAATAAATATATTGGAAGTTATGTTTTAAATCTTTGTGGATTGCATATTTATAGAGTCCTTATTACATCATTTTTTTATAGAGTTAGATTGTTTCAGCAGTTTTGGAGAGTTAATCATAATAGTAGAAAGCAATTTATAAAAAATGGATACTTAATTAAAGATGTTGCGCTTAGTGACAGTGATAGGGATTTGATTTTTGATCTAAAAAATCAGTCGTATAATAAGTATTCCGTTAAAGAGGGATCAACAACACTAACAAAATATAGAATAAAAAAAAATAAGATCTTTCCTTTAGAAAATATTGAGATTAAAAACTTGTTAAAATATATACATACGAAGAATTCATATCCAGTATTGTCATATGAAGAAATTTTACAGTCAAATAGTATAAATAGACAAAAAGATATTCAGTCTAATTGGCATAGAGATACTTTTCATCCTTGTACGAAAGGCTGGTTTTTTTTAACGGATGTCAGGTCAAATAATAATGGATGCTTTGAATACTATCAAGGTTCTCATAGACTTACCTTGAGAAGACTAGTTTGGGAATATAAGCAAAGCTTGATAGCTTGTGGAAATCATAATAGAGGCTATAATGGAGCTTTTCGAATAGATGAAAGTTGCATTAGAAAAGTATATCCGAAATCAAAAAAAATTGTTTGTGAAGTACCTAAAGAAACTTTCTTATGTGCTAATGTATTCGGATTTCATAGAAGAGGAGAGGTTCCGATAAATAGTGTATGTACGGAGAGAGAGAGTCTTTGGTTTAATGGTAGACCGTATCCGTTTACACCATTTGTATTTGGTAGAAGATAGTCTTTTTGAGATATATTAATTATGATAAGTTTATACGTGTATGAAAATTATTAGTATTGTTGGCTTAGGGTATGTGGGTTTATCTAATGCAATAGTACTAGTACAACACAATAGTGTAACAGCATATGATATTGATCATGTAAAAGTTGAAATGCTAATTCTAAGATATCACCAATAGCGGATAATGATATTCAAGAATATTTGACAACTAAATTATTGAATATACGAGCAACATCAGATAAAAAAGATGCGTATTTTATAATTATAGCAACACCTACAGATTATGATGTTACTACTGGTTTGTTTGATACTAGCTCAATTGAGACAACTATTACAGATATATTGGCGATCAATACAGAGGCTGTAATTGTTATCAAAAGGTACAGTACCTATAGGCTATACAGTATCAGTTAAGCAAAAGTTTGTTACTAACAATATTATCTATTCGCCAGAGTTTTTGCGCGAGGGGAAAGCTTTGTATGATAATTTATACCCATCTAGAATTATTATGGGAGAGCAGACTGATAGAGCTAGAGTATTTGCAAATTTACTAGCTCAAGGTGCGATCAAACTAGATGTTGAGAGATTGTTTATGAACCCAACAGAGGCAGAAGCTGTCAAACTTTTCTAAAATGCTTATCTTGCGATGCGGGTTGCCTATTTAAATGAGTTAGATACTTATGCCGAAATTTATGGCTTAGATACTCAACTGATTATCAATGGTGTTAGCTTAGATCCTAGAATTGGTGATTATTATAATAATTCATCATTTGGGTATGTGGTTATTGCTTACCTGAGGATACTCAGCAGCTACTAGCAAATTATCAAAATGTACCATCAAATATTATAGGGGGGATTGTTAGCGCAAATAATATTCGTAAGAATTTTATTACAGAGTCAATATTATTAAAAAATCACAAGGTTGTTGGAATATATCGCCTGACTATGAAAGCTAATTTTGATAATTTTAGAAGCTCTGCTGTACATAGTATCATTAGTAAGCTTGTAGCTAATAATGTAAAGGTTGTTATATGTGAGCCGATTATCAAAGTAACTCAGATAGATGGTCTACAAGTTATTAGCGATGTTACCGAGTTTAAAACCATCTCAGATGTTATCGTGGTAAATAGGATGTCTAATGATTTGATAAATGTTAAGAATAAGCTATACACTAGAGATATCTTTGGTAGAGATAGTTAGAGTTTCGGCAGCAATGTTTTTAATGATATAATGACATTTCTATAATCAAAAAAATTTAAACTATAGAGAGAGTGTTTTGAAAATAGCAATAATAGCAGATCAGATAACTACAGCTACGATTAGTTACGAAGGTGACTGCATTTGCTATAATGTCACTCCGCTTAATTACAAATTTGTTTTTAAAATTTTTAAGCCAGATGTATTATTTGTTGAGTCAGCTTGGCAGGGATATCATAATAGTTGGAAGTTCAAAATAGCATCATATCCAGATCATCATAAGAGATCAAATGCTAAGCTTATCAAAGTAGTTAATTATGCCAAAAAGTGTGGAATAGCCACAGTCTTTTGGAATAAAGAAGATAGTGTGCATTTTGATAGATTTATTGATAGTGCAAAGCATTTTGAGCATATATTTACAGTTGATGAGAATTGTATACCTAAGTATCGAGCTAGAGTGAGTGCTAAGACGAATGTAAATACAATGATGTTTGCTGTGCAACCAAAAATACATTATTTCAAAGATTTTGATTTTAAATACAAGCGAGCTAATTTTGCAGGTAGCTACTCTCATCATATACATTCAAAGCGTAGAGAAATCCAAGATGTTATGTTTGAGTCAGTATGTTTTCAAGGGCTTGGTTTGACAGTCTTTGATCGTAATTCCGAAAATTATCGCTACCCAGAATTAGAGAATATGACTGTTGAAAAAGCTATAAGTCATAGTCAGACAGCACAGATCTATCGTGATTATATGCTTTCGTTAAATGTAAATACTATCGAAGATTCACCAACAATGTTTTCGCGTAGACTTATTGAGATACTTGCTTGAGGAGGTATTGCTGTTACTAATAATACTGTTGCTGTTCAGATGTTTGCTAAGTATTGTCATGTGATTGAGACTAAAGAGCAAATGGATGCTCTAGTTCAGCGTATAAATAAAAATGGTCTAAGTGAAGATGATTTATCAATGGCAAAGGCTGGCTCAGACTATGTGTTGGCAAACTTTACTTGGGCAAAAAATCTTGAGATAATCAAGCAAGTTGTCGGAATTAACTAAGTCAAAATGCTATATCGCTATCGTTACTATATCAATAATTTTTTACAGCTTTTCTATAAGCGTAAATTTGCTGGTTGGGGTCGCAAAAAGACTGGGCGACTGGCACTATGGTGTCATGCAAAATTTGGCGGTAGTGTGAGATTATATGAGGATGGTTTTATTCGCTCACTTGGCTTAGGTGTTGATGGTTCCCCAGCATTTGGTGTTGTAGAAGATGATAAAGGTATTTACTATGATGCTACTATGCCAAGTAGGCTTGAGAATATCCTAAATAGTTATGATTTCTCAGCTGATAGTCAGCTAATGGCAATAGCTCGAGAAGCTATGATGTTGATTAGAAAGTATAATATATCCAAATATAATAATGCTCCTGAAGTGGATGAGAAGTTTTGTCAAAAATATAATCTGTATAAAAGCAAAAAGAATATATTAATCATTGCTCAAACAGCTGGTGATAGTAGCCTTGAGTATGGTTTAGCTAATCAGTTCACGACTGATGATGTGACTAGAGCAGCAGTTGATGAAAACACTCATGCTAAAATATACCTCAAGATACATCCGGATGTCTTTACTGGTAAGAAACAGTCTGATATTGATATTGCAAATATCCCCAAGAATATCACTATAATCAGTGAAAATGTTAATCCCGTATTATTACTTAAGCACTTTGACAAAGTTTATACTAAGACATCTGGTATGGGCTTTGAGGCAATATTGTTGGGTTGTGAATGTGTGTGCTTTGGAATGCCTTATTATGCTGGTTGGGGTATTACCGATGATAGAGTTGTATGTGATCGTAGAGTACGCAAGCTATCAGTAGAAGAAGTTTTTGCTGCAGCTTATATTCTTTACTCAAGATATTATAATCCTTACGAAAAAAGAAGCTCTAATATTATTGATACTATCAATGAGATCGTTAGAAGACGATAGTGCGTAGTAAGGGTTGATAATGTATTTGAGATTAACTCTGAAGTTTATAGCTAAAATAACTTAAAACTAGTACGTCATTGTGTCAGGCTTGAGCACACAATCTAGCAAATAGCTTATATTTAAACTATTTGATCAAGTACTATTTTTAAACATCATAGGCTGTATGAGTAATTCATAATTACAAAGGGTTAGAGAGAGTGTAAGTTGGGGTGATTTAATAATCTCATAAAAGATGCTAGAATCCTGTGGCTCATGAATATGTTTAAAACAATTTAGTTGATGTTTTTGAAGGTGTACTATTATATTCTGAGAAATTAATAAGTATTATAAATAATACTTTAGCATGTATTGGTAGATATGTTTGACTAATGAGGTGTAAAAAAAATATTAAGAAAAATTTTTTATTTGGGTTCTCAAGATGGAAGCACAAATATCTTAAACCGTTTCTAGCTCAGTATTCAGATACAAAGATTTGTTTTATAAATCCTATATTTGCTAATGAGTATGATTTGGCATATCGCAAAGGACTCAAGAAATACTCTAATGTCGAAATTTTTATTTGGGGACGCAAAGAGTTTGTAGAAGTTCAAGAATTTGCTCGGGCTAATAATATCAAAATAACACGCGTAGAAGATGGTTTTATCCGTTCAGTAGCATTAGGATCTGATTTGACACAGCCATACTCACAGGTCTTTGATGATGTTGGGATATACTTTGATGCTACATGCCCAAGTAGACTAGAAAATATTCTAAATTACTATAAGTTTGATAAGCAGCTCTTGCAACAAGCGGATACCCTTATCACTAAGCTCATAAATTCAAAGTTATCGAAATATAACAAAGATGCACATTGTGAGCTTAATCTGCCTACAAAAATGCGTAAAGTCTTAGTACCTGGTCAGGTTGAGAATGATGCATCTATTAAATTTGGTGGTAGAGGTATGACTAACCTAGAATTACTCAAAAAAGTCCGTCAAGCTAAGCCAAATGAGTATATTATCTACAAACCACATCCAGATGTTCTAAGTGGTAATAGATTAGGTAATGTTCCGGAGGAGCAAGCGCTAAAGTATTGTGATGAGATAATTACAAATGTGAGTATGTCATCTGTACTGTCTGCAGTTGATGAGGTGCATACTATTACATCGCTTACTGGTTTTGAGGGGCTTTTGTATGGTAAAAATGTTTATACATACGGTATGCCTTTTTATGCTGGTTGGGGGCTGACAAATGATGCTTTAGTAGAGTCGCGTAGGCAACGCAAGCTTAGTCTAACAGAGCTTGTTGCTGCAGCATATATTATTTATCCAAGTTATATTCATCCAAAGACACTTAAGCCGTGCTCGGCAATAGAGCTTATTAATGAGCTTATTAAGCTTCAGCAGTCGCCAGTGTCAAAATACAGCAGTAAATCAAGAGCTGCTTATGCAAGAGTGATGCTTTATTTGCAGAGAGTTTTGAAAAAAATTAAGTAGAGGTCAGTGAGTAGTAGCTTGGATATAAGCTATTTGTTAGAGTGCTATTTTTGAGTATGATAGACTATTGGTTTGCAGATTGGTATTCAAAGTGATGAGCTTGCCATTATTAACTTGATTGAGAATTTAGAGATGGTGCTGGTTACTACAATATTTGTTGAAGCACTAGGTTTAGTATCTTCGGTAAATAAAATCTCCATAATTTTCTCATTACTTAGTATTTGTCACTTATCATCGATTATTTAGATATTTGATTTAGTGATGTTATAATCAGATAAGTAGTAAATATTGATTAGATTATGTATGAAATCTGTTTGTTTTGTATTAGGAATGCATCGTAGTGGCACATCAGCTTTGGCTGGAACACTAAGTATCATAGGTTGTGACTTTGGGAGTAAACTTACTAAGCCTTTAAAAGAAAATCCTAAAGGTTTTTTTGAGAATATATACAGTCAACTACTAGATAAAGATATGATGCATGATAACGGTTTTACTTGGGATACCTACACCATGACAGTAGATGATATTCCTAAAGAAAAGCAAATAGAATATATCAAAAGAGCTGAAGAAATCTTGATATCTGAATTTGCTAATGCTGATAAGATAGCTATCAAAGATCCACGTATTTGTATCTTATTCCCTATTTGGGAACAGGCTTGCAAAAACCTTGGTATAGATATTAAGGTTATTATTCCGTATCGTAATCCTACAGAAGTGGCGATGTCTTTAGAAACAAGAAACAAGTTTTCGCATCAAAAAAGCTACCTAGTTTGGGCACATCATTTTCTGATGGCAGAGCTACAGAGTAGAGACTATTCTAGGATCTTTACATCTTTTGACTCATTAGTTACAGATACTGATAAGATGCTTGAAGTATTATCGCAATTTTTGGATATATCAATTACAGATGAGATGCGAGCTAAGATTGATGATTTTCTTGATAAAGATATTAAAAACAATAACCAACCAATAGAATCATTTACCAAAAAAACACCAAGATTTTTGCAATTAATGGTTAAAGCTATTCGCGAAAAAGACTTTGAGAATACCAAACTTTTTGATGCTATTCGTAGAGAGCTAGCTATGTCTGTTGAAATGTTTCAACATCAGGAGTTTATGCAAGCGAATACTGAGTTAAATACAAAGGTTAAACAGTTGATGCAATCAAATCAGAATATCCAAAAAGATTATCAAAAACTACAAACAGAACTAGAGAGTCTAAAAGCAACTATCGCTGCAATCGAAGCGCAAGCTTATGTTATAGATAAAATATTTGCAGATAAATAGTAGGGTAGAGTATAAAGATATGCAAACACATCTTAAAAAACTTGAAAATGAGTCAATACAGATATTTAGAGAGGTAGTGGCACAGTTTGAGAATCCGGTAATGCTATATTCTGTTGGTAAGGATTCATCAGTACTACTTCATTTAGCTCGGAAGGCTTTTTATCCTGGTAAGATTCCATTTCCATTGCTTCATGTGGATACCACATGGAAGTTTAAGGAGATGATAGAATTTAGGGATAATATGGCAAAAGAGTATGGTTTTGAGCTTTTGGTACATATCAATCAAGATGGAATTGATCAGAGGGTAGTGCCATTTTCTCATGGTAGTGCCAAGCATACTGATGTTATGAAAACTCAATCACTTAAGCAAGCTTTAAATAAAGGTAAATATGATGCTGCATTTGGCGGTGCTCGCCGTGATGAAGAGAAATCGCGTGCTAAAGAGCGAGTATTTTCATTTAGGGATAAAAATCATCGCTGGGATCCTAAAAACCAAAGACCAGAGCTATGGGATATCTACAATGGTATGGTAAACAAAGGTGAGAGTATCAGAGTATTTCCACTCTCAAACTGGACTGAGTTAGATATTTGGCAATATATTTATATGGAGAACATCAAGATCCCAAGTTTATACTTTGCTAAGGAAAGACCAGTAGTTGAGCATGAGGGTATCTTGATGATGGTTGATGATGATAGAACACCTGTTGAACTAAGACAAAAGGCTGTAAATAAAAAGGTTAGATTCAGAACATTAGGTTGTTATCCACTAACCGGAGCTATTGAGTCAGATGCTGATACATTACCAGCAATTATCCAAGAAATGCTACTAACTAAAACATCTGAACGTCAAGGTCGAGCTATAGACAAAGATAGTGCTGGCTCGATGGAGAAGAAGAAAATTGAGGGGTATTTTTAATTTCTTTGAAATTAAAAAGTCTGTAGCACTAAGTGGATAGTAGGTAGATTATTAATGAAGTGTGAGTTTAGAAGTTTGAAAAAGATTTTGCAGAGTCAAAAGACTTTTGTTTTAAAGATCAGATTACTAGAAGTTCTTTATCTGTAGCATCAAATATAGCTGAAGGAATGGGAAAAGACTCTCATAAAGATAAACTATATAAATAAGGCAATCAGTCAAGTGTGGAAAAATGAGCTTTATGAAATATTTAGAATGTTAAGAGCTTTAAAGAAAAACATAGTAGAAAAAAAGTAAGTAGTAAAGGAGCAGTTAGTGATTTCTTTTGTTGAATTTAATTTTCTATTTACTACAGACTACTTTTTACATACTTTTAAAAGAGGGATGAAATGTCACATCAATCAAATTTGATAGCAACAAATATTGAACAGTATCTTAAACAGCATGAGCAAAAAGAATTATTAAGGTTTATTACATGTGGAAGTGTTGATGACGGTAAGAGTACCTTAATTGGCCGACTCTTGCATGACAGTAAGATGATATTTGAGGATCAGCTAGCTGCTATTACAGAGGATAGTAAGAAAGTTGGTACACAAGGCGATCAAATTGACTTAGCATTACTTGTCGATGGTCTGCAGTCTGAGAGAGAGCAAGGTATTACTATAGACGTGGCATATAGATACTTCTCTACTGATAAGCGTAAATTTATCATAGCTGATACTCCAGGGCATGAACAGTACACGCGTAATATGGCAACAGGCGCATCAAACTGTGATTTGGCGATAATCCTTGTAGATGCTAGAAATGGAGTACAAACCCAAACGCGTAGACATAGTTTTATCTGCTCACTTTTAGGTATTAAACATGTGATAGTCGCGGTAAATAAAATGGATACAGTGGGCTACTCGCAAGAAGTTTATAAGTCAATCCAAGATGATTATATAAAATTAGCAGGGAGTCTAGAGATACCTGATATTAGATTTGTACCGATATCAGCACTAAAGGGCGATAATGTGGTTACAAAAAGTGAAAATATGCCTTGGTTTAGAGGCTCACCATTAATGCATTATTTAGAAACTTTGAAGATAGAACAATCAGTTAGTGACGAGTTTCGTTTTCCGGTACAGTTAGTGAGTAGACCTAATTCAGATTTTAGAGGCTTCCAAGGGACTGTAGTATCTGGCAAAGTCAGTGTTGGGGATACTATTAGGGTTATGCCAAGTGGTAAGATTACAACTATTAAGTCAATAGTAACATTTGATGGTGATCTTGAGTGTGCAGAGGCTGGACAAGCTGTGACTTTGACAACAAATGATAAGATTGATATTAGCCATGGTGATATGATTGTTCATAAGGACTCTATATCGCATGTATCATCTAATCTTAAAGCTCATATTGTTTGGATGCATGAGCAACCTCTGACAGAAAGCAAGGATTATTATATCAGGTTTTTGACTAAGCAAGTAACAGGTTTGGTATGTAAGTTTAATTACAAAACAGATATAAACACACTCAAAGATATTGATTGTGGTAAATTGGATTTAAATGAAATAGGCGCTGTTGAACTCAGCTTGTCAGAGCCTGTATGTTTTGATGATTATCAAAAAAATAGAGTTACTGGTGCATTTATAATTATAGATAGGCTATCTAATGCGACTATTGGAGCAGGTATGATTATCAAGCCACTTGCTGAAGGAGAGCTTAGAAGTCATAGTCATGATTACTCAGAGTTTGAGCTAGAGTTAAATGATCTTATTCGCAAGCATTTTCCTCATTGGGGAGCCAAAAACTTAAGAGGCTAACTATGAGTGCTATTGTATTATTTTTGATAATTATTGTTATGCTTATGTTGTTATGTTTTTATCAGCATAAGACATTAATGATTTTTGCTGTAGTGATGTTTGTTTGTTTTGCTTTTGGCTGGGTTAGCCAAAAAGAGCTGTTAGCTAATGCATCCAATGCTTCTTTGGTTACACTTGTAATAATTATGATACTTGCATCGGTGATTGAAAAGACAAGTATATTACGAAAGTTACAAAATTTACTGATTGCCAAGACAGAGAAAAAAACTTTAATAAAGGTTTTGAGTGTTTCAGCTTTATCATCATCCGTGCTAAATAATACTGCAGTTGTAGCTATACTTATCAAAGCTATCAATAACTCAAAAGCAGTACTACCTTCGCGACTTTTGATACCAATGTCATATGCAACTATTATGGGTGGTACTTTGACATTAATTGGTACCTCAACAAATCTTGTTGTCAGTAGTATGTACTCAGCTGCGACAGGATCCAAAGGTTTTGGTTTCTTTGATTTTACAGCTATTGGGGTTGTGGTGACTATATTTGGCTGTATAACATTATATTTTACTAGTAAATTTCTGCCAAAAAAAGAACCCCAAATTAATAGCTATAATAGCTATATGGTTGAGGCAGAAGTGCTTGTAAAATCATCACTTATTGGCAAAAATGTTGAAAGAGCGGGATTACGACATCTAGAGGACTTGTTTCTTGCTGAAATTATAACCAACAAAGGTGATAGGATATGTCCTGTCAAACCCCATGATATTCTTGCAGAGGGAGACAAGTTATTATTTTCTGGAGATATCCAAAAAGTTTCGATATTAAATCAGTTTGATGGTCTAAAACTATATGCTCAGACAGAAGGATTTGATACTTTTCAATTAACAGAAGTTCTTGTTAAGCAAGATTCTAATATTATTGGTAAAAGTCTCAAAGAAATTGAGTTTAGATCAAAATTTGATGCTGCTGTCGTTGCTGTACGTAGAGATGGTGAAAAAATTTCTGGTAAGCTTGGTAAGCTAATTATCAAAGCTGGAGACTTTTTGTTATTGGCTACAGGCGATGATTTTAGAGGTAGATCTAATATATCCCAGAATTTTTTGGTCATAAAAGGAGTAGAACCTAAAAGAGTGATTACAGGCTGGCGTGAGGCTTTGGTAATATTTGGTTTTATTGCTGTTATTGTTTATTCTGTTTTTTCTGGGGATTCGATGTTTTCTGGGATGCTTATATTATTAGGCATCTTGGTATTAACCAAGAGTGTATCTATTAATGAGATCAAAAATAGCTTCCCTACTGAAGTTTGGTTGATAGTTACTAGTTCATTATGTATCGCTACGAGTATGGATAATACTGGTTTAGCTGCTAGTATTGCTGATTTTTCGCGCATATATTTAGCAGGACACTCTGCTATAGTTATATTTGTAGGGATTTTTATCACGACAATATTGCTGACAGAATTTATAACCAATAATGCTGCTGCTGCATTGATGTTTCCGGTTGCATATAACCTAGCATTAGGAGTTGGTATCAATATATTTCCAGTAGTGCTTGGAGTGGCGTTCGCAGCCTCGGCAAGCTTCTTGACTCCGTATGGTTATCAAACTAATCTGATGGTAATGAATGCTGCAAATTATAAGTGGCGAGACTTTATAGTAACTGGAGTGCCAGTCTCAATTGTATATATAGTATCTTGCTGTGTTATGATACCTATAATTTATCCTTTATATTAATGGAGATACAGGTGAGCAAAAATATCGTTTGGCATGATACTAGTGTCTCAACTGATGAAAGAGCTAATCATAAGAAGCATAAGGCAGTAGTGCTATGGTACACTGGTCTAAGTGGCTCGGGTAAGTCAACTATCGCAAATGCTGTTGATCGTATATTACATCAAAAAGACTATCATACTTATGTGCTAGATGGTGATAATATCCGTCATGGTCTTAATAAAGATTTAGGTTTTGATGAAGCTAGTCGTATCGAGAATATTAGACGTATTTCTGAGGTTGCTAAGCTTTTTGTAGATGCAGGGATCATAGTCAGTACAGCCTTTATTTCACCATATATCTCTGATAGGGAACAAGCTAGAGAGCTTATTGGCAAGAATAATTTCATTGAAATTTTTATAGATACTGAGTTAGCAGAGTGTGAAAATAGAGATCCCAAAGGTTTGTATAAAAAAGCAAGAGCAGGAAATATAGCAGATTTCACAGGCATAACATCACCCTATCAAAAGCCAATAAATCCAGATATACATATTAAAACACAGGCAAAATCTATAAAAAATTGTGCAGAGCAGATTTTTGACTATCTAATTTCAAATAATAAAATCTAGGGTATACAAATGTATATAGATATTTTCAATGGTGATGCAGATGGGATATTATCACTAATTCAGTTACGCAAGGCATTGCCAGTAGCGAGTGATAATCATAGATTAATCACAGGGATTAAAAGAGATATTTCTCTATGTAAAAATATCTCTAATCAAGATGCTAATGATGCAGTTGTGACAGTATTAGATATTTCATATGATAAGAATTATCAAGATATAGAAAGACTATTAGGGTGTGTCAATCAGATAGCATATTTTGATCATCATCAGGCTGATAAGCTAATTTTAAATCCAAAACTAAAAGCTCATATAAATACATCAGCAGATATCTGTACAGCATTATTAGTTAGTAATAGTTTAGGTAAAAAATATCATCTTTGGGCAATTGTAGCAGCGTATGGTGATAATTTGCATCATGTGGCAGACAATGAGGCAGATTTGCTTAAACTAAATAGTGAGCAAAAAGCTCAACTAAAAAAGCTAGGAATACTAATCAACTATAATGGTTATGGCAGTGCGATTGATGATTTGTATTATCATCCAGCTGACTTGTATCATGAGTTGATAAAGTATGAGACTCCATTTGATGTGATTGCTGATACAGAATCGTGCTTTTATAAGTTAAGGGAGGGATTTGCAAGTGATAGCAAAAATCTAGATAATTTAGATGTTCACAATTTTGATAATATCAAGCTAGTCAAACTTCCTAATCAATCTTGGGCAAGAAGAGTCAGCGGAACCTTAGGTAATGATTTAGCAAATAAGTATCGCGATAAAGCTATTATAATTGCAACAATAAAAGATAATGACAACTACCTAATAAGCCTAAGAGCTCCAAAAAATAAACCATTTGGTGCGGCTGATATTTGTTCACAATTCGCCACCGGAGGTGGTAGAGAGGCTGCTGCAGGGATTAATGATTTGCAAAGTGGAGAATTACAAGAGTTGATAAATATCACTAGAAATATGTATAGTTAGCATGATCAAATTAGGAGTCTTTAGAGTTATTTATTTGTGAATTATTATTAGTTCTTGAAAAGTCTTATAAGCTATATTTTATATTATTTTGATAGGTTAGTATGAGATAATTAATTGAAAGGAATAATGTGTTATAATTTAAAAAATTGTTGATTTAATCAGTATGTACCATAAAAAAACAGTAGTAGTCTTCGTGCTTGACACGGGATCTCTTAAATACTGGAGAGATTCCTACCTTCGCGAGAATGACTTGATAATTGAATCAACAGTCATTTTAATCATGTTCTAGTTAAGGTTTTGTTACTAAGGGGTGTTTGTTTGATTGAAGAAAATGAAAATAGAGTTATACTATTAGTTTTTATAGTAGTAATACTTATTGTTATAAGAATTAGTATAAATATATTGTTTTTTAATCAAATATCATTTTCATTTTTTGGTAGCGATATCATTTTTAGACAGTCGGCTCTTTTGTATGGATCAGTTTTTATCATTTTTAATATTATTACTTATCTATATGGTGCAAAATTAGCTACTTTTTTATCTATAATCAGCAGCTCTTCTGAGATTCTTTTTGCATTTTTAGTTTATTCTGCAAATTTTGTTTGTATTGATGAGTCTGCAAATCAAGTTAGTAATCAAACGCGAGCTATCATAGAATTATCTGGACCTTTATTAAAGTTGACTTTATCAGGTGCTTTAGCATCTTTGATAACTTATATTGCAGAGATTTATATTTTCAGTATAATTTTAAAAGTTTTTGATAAAAATATTTTGTTAGTATCATTTTTTTCTATATTTATAACAATTTTAACCCACGATTTGATTATGTTTCCTATCATGATTAGTGTTCATGAGGGTTTATGGAGGATTCTCTTTATAACAGTTACAATTAATATGACATGTGTTTTACTAATATCATTCATGATGTATTTATTTAAAGGTGGCTACGATTATTTTAGGTCTACTAAGAAAAATTCTATTTATTAATTTTTTCATAGAGTTTATAGTTTACAAGAGTTTTTTGTTAATTATACAATGAATAACTTATCACCACAAGACTATCAAACAATAGTATATGATTGGAACCGGACTGATAAGGATTATCCGAAGGATAGGACTATATATCAATTATTTGAAGAGCAGGTAGGGAAGAATCCAAATAATGTAGCGTTAGTATTCCCTTCGACAAGCTCAGGACAGTGTGAAGATAAAGAGTTTACATGCGAACAACTGAATAATAGATCAAATCAGTTAGCAAGATGTATCCGTAAACAGTATAAAAAAGTAACCGGTCAAGAGTTGAAAGCAGATACGCTAATACCATTATGTCTTGAGAAAAGTGTGGATATAGTGATAGCAATACTTGCTGTAATGAAGGCTGGTGGTGCTTATGTGCCTATGGATCCAGAATATCCGGTAGAGAGATTCAGACATATACTTGCAGATACAGAAGCTAAGTTAGTTATTACACAAAGTCATATAGAGCAAAGATTAAAAGAAGTAAGAGATATAGAGCTTATATCAATAGATGATCAAGATAATGAAATAGTATACCAAAGTGAAGATGTGAGTAATCTTGCACAATATAGTCAATCAAATGATCTTGCATATGTGATCTATACATCTGGTACTACAGGATTGCCGAAAGGAGTAGTGATTGAGCATAGGCAGATAAGTTTAAAAATCATAACTGTTATAAATGATTTTGGCATATCAAAAAAAGATGTGATAGGATCTAAGATTAATTATGTGTTTGATCCTTTTGCTCGTGAGGTTTTTGTAGCTCTAGTGACAGGAGCTAGACTCATAGTTTTTAGTAGAGATGATGTATATGACTTTGATAAGCTTATTGAAAATGTTTACAAATATCAAATCACTTATCTTATTTTTGTAGCGTCACAGCTTGAGTTGTTTGTGGATTATGTCAAGAGAGTGGATATTAGCAAACTAAGTAGCTTGAGATTGGTCTTTAACTGTGGTGAAAGACTACCATCAAAACTTGCCAAAGATTTTTATGCAGTTATAGATGGTACGCAGTTAGTTAATCAATATGGACCATCAGAATGTACACAATATACTACACATTATTTAGTTAATAAATTTGATGAGGTTATACCAATAGGTAAGCCAAATAGTAATTCAAAACTATATGTATTAGATAAGTATAAACAGCCTGTATCAGTCGGGGTAGTAGGGGAGTTATATATAGGAGGAGCTGGTTTAGCGAGGGGGTATTTGAATAGACCTGAGTTGACAGCGGAGAGATTTGTATCTAATCCATTTGCTACAGAGAGTGATATGGCTAAAGGTTATACAAGGTTGTATAAGACAGGAGATTTAGTAAGATGGTTGTCTGATGGTAATATAGAGTATATAGGACGAAATGATGATCAAATTAAGATCAGAGGATATCGAATAGAGTTAGGAGAGATTGAGCATCAACTAAGTTCAATAGAGGGAGTTAGGCAGTCTTGTGTACTAGCTAAAGACAAGAATGATTCTAAATACTTAGTAGGATATTATGTATTAGATAAAGAAACTACATTAACACAAGAAGAGATTCTTAATCGATTAGCTAAGGTATTACCTGAGTATATGGTGCCGAGTATATTGGTTGAGCTTGAGGGTATGCCATTGACTGTGAATGGTAAGCTAGATAGAAGAGCATTGCCAGAATCTGATTTTGTAAATGAAGCTAGTTATGTAGCACCGGTTACAGAGCTAGAGATTAGTTTAAGTAATATATTTGCAGAGGTGCTTGGTTTAGAGAAGGTAGGAATAACAGATAATTTCTTTAGAATAGGTGGTAATAGTATTTTAGCTATCAAGATAGTCTCTAAGGTAAATACAGCTCAATTAAACTTTAAGTTTGATGTTAAAGATATTTTTTATTATCAAAGTATTTCAAACTTAATAAACAGGAGACTTACAGATATAGAGAAAGGGCAACTTAGTAGTCTAACTTTTCGTAAAGGAAAATATGCCTATGAATATTGGGATCATCGACCAAGAATTATGGATTATGAGCATTTGACACAATCTGAGCAACGAGAGTTTTATAATATCCTATCTCAGATGTCTAGAGATGTAGATCAAATGATGGATATAATTGGTACTGCTAAAGGCTGTATATTAGTTTGTAATGAAGCTGGCAATAAGCCACCAATATTTTGGGTTTGTAATAACTGGACAGAGTTTAGTAATTTAGCGAAGATAATAGGTGATGACCAACCTCTATATGGTATGAGATCTTTACATACTTATGCTAAAGATAGTGATAAATATCGTAAATTTCAAGAACGTTTATGTCTGTATTATTTTAATCAAATAAGTCAGCTTTGTAATGTTTATGAGCCATTTGTTGTATTTGGTAATTGTCAATCTGGAATGTTTGCAGAATCTATAGTAGTACATTTTAAGAGAATATTAGATGTCTCACCATATTTAGCTACATTAGAATACTTTCCTAAGGCTTATGATGGTAAGGCTTTACTTTTATATGGTTATGAGAGTAAATTAAATCCTTTTGTAAACTCTGATAAAGATCCTATACCTATGTGGGATAAGATTTTTGAGAGATACGAATATAAGATATTACCGGCTAAGCATGGACAGTTTTTTAAGGAACCGTGTATTATAGATACAAGTAGCTATTTATCAAGTGCTATAGATCTTATTAATGATTCTTAAAGTATTTTGTATATAGTTGGTCAATCCATCAAAAATTGAGAGGGGTTAAAAGAAGACTCAATTGTTACCAAACGTTATTTAAATATCCATTACCTAGCTAGTACATTTGCCTTTGTATATAATATTTTCTAAATAATTATCAATAAACAGCACATAAATGATTATCGCAAATGACTATACAAGATTATTTTGGAATGAGTATCAGATAGGTCCTAGTAGAAGTGATTATAATATTGTATTTGATCAGAGAATTTCTGGTAATTTAGACATTGCTAGATTGACCAATGCACTTACAAGAGTAGTTAAAAGTAATATAGTTTTAAATAGTCATCTAATAGAGTCAGAGTCTGGACTATATTGGGAGCAAAATCAAATTATAGCTAGGCTTGAGATTTTTGATAATATTGATAATCAGTATGATTTTGTTAGTAGAGCATTTTTGCTTGATACAGGTCCTTTATATCGCTTTGGTTTATTTAAGAGAGATGATGATAATTATGATCTAATCATGGTATTACACCATGCAATAATAGATGGTAGTGCTTTTGATGAGTTTATTTCCACGGTAAGCAATTATTACAATAGTGATGATTATACACAAGAGTCGTTACAGTTAGATGTACAAGCTACCCAAATTGCTCAGCTTAATCAAAAGTTTATCAAAGAAGTTAAAAGCATTAGCAAATTAGATGCAGAGAATAAATACTGGTCTAAAAAATTAGCTCCTTTATCACCAAGCATAGAATTTCCATATATAGGAGGGACTGGAGAATATTTAGTCAATGAGTATCGTTTTGATATAAAGTTAGACTCAAATATTAATGACTTTATTGAATTTAAGAAAGTGACATTATTTACTTTATTTAGTCAAGTTTTTGCTGTTTTATTTAATAAATATACAAATCAAAATTATGTAGCATTAATATATCCAATAGCAATATCCCAAGCAAAAGAGCTTAAGTATGGAGCTAATATAAATACTCTTATTTCAGCAATTTCTTTTGATACAAGTACAACTTTTAATAGTTTGTTAGATTTGGCAGTTAGAGATATTCGATCATTTAATATAGGAGCTGAAAAATATAGTAGGCTACCGATTGATAAGATTGTTCAGCAGTCGCCAGTAAAACATTTAGATATTAGTTTTGCGCAGACAAATCTAAAAGATTATACATTAAGTTTTGATGATTGCTCTTTGAGTGTTAATCATAGATATAACATAGATATAGCTGGAGCAAAGCTTGTTTTACAGTATCAGCAAGTAGCAGATGTTTGTAATTTTAGGATTCAGTATAGAGAAGATTTATTTTCTTTAGAGTATATTCAACAGATAGCAAATAGCTATATAGTTCTACTTAATAGTTTAGTTAAAAATAGTTATAAGCAAATATCAGAAGTTCTAGCATTAACACCACAAGATTATCAGAGGATAGTATATGACTGGAACTGTACTGATAGTGATTATCCGAATGATAGGACTATATATGAGTTATTTGAAGAACAGGCAGAGAAGAATCCGGATAATGTAGCGTTAGTATTTGAAGAAAAGCAATTAACATATCAAGAGCTAAATAATAAAGCTAATCAGTTGGCAAGATATATCCGTAAGCGATATAAAGAAGTTACTAATGAAGAACTTCAAGCAGATACGCTGATACCGTTATGTTTAGAAAGAAGTTTAGATATGGTGATAGCCATATTAGCTGTAATGAAGTCAGGAGGTGCATATGTACCGATGGATCCTGAATATCCTGTAGAGAGATTCAGGCATATACTATCTGATACAGAAGCTAAGTTGATAATCACTCAATCTCACTTAGAGGAAACATTAAGAAATGTTACAGATATTAACTTTATTTTAATAGATGAGCAAGATGATGAAACAGTATACCAAAGTGAAGATGTGAGTAATCTTGCACAATATAGTCAATCTACAGATCTTGCATATGTGATCTATACATCGGGTACTACTGGATTGCCTAAGGGGGTGATGGTTGAGCATAAAAGCGTTATAAATTTATTAGAATCACTTGTTAAGCCCTATAACATATTACCTAAAGAGCGATTTGTACTATTTGCTAATTATGTGTTTGATGCCTCTGTTGAACAGTTATTTTTAAGCTTATCTACTTCTAATTTATTATATATTCCATCAAATACGCAAATTAAGGATTATTTTGAATTTATAAAATATTTAAAGTTTAATAAAATTACTCATATAGATGTGTCACCATCATATTTAGATGGTAGTAATATTGGCTCAGAAGAAATTGATTTTTTAAATAGATTAATTATTGGTTCAGAACATATATCTCAAGAAAGTTTTAAATATTATAAAAATCAAATAGATGTTGTGATTAATGCATATGGTCCAACTGAAGCAACTATAACATCATTGATTGGGGTAAATAATAGTTATTTTAATAAAGATAATATGTCAAATATTAAATACTATATTTTAGGCCAGCATCAGCAGCCAGTACCGATAGGAGTGATTGGAGAGTTATATATAGGAGGAGCTGGCCTTGCTCGTGGTTATCTTAATAGACCCGAACTAACAGAGGAGAGATTTGTATCTAATCCATTTGCTACAGAGAGAGATATAGCTAAGGGTTATACAAGATTGTA
>NZ_BTHG01000011.1:0-2500 GCF_045862875.1 Francisella sciaenopsi
CTGTATAAACGGTGCTTTTGGGTATTGAAATTGCTATTGATTTAAAAAAAATGCAAAAAGTTTAATTTTTTTTAAAAAAGTAGTTGCAATTTGGATGAGTGATGCGTATTATATGTCTTCACCGGCTGACGAGTGATGTTAACGGTGAGAAGCTAAGGCTTCTAAGATATTTAAGAGATATATTATATACAAACACTTTGTTAAAGAATTTGAGTATCAGTAGTTAGAGTCAGAATTTGAGAATTAAACTGAAGAGTTTGATCCTGGCTCAGATTGAACGCTGGTGGCATGCTTAACACATGCAAGTCGAACGGTAACAGGTCTTCGGATGCTGACGAGTGGCGGACGGGTGAGTAACGCGTAGGAATCTGCCCATCTGTGGGGGATACCAGTTGGAAACGACTGTTAATACCGCATAATATCTGCGGATTAAAGGTGGCCTTTGTGCTGCCGCAGATGGATGAGCCTGCGTTGGATTAGCTAGTTGGTGGGGTAAGGGCCTACCAAGGCTACGATCCATAGCTGATTTGAGAGGATGATCAGCCACATTGGGACTGAGACACGGCCCAAACTCCTACGGGAGGCAGCAGTGGGGAATATTGGACAATGGGGGAAACCCTGATCCAGCAATGCCATGTGTGTGAAGAAGGCTCTAGGGTTGTAAAGCACTTTAGTTGGGGAGGAAAGCTCATGAGTTAATAGCTTGTGAGAAGGACGTTACCCAAAGAATAAGGACCGGCTAACTCCGTGCCAGCAGCCGCGGTAATACGGGGGGTCCGAGCGTTAATCGGAATTACTGGGCGTAAAGGGTCTGTAGGTGGTTTGTTAAGTCAGATGTGAAAGCCCAGGGCTCAACCTTGGAACTGCATTTGATACTGGCAAACTAGAGTATGGTAGAGGAATGGGGAATTTCTGGTGTAGCGGTGAAATGCGTAGAGATCAGAAGGAACACCAATGGCGAAGGCAACATTCTGGACCAATACTGACACTGAGGGACGAAAGCGTGGGGATCAAACAGGATTAGATACCCTGGTAGTCCACGCTGTAAACGATGAGTACTAGCTGTTGGATTCGGTGTAAAGGATCTAGTGGCGCAGCTAACGCGTTAAGTACTCCGCCTGGGGACTACGGCCGCAAGGCTAAAACTCAAAGGAATTGACGGGGACCCGCACAAGCGGTGGAGCATGTGGTTTAATTCGATGCAACGCGAAGAACCTTACCTGGTCTTGACATCCTGCGAACTTTCTAGAGATAGATTGGTGCCTTCGGGAACGCAGTGACAGGTGCTGCACGGCTGTCGTCAGCTCGTGTTGTGAAATGTTGGGTTAAGTCCCGCAACGAGCGCAACCCCTATTGATAGTTACCATCATTAAGTTGGGTACTCTATTGAGACTGCCGCTGACAAGGCGGAGGAAGGTGGGGACGACGTCAAGTCATCATGGCCCTTACGACCAGGGCTACACACGTGCTACAATGGGTATTACAGAGGGATGCGAAGGTGCGAGCTGGAGCGAAACTCAGAAAGGTACTCTTAGTCCGGATTGCAGTCTGCAACTCGACTGCATGAAGTCGGAATCGCTAGTAATCGCAGGTCAGAATACTGCGGTGAATACGTTCCCGGGTCTTGTACACACCGCCCGTCACACCATGGGAGTGGGTTGCTCCAGAAGTAGATAGCTTAACGAATGGGCGTTTACCACGGAGTGATTCATGACTGGGGTGAAGTCGTAACAAGGTAGCCGTAGGGGAACCTGCGGCTGGATCACCTCCTTAACGGAAATACGAAAAAAATAGAAATAAGCTCTAATTACATATTCAAGTGATTTAGCATAGTGTTTGTAGATAATATATTTTAGTGTAAGTAAAATACGGGTCTGTAGCTCAGTTGGTTAGAGCGCACCCCTGATAAGGGTGAGGTCGGTAGTTCGAGTCTACTCAGACCCACCAGTTTTTTGGGGCCATAGCTCAGCTGGGAGAGCACCTGCTTTGCACGCAGGGGGTCAGCGGTTCGATCCCGCTTGGCTCCACCATTATTTATTTACATGAAGATAGAGATATTTAACAATTTAGTATAGAAATAGACTTAAGAAAATAAGTGCAAGCGGTGGATGCCTTGGCATTCAGAGGCGATGAAGGACGTGTTAATCTGCGATAAGCTTCGGGGAGCTGGTAAATAAGCTTTGATCCGGAGATTTCCGAATGGGGGAACCCACCTAACACAAGTTAGGTACTCACTCGATATAGAGTGTAGAGCGAACGAGGGGAACTGAAACATCTAAGTACCCTTAGGAAGAGAAATCAATTGAGATTCCCATAGTAGTGGCGAGCGAAGTGGGAAGAGCCTGGTATGATTTAGCTGTAATTATAGTAGAACAAGTTGGGAAGCTTGACGATAGAGGGTGATAGTCCCGTATACGAAATAATCACAGTGGAACTAAGCATACGAACAAGTAGGACGGGGCACGTGGAACCTTGTCTGAATATGGGGGGACCATCCTCC
>NZ_BTHG01000012.1:0-4332 GCF_045862875.1 Francisella sciaenopsi
TTATAAATAATTAATTATCAAAAACTAATAGCTGACAGTAAAAACTAATAGCTGGGATATACATAATGGAGCTGACTGTAGATAGTTTTAAAATGCTAAGATTCTATTTAAATATTGATGTTTAAGAGCTCTATTAATCGTTCTAAAAGTATTTCTTTGAAAAAATCTTTTATTAAATAATAAGTGAAATAAAATAAATAATAACTTAGAGTATAACATTAATGAGAATATAAATCTCTAAAAAGTAGAGTATTATATATTGATAACCTATATAATTAGGCAAATTATTTTACTTTGAGAAAATTATGAAAGTAGTTGAAGTCAAACATCCCATGGTTAAACACAAGCTTGGCCTTATGCGAGCATCAGCAATAAGTACACAAGAATTTAGAAGATTAACCAAGGAAATAACTAGCTTATTAACTTATGAAGTTACAGCAAGATTTGAGCTTGAAAAAACAGAAATTCTAGGTTGGCAAGGTGAGAATATTGAAGTTGATCAAATCAAAGGTAAGAAGTTGACTGTTGTACCTATACTCCGTGCTGGACTTGGTATGATGGATGGAGTATTTGAGCATGTGCCTGCTGCAAAAGTTAGTATGGTTGGTATGTACCGTGATGAAAAAACTGCTAAGCCAGTAGCTTATTTTGCTAAACTTTGTGACAAACTTAATGAGAGAGTGGCACTAATCGTAGATCCTATGTTGGCGACAGGTGGATCTATGATTGAAACTGTTACATTACTAAAAAAAGCAGGATCAAAAGATATCAAAATTATTACTTTAGTTTCCGCGCCAGAGGGTATCGAAGCATTAGCTAATGCTCATCCAGATGTTGAGTTATACACAGCATCTATCGATAGTCATCTAAATGAGAAAAAATATATAATTCCAGGTCTTGGAGATGCTGGGGATAAAATATTTGGAACTAAATAAATCAAAAAATAATTAAAAATCTAACTAAAATAATAATTATGTATTATAGTTTATGGTTATTATTAAATTCTTTTAAAATATATAATGCAAAAGTATCGATTATTGATTGAGACGGATGATCAAAAAGGCTTGGTTTATAAAGTTTCAAAAATTATCTATGAAAATAATCTCAATGTGGAGAGGAACTCAGAGTTCGTTGATAAACATCATAATAAGTTTTTTATGCGTACGGAGTTTTCTGGAGAAGTAAATATTGAGCAAATGTTAGTTGATTTAGAGAGTACTTTACCTACTAATTCAGAGATTAAATTAGTAGATTCTTCCAAAAAAAATATAGTTATCTTGGCTACAAAAGAAATGCATTGCTTAGGAGATTTGCTCATAAAGCACGCAGAAGGAAAACTAGATGCGAATATTACCGCAGTGATATCAAACTATGATAATCTCAAGAATTTGGTTGAGAAGTTTGATATACCATTTGAGTATGTTTCTCATGAGGGGATTTCTCGAGATGAGCATGAGAAAAAAGTCCAAGATATCATAAAAAAATATGATTATGATGTAATTGTGCTTGCGAAGTATATGAGAATATTATCTCCGAGTTTTGTTGAACAGTTTCAAGGTAAGCTACTTAATATTCATCATTCATTTTTACCAGCATTTATTGGAGCTAATCCTTACAAGCAGGCTTATGAAAGAGGGGTGAAAATAATTGGTGCAACTAGTCATTTTGTCACAGATGATTTAGATGAAGGGCCAATTATAGCTCAGGATATAATTAGAGTTGATCATAATTATTCATGGCAGGATATGCGAGATGCTGGGCATGATGTTGAAAAAAATGTTTTATCAACAGCTTTGAGTCTAGTTCTTAATGATAGAATCTTTATTTATAATAATAAAACGATAATTCTTTAAGTGATTTTGCAAAACAAAAAATATGCTTTAACATATGTGGAACATTCTATATTAGAGTTATAGTTTTGATGGTCACATTTATAAAGGTAATTAATCGAGAACTTTTTTAAAAAATGAAGTTTTTTAGATTTAATAAAACTTGCTCGGCTTTTTAGGATTTACGGGATTAGAGCAAGTACCTTCACATTTAGCCTTAGATAGGGTTTTGTTAATGAAACTTAGTTACATATTGCATGCCTATAGTTTTTTACTTAAAACTCAATTAATGAGAAGAAAAGATAAAAATTTATTTATGTAAGTAAGCTTAAATAGTTTATTTAGAAACGATAGCTTCCACAGTAGACCATGGAGCATGAGAATATCCACTAGATAGGTCTCCATCCTTTATATCCATAGCATCAAAGTCAGCAGACCAGTCCATATATCCAGCAGCAGAAATGCCATTGTTTGCCATTAACTGCCATGCATTGGAAATTTGTTCTGGAGTCGCAACATAAGCAAGTTCACCACCAGCCGCACCTTCAGCCGCAGGAATACCAAGAACAAGTTTATCTGCAGGTATTTGCATATTATTTGTTATTGCTCCACCGTTCGTTGCATATCCTTCATTAGAAGAAGCAGCCCACACAAATGCAGATAAGAATTTATCCATACCATCTGCTGGAGTTACCTTTTCATATCCTGGACCTGTTATGCCATTTGAAGGACCTTGATTGTATGTTTGTGGCCAGATATATGTAAAGTTGTCCATGCCGATGTCATTTATTAGATTAATATAACCTTCGGTCTGGAAGCTATGAGAAGCCCATTGACCTGAACCATATGTGTAAGGAACTACATATCCCCATTCTGGCGCAGCTGTTAGCCAGAAATTTTCACCTTTGTCACGATATGTATTTACTATATCTTTAAAGCCTTGAGCAGCGTTTTGTAGCTGCTCTGCATTTGTTGGTATTGCAGAACCTTCTAAGTCTATATCTAAACCATCAAAACCATATTCATTAATGATATCTATAATTTGTTCTTTACCATTACCATTAAAGTTATCCCAATCCATATGGAAATATTGTCCACCAAGAGAGACTAATACATGCTTACCTTGAGATTTCATGTAGTTTACAAATTCTTTAACTTGCTCTTCTGTATATACACCTTCGGTTTGACTTGTTGAGCCAGGATCAGTTAATGATAGCTTCATATTACCACTACTATCTGTAACGATAAATGCCATAATCACGACATTGTATTTACAGAAACCATTATGTTCTGCACAGTAGTCGCCTGAGTTAGGTATATTGATATCTATAGGATTTGTTACTATTTGTTTACCACCTACATTATATGAAGTATTTCCACCCCAAGTAGAGAAGTATGTAGCAGCTATTACATCATTATTAACATTTTCGGTAATCGTTACATTAATATTTTGAGCATCATTATTAGCAGTAAAAGAAGCAGGAGATGTAGATATTTTGTATCCAGTAAGAGATGCTACAGCTACAGTCCATAGAGTATTATCTTTAGGGATTTCAGCAGAGATAGTAGAGTTAGAGTCTATATTTAATTTTTTAGAATCACCATTTTTATTAGATAAAGTTAAAGTTGTTGATTTGTTCTCAGGAAGTCCATCAACACTGATGTAGACATTCTCAGTAGGTATAGCCTGTTTAGTAAATGTAACATCAACATTAGATGTATTAAAGTTATATACAGTTACAGGATATGTACCAGTAGGAGTGTAATTAAATCCATCACTAACGAAACTTCCTATAGTAAGAGTATAGTTTACGCCATCTTCAGAAGCGGAAATTTTTTCAAGTGTAGTAACTTTATTGATTTCAAGATCACCAGAAGCAACAACATTTCCGTTTGCATCAGTAAGAGAGTAAGAAGTTGTAAGGTTACCGCTTACATCAGCTTGAGGGTTAATAGTAATAGAGCCCTGTTCAGCAGGATTAGAAGCAGTGTATTCTACATTTACAGTTTTTGAGCTGTTTTTTGCAAGAGTGAATGCTGCAGGGTTTGCAACTCCAGTAGCTCCATCAATAGCAGGTACATTAATAGTTAAATCTGAGCTTTCACCGACTTCGACCTCAATATTTTTAGTCGAGCCCCAGTTAGCATTATTTACTTCAGCAACAATTTTACCGGCTTTTAAAATTTGAACATCAGCTAATTTGCCATTAGCGATGAAATCAGGTTTGACAGGTAGAACTATAGATACAGTTCCTTTGCCTTGAGATGCTTCACCATTATATTCCCAAGGACCCCATTGAGATTCTTTGTTTGGAGTTTCACCTTTGGTCCACCACTTTGCAGTGAATGTATCACCATTATAAGTAACAGTATCACCTTTGACATAAGTTTTATTAGAGTCCCATTCAGTAGAGCTAGGATTTACAGGATCAACTGGATCAACTGGATCAACTGGATCAACTGGATCAACTGGATCAACTGGATCAACTGGATCAACTGGATC
>NZ_BTHG01000013.1:0-3393 GCF_045862875.1 Francisella sciaenopsi
ATCAACTTAGCTTCTGTATCTGCAAGTATATGTCTAAATCTCTCTACAGGATATTCAGGATCCATCGGTACATATGCACCTCCTGACTTCATTACAGCAACTATCGCTATCACCATATCTAAACTTCTTTCTAAACATAACGGTATCAGCGTATCTGCTTGTAGTTCTTGGTTTGTTACCTCTTTATACTGCTTACGGATATATCTTGCTAACTGATTTGCTTTTTTATTTAGCTCTTGATACGTTAATTGCTTTTCTTCAAATACTAACGCTACATTATTCGGATTCTTCTCTACCTGCTCTTCAAATAACTCATATATAGTCCTATCATTCGGATAATCACTATCAGTATAGTTCCAGTCATACACTATGGTTTGATAATCTTGTTGCGTTAATGTTGTTATCTCATTATGTCGCTTTGTTATATCATCTATTAGTTGATTGACTATATAACTTAATTTATTAAGATGTTCTTTTGCTTTATTTTGAGTTAATACTTCTTCCGAACTCTTTAATCCAACTATTAAAGAATTATTATGCTCATATGCTACTATACCTAATGGATAGTCTAACTTCTCTACAGCATATCTTAATTCTGGTAATAATCTATTAGCAGCTAATTCGCCATTTGACTCCGGTATCGGATAGTTCTCATATACAAATAAACTATGAAATAACCTCTCGCTACCATTTTGTATCTTCGATAAATCAGCATAACTGTGTGTACTTAAATTAGTTATTTGATTATGAATATACTTAAGCTGCTCTTCTATCGTATTTGTATTACCCCAATCCACTAACAATGGTAAAGTGTTTATATACAAACCTACACTATCCTCAATACCATCAATAGCTATATCTCTTCCTGATATCGTAGTTCCTACTATTGTTTGACTATCTTGTGTATAAATATTAATCAGCTTATGCCATACAAACTGTAATAAGGTGTTTGTTGTTATGCCTAAATTTGATGTTATATCCTTAATCTTATTGTATATATCACCGCTAATTGTAAGAGTTTGAGTATAGTTATCATCTAATGATTTAATGTCATTAATGTTTTTATCTGTAGTCAATAACACCGATAAATCATTAACTTCAATATCAGTTAGATTCTCCTGCCAATATCCGTTAGCCTTATCTCTATTATTTTGAATATACTCTTGTACTCTAAGATAACTATCATCTTCTTGTACTTGTGGATCTATATTAATACTTAAATCATGATAATATTTATGAATATCACTTAATAATATCGGTCCACTCCAACCATCAGCTATACTATGATGCTCTGACTTAATGATTGTATATAAATCATCAGATTGTTTTATTATATGTAAGCGTAACTGTGTTGGCTTAGTTAAATCAAATCCTTGCCATCTATCTTCTTCCTGTATCTCTTGGATAGCTTGCTCTTTATCATCTTGATCAGATATATCATGATAGTTATACTCTAAATCTCCATTCCTATAAACAACTTGGATTATATCTTCATCCCAGTTAAATGCTGTCCTTAATATCGGATGCTTAGCTATAGCTAATCCCCATGACTTAATATATCTATCAACATCTAGCTCTTGCTTATAATCAAATACTAACTGTACCCTATAAGCATCATCATCTGGATTTGATAAAGCATGATATATAAACCCTTGTTGTAAACTATTAGCAGAATAAATATATTCAACTTCATTGTCTTGTATTTGAAGTCTATCTAATAACTCTAAACTTATATCAGAATTATAATCACTAGGAGTTTTATGAGATATTCCCTGCTCAACAAGTTTACTTGTATGAGCCTGAACTAGTTTAAGATTGTTTCCTAATGATACAGATAACTTATCAGTTATATCTTGACCAAGTTGTGTAACTACAGAGAAACTTAACTGTCCATCAACTACCATCCCATTTATATTAACAATATTATGATCTTTGTTCTTCGATGATACTGATACTCCACTATCTTCTGATATTATCTGCCATAATCCTTCTTTAGCATCAAATTGTCCTAAATAGTTAAAGCTAATAGTTGGTAAATCTTTGAATCTAATACTACTCTCATCACTAACAGCAAAACTACCAAAGCCTATACCCTTATCTTTAATAGCTCTTAAGCTCTCTTTGACATATTTAATCGTAGTCGATAATTCTCCCTTATCTTCAAGTAATACAGGATACATACTTGTAAACCAACCTACTGTATTACCAATTTCCTGACCTTCTACTAAATGCTCTCTACCATGTCCCTCTAAGGTCACTCCTTGCTTATCTAAACCATTTATATCTTTGAGAGATAATAACAATGCTGTAAGGAGTAAATCATTGATCTCAGTATGATATGCTTTATTACCTTCTTGTAATAACAGCGTAGTAGACTCTCTATCTAGTTTAGCTGTAGATACAGTAGGAGTTTTTCTTGCAACTTCGTAACTTGGTAAGGATTTGACTATACCACTCCAATAACTCTCTTGCTCTCTATGACTATTAGTATAATCTCTTACTATATCTACATATTGTCTATAACTTGTTGCTTTAAGTGCTAACTCTTCATCATTATATAATGATCTAAAGTCTTCTATTAATATCCTCCAACTTACAGCATCTACTATTAAATGATGTAATGCAAAATACAATCTTGCGCTACCATCAGAATAGCTTTCTAAATAACCTACTCTAAATAATCGTCCTTTTTCAATATCAAAATCTGACTGCCATGATGTTAACTCTTTATGTAATTCCTCTTGTGTATAGTCATTAACATTAAGATTCTTAATCTTAGGTATAACTATAGTTTCATTATACTGTTGAGTATTAAAACTAATATTATAGTTAACCCTCAATATATCATGATGCTCAACTAGTTTAGCTACTACTGATTCAATTTTAGATATATCAAGAGCTGGAACTTTGACCATAAATGATTGGTTCCAATGATTATAATCAGCAAAATCTTTACTCTTAACATTATCAAAGAACCACTCTTGTATCGGTAATAAACCAACTCCTCCTGTTAAAGTACCTTCTTCTTTGATGATTTCCACTTCAACATCTACTATGGATTCAATATATGAAGCTAACTTAGATACATTACGAGTATCAAATATATCTCTTACACTACACTCATAACCTCTCTTACGTAATTTAGAGCTTAACTGAATGCTTAAGATAGAATCTCCTCCTATCCTAAAGAAATCATCCGTTATTCCTACCTTCTCTAAGCCAAGCACCTCTGCAAATATTTTACTTAAACTAATCTCTAGCTCTGTAATTGGTGCTACATAACTAGCTTCATTTACAAAATCAGGCTCAGGCAATGCTTTACGATCAAGCTTACCATTCACAGTCAATGGCATACCCTCAAGCTCAACCAATATACTCGGCACCATATACTCA
>NZ_BTHG01000014.1:0-1855 GCF_045862875.1 Francisella sciaenopsi
GGCATATGATAAGCATTACTACCTTTCTCATACTGCTCTATAAACCATAAGCGCTCTTGAGCATATGATAGGGAATATCTATTTAAAGAATACTTAAATATAGTCCGAGAAATAAACTCTTGCTTTGTATAAATTTTATTATATTCTAAAAATTGAACTAGTTGCGCTTTACTATTAGACAACTCATCTTTAAAATCATCAGTTAAAATACTTTTATCAAGAGCAAACTTTAACTTATCACTTTCCAACCAAACAGCAGAGTGATGTTCTTTTATTTTTTTAATTATCTTAACTATCATAATTCAAACTCTACTAAATCATTTATTTGATTAAAGTCAAAAATATTGACTAAGCTTTTAATATTCTTATGCGTAAATATATCAACCACACCTACATTTATATCTAATACTTTAGATATCCTACTAGCTAACTTAATAGCTAAAATACTATTACCACCAACCCTAAAGAAATCATCTGTTATTCCTACCTTCTCTAAACCAAGCACCTCTGCAAATATATTACACAATGTGACTTCTAATTCTGTCGTCGGCGCTACATAACTAGCTTCATTTACAAAATCAGGTTCTGGCAATCCTCTTCTATCTAGCTTACCATTAACAGTCAATGGCATACCTTCAAGCTCAACCAATATACTCGGCATCATATACTCAGGTAATACCTTAGCTAATCGATTAAGGATCTCTTCTTGTATTAATGTAGTTTCTTTATCTAATACATAATATCCTACTAAGTATTTAGAATCATTCTTGTCTTTAGCTAGTACACAAGACTGCCTAACTCCCTCTATTAAACCTAGTTGATTCTCAATCTCTCCTAACTCTATTCGATAACCTCTAATCTTAACTTGATCATCATTTCGTCCTATATATTCAATATTACCATCAGACAACCATCTTACTAAATCTCCCGTCTTATACAATCTTGTATAACCCTTAGCTATATCTCTCTCTGTAGCAAATGGATTAGATACAAATCTCTCCTCTGCTAGTTCGGGTCTATTAAGATAACCACGAGCAAGGCCAGCTCCTCCTATATATAACTCACCTATAACCCCAATTGGTACTGGAGTCATGTGTTGATCAAGGATATATGTTTGAACATTCCCCATAGGTTTACCAATTTGAGAAACTTCAGAATTGATTATTTGTTTTTCTATACAATAAATAGTTGCCTCAGTTGGTCCATATATATTGTGTAGCTTTATCTTATTAGACCAATACTCTGCTATACCTTTTGAACAAGGCTCACCTGCATAGATTATCTTTTTTAAAGAAGGATATTTGATTTGTGGTAATTGACCTAATAATACTGGAGGAATATATAAGTAACTTATTTGTTTGTCTAAAATATATTGAGATAATTTATTACTATCACTTTTAACTTCATCATAAAGTATATGTAACTGTGAACCTTGTATTAGGCTGATGAATATCTCTGATATTGATACATCAAATACATATGATGTAAATGCAGATACATTATCATCACTACGAACATCATAAATCTCCTTCAAATTATTAAGAGTATTAATAGCAGACTTATACTCAACAGATACCCCCTTAGGCAACCCAGTAGTACCCGATGTATAAATCACATATGCAAGATCTGTAGATTGACTATATCGTGGAAGATTAACTTTCTCTTCTAATAAATACTCTTCGGTGTCTATTGTTATTAAACCAACCATTTTACTTTGTGTGGATTCTATGGTCGAGCCATAGAATGACAGTTTATTCTTTAGATGCGATTGTGTGATTATCAACTTAGCTTCTGTATCTGCAAGTATATGTCTAAATCTCTCTACAGGATATTCAGGATCCATCGGTACATATGC
>NZ_BTHG01000015.1:0-1762 GCF_045862875.1 Francisella sciaenopsi
GGATCAACTGGATCAACTGGATCAACTGGATCAACTGGATCAACTGGATCAACTGGATCAACTGGATCAACTGGATCTACAGGACCATCACCGACAGCATTCCAAGCATCAGCCCCATATATTCCGCTAGGCTTGTATGCGGCATTTTGACACCAGCCAGACGCAGGCCATTCTTTACATTGATATGTTTTACCGCTATCAGTTACTTGAGTGCCGGCAACATAAGAAGAAACTTTAGATGCTGACCATGCATCAGTAGCATTTGCTATAGAGAATGAGCTTACACCCATTAAGGCACAAAGCATAGTTGGTGTTAGTTTAAGTTTATTTTTCATATATTATGATCTCCTAAGTGATTGTTAAATTACTCTTATTTAAGAATGATTATGTTTCTAATCGGTGACTAATATACCAAGATTGTTATAAATAGTCATCGATCAAAAACTAATAGCTGACAGTGAAAACTAATAGCTGAAATATATGTAAATGTATCTATTGTAGATGGCTTTAGAATATTATAATTTCACTTATATAGATGTTTGATTTCTTGTATAGGAAATATTGAATAGAGAGAAATATCAAAATAAAGAAATTTTATATATTATTCTTCAGCAAAAGCTTCTTGAGAGTAGTTAGCTAAATCATGAACATTTGTTCCAGTAACAGTATTCTGATAGTAAGTAGAAGCTGTACCCATTGCTACTTGATTTATAGCCCAGAACATAGATCCACCATAATTGTTATCAGATACATAGTCAATCATCTCTTTATCTAAAGTAAGACCTTCCCATTCTCCTCCAGCAGCTTGTCCACCTGGTTCAAATCCAAGAACAACTAAACTAGGGTTTACATATTTAGCAAAGCTAGATAAAACATCTTCATATACACTAGTTGTCCAAGTTTGACCATTAGGCATATCATTAGGACCAACATCATAAGCCATAATATTTACCCAGTTAACAACTTTATCTAATGATGATCCATTTTCCTCTAACCATTTTTCAATAGCAATACCTTCTCCATCAGAATTAAAATCATTTGCAAAACCATGAGCTTTACTGCTTTCGAAGAAAGCATTAAATCTAGTTGTGTAACCAATTTGTTTATCAGTCATTCCTTCTGCATCTAGCTTTTCTCTTAAGGTTTTAAGAGTTTTAGCTAATGTTGCTAATTGTTGATCTTTATTTGGATTTACAGAACCATTAGCTAACTGACTTAAATGTTCCCAGTCAAAATCTACACCATCACCACCAATTTTTAATAATTCAACAACTTGATTAACAAAAGTATCTATTTGACTATCACTAATAGTTTGCTGTAAATCAGACCAACCACCAATAGCCCAAATGAATTTACCACCATTTGCATGAGCAGCATCATTTAAAGCGATTATACGAACTCTTTGCCATTTATAATCATAGTCATCTGGTTGCATAACAATAAGAACATCCTTGCCAGCATTACTCTCATTAAGATGACCTGAATTCCATTGTGTATCATGTGGATTATCTGAGTTAGGAGATGGATCTAATGTAAGGAATGAGTATAGTACATGAGTGTACGGTGCTACATCTTCAGTAGTTGCTTCCCAGTTTCCACTTATTAGACCAGGTTTCCAGTTTTCCCAGTAACCAATAACTTTTTTACCAGCTTCAATCGGAGCTTGTTGCTCGAAATTAACATCGATATTTTGAGCATCATTATTAGCAGTAAAAGAAGCAGGAGATGTAGATATTTTGTATCCAGTAAGAGATGCTACAGC
>NZ_BTHG01000016.1:0-1390 GCF_045862875.1 Francisella sciaenopsi
CATTATTCGGATTCTTCTCTACCTGCTCTTCAAATAACTCATATATAGTCCTATCATTCGGATAATCACTATCAGTAGCATTCCAGTCATATACTATCCTCTGATAATCTTGTGGTGTTAACAGACTATAATCTCTTATCTTTCTTTCTTTTTGTTGAACTAACTGCTGTAATATCCTCTTATATGACTCTACTAATCTTTCTATACTTTCTTCGCTGTATAATGATGTAGCATAGCTTATTAAACCTCTTAATCTACTTTGACTATCATCTATAAAACAACTTAAATCAAACTTAGCTACTTTATAACTTATATCACTTGTTGGCTTAAATAACTTAGTATCTTCTCCACCAAAACTCTGTACACTAAACATCACCTGAAATATCGGATGTCTACTTTGATCTTGTTCTACATTAAGCTCAGCTACCAACTTCTCAAATGGTAAGTCTTGATGACTTTGCACTTCTATAAGATTACTATGTACTTCCTTAAGTAAATCTATAATAGTATCACTCGGATCTATCTGTTCTCTTAACCCTAATGAATTAACAAAAAATCCTATTAAATCTTGTATCTGAATATGATGTCTATTCGCTATAGGCGTTCCTATAACTATATCTTCTTGACCTGTATATTTATGTAATAATACATAAAATACACTTAGCATTAATGAATATAACGAGCTATTATTCTCTTTCGCTATCGCTCTTAACTTAGTAGATATCTCTTCATCTAAATCAAAGCTAACATTAGATCCCCTATAATCTATCTTTGCTGGTCTTGGATAGTCTGTAGGCATATTTAGTGTTTCATATCCTAATAACCTATCTCTCCAATAAGCTAACTGCTTATTAAGATTAGTCCCCTGCAAATACTCACGCTGCCATACAGCAAAGTCTTTATATTGAATACTTAATTCCGGTAAGTGAATAGGAGTATTATTAGTATAGTAATCATAATAAGCTTTTAATTCTTTAAGCAATATATCAATAGACCAACCATCACTTGCTATATGATGGATATTAATCAATAGCTTAGTATCATCATCTTCTCTATATATCGATACCCTTATCGGATAGTCATTAACTAAATCAAACGGTGTATTAATATCTAAATCAATTTGCTTAGATATAACCGTATCTTGATAATTATATTCTCTAATAACTAAATCATCATTCAATACTACTTGATAGTCACTCCCTTCTTCATCTTGTCTAAATACACTTCTTAATACCTCATGTCTTTGCACTATAGAACTTATAGATCGTTTAATCGCTTCTATATCAATACCTTCATTAAGTGATACAAGCAGCGGCATATGATAAGCATTACTACCTTTCTCATACTGCTCTATAAACCATAAGCGCTCTTGAGCATATGATAGGGAATA
>NZ_BTHG01000017.1:0-1233 GCF_045862875.1 Francisella sciaenopsi
CTCTTACTGGATACAAAATATCTACATCTCCTTCTTCTTTTACTACAAATCAAGATACTCAGAGTATTAGTGTAACTATAGCAGAGAACTCTTCTGATACAAATTGGCCAGATAGAGCTGTCGTAGGCTATGTTAGAGGTTATGATGCGGAATGGTATAGTCAACCTGAAACTACTAATGAAATGATTCAGGCGGCTATGACTCATGGATATAATGTAATTGTATATGCTTTTGCTGGTCAAGATTCTGATGGTACGGTAACTCTACCAAAATGGACTGATGAAATGAAATCAAGAATACCTGCTCAACTGAATATCATTCATAATAATGGAGGTATTGCCTTATTATCAATAGGTGGTGCAGAAAATTATTTTGATCCTGATATGAGTGGAGATAATGCTACCACAACTGGTCAAGCAATGGGTAAATTCTTAGCAGATAATGGTTATGATGGTCTTGATGTCGACGTAGAACATCCAAACGCTTCTACTTCAGAAGCAACAAACTTTATCAAATATCTTGATGCTGCTAGGACAGAATTCAAATCTATCACAGATAAAGATATGTATTTAGCTGCAGCACCTCAAGTCAATGGATGGTATGGAACAGGTCAATGGGCGAGTGGAAGTGCTAAATTTGCTGAAGCAATGTATACTCAAGACTTTATGAATGAAGCTAAGTTTAATGCTGTATTTATCCAAACATATAATCAGTATGGTGGTGCTAATTTTGGTGGATTAAAAGGTTTTGATGTTGGCTTCTTAAGTATGACTTTTGACCTATTAAGTCCTGAAACTCGTGCTGATATGACTGGTTTAACTGCTGATTCATTCTATGTTCCTGAAGGTACTAAGATAATTCTTGGCGTACCTGACTTTAGAGATCCTTCAGTATCAGATTCAGAGTATCAACAAGGATCTTGTTTAGCAGATGCTAAATGTTCTGGTGCTGGCTTGTATGATCCTGTAGATATATCTAAAGATATAACAAATGGCGGTCTTGGCAATTATAGTCAATACGGAGGTTTAATGACTTGGATCCTTAACTCAGATTCTTATCAAGGTTGGACCTGGGTTGATGGTGTAAAAGGCGTAGCCTACAACTAATCCTATTATATCTTAAACTTTTCAGAGCAAATCTTATCTTATTCATATAAAAATCAAACATCTATATAAGTGAAATTATAATATTCTAAAGCCATCTACAATAGATACATTTACATATATTTCAGCT
>NZ_BTHG01000018.1:0-959 GCF_045862875.1 Francisella sciaenopsi
AACACTGACAACACTGATAATACTTCTAGTTCTTCTGATTGGAACTCTACGCAAGTATATACTAAAGGTGATACTGTTACTTATAATGGTGAATCATATACAGCTAAATGGTGGACTCAGGGTGAAACTCCTAACAAAGATTCTAAATGGGGAGTTTGGGAATATAATGGTGAAGCAGCTCAAGGACAGGGAACTGTTTCTATAGTATTACCAGCTAAGCCTGACTTTGTAAGCACTAGTACTCTTGCAGATGTTCAAATTCTAAAAAATGGTACTAAAATAGCCGAATTAAATAATGCTCAGTGGGGGTCAACTACTAAACTTGATGTCACTGTCGGTGATAGCGCTAATCTTACTATTAGTGTAACTGCTATTGATGGAGCTATCGGCTCAGCTTCTCCTGCATCATTTACTTTAGCTAAAGGTGCATCTCAAACAGTTTCTGTAGAATATACAAAATCTAGTACTACTGGTGAAGGATCTATTAGTATTAATCCTCAAGCTGATGTTAGTGGAAACCCTACTACTTCTTATACTCTTACAGATGCTAATGGTAATGTTGTTTCTTCTGGAAGTCTTGAAATTAATAAAGCTATTACATTAGATAATATACCTTCTTCTGAAGACGGTATCGTTTATACTCTTACTGTAGATAGCTTTGTTAGTAATGGATATAGTTATACTCCTTCTGAAACATATTCAATAGGAGTATATAATTATAATACTTCAAATGCTGATGTTACATTCACTAAACAAGCTATACCTACAGAAAATGTTGCTATTGCTGTTAGTGGATTACCTGATGGTAAATCGACTACTTTAACTCTATCTAATAGTAGTGGTGATACTAAAGAAGTTACTATAAATAGTAACTCTACAGTATCTGCTGAAATCCCTAAAGATAATACTCTATGGACTGTAGCTGTAGCATCTCTTACTGGATACAAAATATCTACATC
>NZ_BTHG01000019.1:0-808 GCF_045862875.1 Francisella sciaenopsi
CTATAACCCCAACAGGAACCGGTTTCATATAGTGATCAAGAATATATGTTTGAATATTATTAAGGGGTTTACCTATAGGACAAGAAATATAACTTGTTCTATCAAAAACATACATTGTTGTAAATGTTGTTGACTCTGTAGGACCATAACCATTTATTAAATATAATAGTGAGGCTCCTTTATCATTTAGCAATTTATTTATAATATCTTCATTTAGCTGTTCTCCACCAATAATTAAATACTTGATGCTCACAAATATTAAATTAGATTGACTAGATAACGTATCAAACAGAGTTTTTGTAAGCCATAAAATAGTTATATTGTTTTTAGCAATAAAGCTTTTAAATTGAGAAACACTTGATATTAGACTTTTTTGATCTGTAGGAATACATAATTTTGCTCCATTCATTATTGGAACAAATATTTCAAATATTGATGCATCAAATATAGTAGAAGATAAAAATGCAAATGTATCACTACTTCTAACATCTAAATATCTTTTATTAAGAGATAAATTGATTACCGAACTATGAGAAACCATAACTCCTTTAGGCAATCCAGTAGTACCCGATGTATAAATCACATATGCAAGATCTGTAGATTGACTATATCGTGGAAGATTAGTTATTTCTTCTTTATCATAGATAACTTGTTTATCTTGATCATCTATTGATATAAGCTCTATATCTCTTACTTCTTTTAATCTTTGCTCTATATGACTTTGGGTAATAATCAACTTAGCTTCTGTATCTGCAAGTATATGTCTAAATCTCTCTACAGGATATTCAGGATCCATCGGTACATATGC
>NZ_BTHG01000020.1:0-562 GCF_045862875.1 Francisella sciaenopsi
TCAGTGTTATCAGTGTTATCAGTGTTATCAGTGTTATCAGTGTTGTCACTAATAACATTCCAAGCATCAGAACCATATGTGCCACTAGGTTTATACGCAGCAATTTGACACCAACCAGAAGCTGGCCATTCTTTACACTGATATGTTTTGCCACTATCAGTTACTTGAGACCCAGCCACATAAGACGAAAGTTTAGATGTTGACCAAGCGTCAGTAGCATTTGCTACTGAGAATGAGCCTATGCCCATCAAAGCACAAATCATTGTAGGTGTTAGTTTAAGTTTGTTGTTCATAATGGAATTCTCCTTATACAAGTATTAATAACTGTAAGCATATTGCCTACACCTCAATTTTATGCTTACCAAATAAAGCTAATCAAGGAAAAAATATTTTTCTTGATGTTTATTATGATTTGCATAAATGAACCTTAATTTTTCTTTAAAGTCCTTTATCTGCTGTTAATTGTCACAAAATGTAACATATAGTTATAAATAATTAATTATCAAAAACTAATAGCTGACAGTAAAAACTAATAGCTGGGATATACATAATGGAGCTGACT